>JAFSYV010000014.1 GCA_017443585.1 Lentisphaeria bacterium | reverse complement strand
GTCGTCGTTGGCGAAGGCGAGAAAATTGCCGTAGACGTCGCAGTCCCGGTTGAGGCCGCCGTCAAGGTCGAAATTCCGGTTCCCGGCGATGCCGTCGTTCCACCAGTTGAGGTCGCTTGCGCAGATGTCGTTGTAGCGGATCACCGTGGAGCGGGGCTTGAAGGGGGCGATCCCCTGGGAGCCGTCCGGGTGGCCGTAGACCCAGTTGTTGGCCGAGAGCAACGGATCGTGGATGTAACACCTTTCGATGACCTGCCCGAACCCCCGGTCGATGTAGACGGCGTTCTTGTTCCAGAGGGTCTGCCCGGCCCGGTTGCGCATCCGCCCCGTGGCGCCGTCGTACTTCCAGTTTTCGGGGTCGCCCCAGAAGCCGATGTCGCAGTTGACGAGCCGCACGAACCGGCAGTTGTCGAGGACGACGGCGTTGTTGGTCCCGCCCCGGATCGTCAGGTTTTCGAGGATCACGTATTCGGCCTCCTTGAGGGTGACGGCGACTTTCCCGCCCTTGCCGTCGATGACGGTGCCCGGCGCGGCGGTGTAGCGGATCCAGCTGTCCGCTTTCCCCCTGGAGGTGATGACCAGATTCTTTTTCAGCCGTTCCGGCGTCAGGACTATTGTTTGCCCGACGGGGACCTTTTCCGCCCAGGTGCGGAAGGTCCCGGTCGCGGTCTCCCGGAGTTTTTTCCGGCTGAGGACCGCCCGGACCTCATATTCGGTATCCGGTTCGAGGTCGACGATGGAGGTCCGGAATTTTTCCCCGTAGCTTGGGTCGTAGACCGCCTCGAAGGCGGGCAGCCAGAGAGCCGTTCCCTTTTTCCGGTAGGTGACATGGCACTCCTGCATCAGCTCGTTTGTCCGGCAGATGACGCCGCAGCTGTGGAAGAGCGGGGCAAGCTCCAGCTCCGCGCCGATGCACTGGAAAAGGAGCCCCGAAACGAAACACAAAAAAGCGGTTTTCACTGTCTTCATCATTTCTCCTTTGCCTATAGAGTTTTTCATTAACGCGGTAAATATAGTCTGTCGTCGCCCGAAATGCAAGAGGAAACGGCGTTTTCTCAGGCGATTTCCGTTTTTTTCGCCGCGAAAAAAAAGGAAGGCCCCTGTGTCCGAGGGCCTTCCCCGTGTCGAACGGACCCTGAACCGGGTCACTTGCCGAGTTTCAGGGTGCCGAAGCGGTCGATGTTGTGGAACCCGCCGTAGACGGGCAGATAACAGCTCTGCTCCCAGGTTTCCGGTTCGCCGGGCATGTAGTAGCGGCAGTTCCGGTAGGCGTTGAAGCGGAAGGTCCCGTTCTTGCCGGGAACGGCGAAGACCGCCTCTTCGAGGGGGATGGTCAAGAATCCCTCCCACGTGCTTCCCTTGCGGACCGTGGACCATTTCACCCCCTTGGAGTTCCAGAGCATCGCCTTTTTGCTGTCGGGCTGGTTGAAGGCGTCGAAGAGCTTGTTGTCGGGGGCGAGGATGAACTGGTAGGACTCCTTACCGTTGGCGAGGAAGAATTCCAAACTCTCGTAGTTCCACAAGGGGCCGTCCTTGGCCCCGGTGCTCGGGGGCGCCCAGCGGACTCCCGCCACTCCGGCGGGGATGGTGCAGAGGGCCTTCACGTACAGATTCTTCCCGTCGTGGAGCAGGCGCATTTCCGTTTTGGAATTCTGCGTGTAGACGTTGTAGCTGTCGCAGAAGTCCTTGAGGATGACGGCCTTCTGCCAGTCGGCGGCTCCGGGGGCCCCGCCGCAGCGGGGGACCGTCACCGTGGCGGGGTTGGTCTTGCGGCTGCCACCCCGGAACATCCGGGAGTTCTGGTCGAAGGGCTTGAACCCGGCCAGGAGTTTGCGCGTCTGGTAGGCGTAGGGCTCCTGATTCCCGGCGAGCTTCACCGCCTGCCGGAGCAGTCCCAGCATCTTATCCACGAAAGCAGGCGGATAGAGCTGCCGCCACACCCGGTCGAAGTTCCAGTTGCCGGGCTCCCAGCCCCGTTGGACCCAGGCTTCTTCCAGTTCGTTGTAGAACTGCTTCACCGGGGCCGCCGCCGGGCCGAAGAAGTCCTTGTAGTAGGCGTCGAGCATGGCGTCCACGTCGGTCGAGGGATCCCACATGAGCCTGCCCGCCGTGTAGAGGTTCTGGATATCGTAGACCCAGTCCGCCCAGCCGTTGACGCTCTTGCCCGCGCCGTCCACGTCGCACATTTCGATGGCCCGGCCGTTGACCCGGCCC
>JAFSYV010000172.1 GCA_017443585.1 Lentisphaeria bacterium | reverse complement strand
TTCCGGTGCTTCTCGTCCAGCTCGATCTTGGCCCGCAGGACGATCCGGCCGTTGCCGTCGGCGTACTCCGAAACGTCCATCAATCCCCCCTGACGGAAGTCCGGGTAGACGGGGAAAGGCTCGTGCCGCAGTTCGCTGATCTGGGCCTGGAGCAGTTCGCAGAAGTTGTGGGGCAGGATCGTGGTCGCCATGCCCACGGCGATGCCGTCGCTGCCCAGCATGAGCAGACTCGGGATCTTCACCGGGAGCACCACGGGCTCCTTGCTCCGGCCGTCGTAGGAGTCCACGAACTCCGTCAGGTCGTCGTTGAAGAGGACCTCCCGGCCCAGCTTGGAAAGGCCGCACTCGATGTACCGCGGGGCCGCGGCGGGACTCCCGGTGATGGGGTTCCCGTAGTTCCCCTGCTTGACGATGTAGTATTCCTTGTTGGCCAGCACCACCAGCGCGTCGCCGATGGAGGCGTCGCCGTGGGGGTGATAGTGCATCACGTCGCCGATGATGTTGGCCGCCTTGTGGGTCCGGCCGTCGTCTTTTTCCTTCAGCGCCCAGAGGATCCGGCGCTGGACCGGCTTGAGGCCGTCGTCCACGTCGGGGATCGCCCGGTCCTTGATGACGTACGCGGCGTAATCCAGAAAATTCCGGTCCACCATGGCCCGCAGGTAAGCGTCGTCGCCCCGCTGATTGACGGCCTCCTCGCCGTCGCAGGATTCCGCCTCGGGGATCTGCGGAATTTTTTCGGTCTCGTCACTCATATTTGCTCACCGTCAGGTTCGTCATGATGTACTCTTTGCGCTGGGGGGAATTGGGGCCCATATAGAACTTCAGCAGTTCGGGCACGTTGCGCATGCTGTCCAGCGTCACCGGGAGCAGCTTGATTTCCTCGCCGATGAACTGCCGGAACTCATCGGGAGAGATCTCCCCCAGCCCCTTGAAGCGGGTGATCTCGGCCTTGGCGCCCAGCTTTTCCGCGGCGGCGTCCCGCTCGGTTTCGGAGTAGCAGTAGTATTCCGGGGGCGCTTCCGGGCTCTTTTCCGGCGACTGCTCTTTCGCTTTTTTCTGATCCGGCGCTTTTTTCGATTTCTTCTTTTCCCTGGTGGCAGCCTTGGGATCCCGCACCCGGAAAAGGGGCGTTTCCAGCACGTAGAGGTGCCCCTTCAAAACCAGCTGCTCGAAGAAGGTCAGGAAAAAGGTGATGAGCAGATTCCGTATGTGCATGCCGTCCACATCGGCATCGGTGGCGATGATGACCTTGTCGTAGCGCAAATTCTCGATATCGTCCTCGATGCCCAGGGCTTGGGTGAGGAAGTAGAACTCCTCGTTCTTGTAGAGCTCCTCACGGGTGGCCCCGAAGCAGTTGAGGGGCTTGCCCCGGAGCGCGAAGACCGCCTGATTTTCCGTCCGGCGGGACTGCTCGATGGAACCTGCGGCGGAGTCGCCTTCGGTGAGGAAGATCATGGTTTCCCGCGGCTCCTCGCCCCGGGGCCATTTCTCCCCCACGTGGTATTTGCAGTCCTTGAGTTTCGGATTGCGCAGACGGCTCTTGGCGGCGCTTTCCTTGCCCAGCTTCTTGGCCTCCTGCATCTTGCGGTGGACCGATTCGTTCCGCTGGACCTTGTCCAGAATGACGTCGGCGATATCCAGATGCTTGTGGAGAAAATCCACGATGGCCTCGCGGACCGCGTTGACGATGGGGCCGCGCACGTCGGTGCTGCCCAGCTTGTTCTTGGTCTGGGCCTCGAAGACGGGATCCGGGATCCGGATCGCGATCGCGCCCACCATCCCGTCGCGGACGGCGTCCGCTTTGAAGTTCTTGCCCGAAAATTCGTTGATCGCCTTGAGCAGCCCTTCCTTGAAAGCGGAAAGATGGGTCCCGCCGTCGTTGGTGTACTGCCCGTTGACGAAGGAAAAGCAGTTTTCGCCGTAGTTGTCGCTGTGGGTCACGGCGAATTCGATGGAAATTTCCGGCTTTTCGGAGCGGTGATAGATGATGTCGTAGATCCGGTCG
>JAFSYV010000171.1 GCA_017443585.1 Lentisphaeria bacterium | reverse complement strand
GTGATGCTTCCGTGGAACACGGCGGCGACGTTGTACGCCAAGGGGGAGATCGGGACCTCCGGGATCGAAAAACTGAATCAGCTGGAACGGAAATTCCTCGACGTGGAAAAGGAGCTGGCCCACAGCCGGACGGCCTTCGAACTGGGGGACGAATTTCTTCTCGCCGACTGCGGCCGGGTCGAAAAGGGACGGCTCGTCTGCGGGGAACGGGCCTACCGGGCCGTCGTCCTGCCCTGGACGGAAAAGCTGACCGGAACGACCCTGGAACTGCTCTCGCAGTTTGCCGCTCAGGGCGGGAAGATCTTCGCCCTGGGGGATACCCCCTGTCCCGAAGCGGAGACCCTTTCCGGCACGGGCGAACTGCGCCGTCGTCTGGCGGAGTTCCGCTCCATTGAGATCGGCTGCGACGACCCCTCCGCGCTGCTGATGCGCCACATGAAGACTCAAACGGGCGAAGAACTGCTCTTTCTCTTCAACACCGACTGCGGGAGCGGCCACAAACTTTCCCAGCCCTGTCCCGCCGCGGAACTGAAGGCGGACGGCGCTTCCGGCGCTCCCGCGACGGAGTTCGAGATCGCCCCGGGCGGAGCGCTGAGGCTGGTCCTGAAGCCCGGCGCGGCGGTCGCGCCCGTTTCTCCGGCCCCCGCGCGGTGCCTGGAACTGTCCGACCGTTGGCGCTGCGAAAGGAACGACCCCAACGTGCTGCTGCTGGAGTTCTGCCGCTTCAAACGGGAAGGGGAAAGCTCCTTTTCGCAGGACATGCCCGTGCTGGCGGTCCATGAGATCCTGACCGGGGAAGGATATTCCGGCATGGTGACATTGCGTTTCGAAGCCCTCTGCCGGGGGGAATTTCCCCGCTGCCGGCTCGTGCTGGAAGATCCCGCCGAGTGGCGTGTGCTCCTCAACGATACGGAGGTCCCGTCAAGCCCCGTCGGTTTTTTCCGCGCCCGGGAGTTCGAGTGCATCGCTCTTCCCCCGCTGCGCGACGGAAAAAACGTCTTCGAACTTTCCCGCCGTTTTTCTCCCCTGACCAAGCCCGCCAAGGGCGTCACGGAACTTTTCGAAAACATCACGGGGGTGGAACTCGAAGCCCCCTTCCTCATCGGAGATTTCGCCGTCGAAACTCAGCGCGAGGCCACCCGCTGTCTCGGCGTGGTGCGGCTGAACCGGGATTTCGTTCTCGTTCCGGGGGTGGCGACGGCGGGGAGCGAGCTGACCGACGCGGGCTTCCCCTTCTACGCCGGGAGCGTCACGCTGACTCAGGAGTTCGAATATGCTCCCACCGGGCCGGACGCGGTCTTGCAGATCGGGCACATGAACGCCGCTGCCGTCGAAGTTACCCTCAACGGTGTGGCGCAGGGCGTCATCTGCGAGCCCCCCTGCCGTCTTCCCGTCACGGGGCTCAAAAAAGGAAAGAACATTCTTTCTCTCCGGCTTTACGGCACACTGCGGAATCTGCTGGGGCCCTGGCACCGGCCTCTGGGCGAGTACGGCGAATGTTTCGGGGGCTACGGCTTCCCCAACAAGAACTGGATCGGCGCGGTGGACAGCAGCGGCAAGCGCTTCCCCGACTGGTACAAGGACCGGAGCTGCGACACTTCCGCCTGGTGCGAAAGTTACATGCAGGTGCCCTTCGGCGTATCGGACGTCGCCCTTTTGCAATAATATTTCTCCCTGCCGGAGAATCACAGGAGACAGCGCTCATCATGAAAAAGATCATCGAGGAACAGACGAAGGAACTGCGGGGGGCCGGATTTTTCGACTTCGGCCGGGCCGCCTACGGAACGCTGGAAGTGGAATTGGAGGCCCGCTGCGGCGAACATGTGGAACTGGTCATCGGGGAGTGCGCCGAAAACGGGTCGATCCTCCACCGTCACGGGTGGACCACCTTCATGCTGGACCGCTTCGCCCTGAAACCGGGGCGGCGGACCTATAAATTTCACATCCCGCCCCATCTGCCCGCCTACGGAGGGATGAAACACCCCGCGGTCCCGGCGGAGTGCGGCGGGGAGATCGCCCCCTTCCGCTACGCGGAGCTCAACCACTACTACGGGACCGCCACGCTCCGGCGCACGGTCTGGTTCGACGACTGGGAGGATGACGCGTCGGTTTTCCGCTCCTCCGATCCCGAGCTGGACGAACTGTGGGAGTTCTGCAAGTACAGCATCAAGGCGACCAACGTCTTCGGCGTCTATATCGACGGCGAGCGGGAGCGGCTCCCCTACGAAGCGGACAGCTATATCGACCAGCTGGGCCACTTCTGCTGCGATGCGAACTACAAGACGGCGAGGAACACCATTGACTTTTTCGAAACGTGCCCCACCTGGCCCACGGAGTGGCGGCTCCTCACTCCCGTGCTCGCTCGGGATTATTGGCTCTACAGCGGGGACCGGGCGTCGGTGGACCGGTGGCTCCGTTGGCTCCCCGCCCGGCTGCTGCCCGAGACCGCAGGGCCGGACGGGCTGCTCCGGAACGGGGCGAAGCTGGGGATCCCCGGGCTCCGGGACATCATCGACTGGCCCGAACACGACCGGGACGGCTATGAATTGGCGGAGTGCAACTTCGTCCCCAACGCCTATTATCACGGGGCTCTCGCGGCCATGTACGAGTTGACCGGGGACGAAAACTACCGCCGCCGGGCGGCGGGGGTGCGGAAAACGCTCCGGGAAAAGTTTTTCCGCGACGGGATGCCCGTGGACTCCCTCGGCTCCTCCCACACTTCATTGCACAGCGCCGTCTTCGCGCTCCGCTTCGGCATTGCGGAAGAACCGGAGATCCCTCTTCTTGCGGAATTCATCCGTTCAAAGGGCATGGCCTGCAGCGTCTACGGGGCCCAGTTCCTGCTGGAAGCCTGCGCTTCCGCAGGTCTCGACGACCATTTTTACGCTCTCCTCACCTCGAAGGGGGAGCGCTCCTGGCTCGGTATGCTCGCCCAAGGCTCCACCGTCACCATGGAAAGCTGGGGCGAAGAGGACAAGCCTTTTCAGGACTGGACCCACGCCTGGGGGGCGGCTCCGGCCAACCTGATCCCCCGGCATCTGGCGGGGATCCGGCCCCTTGCGCCGGGTTTTTCCAAGTTCACCGTGGCGCCCCTGCGCACTGCGCCGGAGCGGTTTTACCTGCGGGCTCCCACGACCCACGGTCCCGTGGAGCTGGAGTTTTCCGGCAAGTCCGGCAAACTCACCGTCCCCGAGGGGACTCAGGCCCTGCGGAACGGCAGGCTCCTTGCTCCCGGAGTCCATACCGTCGAACGCTGAAGAGAAACGGCGGCGGCTCGGGAGCTTCCGAAGTCACTTCGAATTCTCGAGCATCCTGATGGCCGCTTCGGTCTTTTTGTGCATTTCGATGAAGCGTCGGGCGGATTCTCCCTCCTGGAGCGCTCCCGCCGCCGGGGCCTTGCCCCTGAAATAGCCCGGCTTGAATCCCGGCAATGCGGGATAGCTCTTCCCCCTCACGGTGAAGGGGCGGGAAACGTCCAGCGCCGCTTCGAGGGCGGGGGAGTTTTTCGCCAGCGTCACGTCCGGCAGACCGGGCAGGTCGTTCTTGTTCCAGAGGGTCGCGGACTCCTTTTCGCCGAGGCGGCGGTTCAGCTTGAGCGATTCCGGATCCAGGCGCTTCATGGAGGAGGTCTTGCCGTCCAGAATGTAAAGGACGTTGGGGCCGGTGATCTCATGGGTGGTGGTCCAGATCCGGGGGCTGTCCTTGTGGATGTTGTTGAAGACGAAAAAGGGCATTACCATGCGGAACCGTTTGTTCAGGTAGGCCACGGTGAAGGCGGGAGCCTCGTCGTCGCCGCCCCAGAAGGTGTTGTGGTAAACGAAGAATTTTCCCGCGTCCACGGGATTGGGCGGATTTTTCTTGTAGACCGGCACCTTGCCCCCGACGGAGGGTTCGAAGTTCTCCTTGTCGGCGAACCGGTAGGATTCGCTGTGGACGAAGATCTGGGAGCCCCCGTGCCGCGCCTGGACGAAGAGGTTGTTGAAGTGATACTCCTCCCGTTTCGCCCGCACGTGGCGCAGGTGGTGGATCCGCAGGGGGATCCCGCAGTTCATCACCAGATTGTGGTGGAAGAGCCCCACGGCCTTTTCGGTGGTGAGGATCCCGATGCTGGACATTTCGCGGACCGCGTTGTCCGCGACCTCCACGTTCGTCCCGGCGGTCCGGATCCCGATGAGCCCCCGGAGGACCGTATTGCCGAAGATCTTCGTCCCCGTGCCGTCGTCCGAAACGCTCGTGTCGTCGGAGCTGGATTCCCCGATCATGTACTTGAAGATCAGATAGAGCAGGCCGCCCCGCATGTCCTCGCGGCTCCTGAGCTTGAAGAGGTCGCTGCGGACGAAGCCCGCCGTGAGGATGCAGTTCTTCACCACGGTGCGGGAAACGCCCTCGTCGATACGGATCCGGTAGCCTCCGTGCATCAGCAGACAGTTGTCGATTGTGACGTCGGAGCTGCCCTTCCTGAGCCAGATCTGAGTCCGGGAGCCCCGCATGTGCAGATCCCGGAAGACGAGCTCCGACGCCCTTACCGTGAAGCCGTGGCCGTAGGAGGCGGTGAAGCGGTTCTCTTCGGGCTTCCTTTCATCGGCGAAGCGGACGTAGAGGAATCCCTTGTGCCAGCCGGAAAGGACGTTGCCGATGACGGGCCAGAAAAGTTCCTGCCGGGAGCGGAAAAGCTGGGTCCCCACCCGGATGTCCGCCGGCAGTTTCATGATGTCGAGCCCGGCCAGACGTTTGCACTTCGGGCCGAAGGCGCTTGCGAACAGCTCCATATTGAGCTCTTTGGGCAGTTCCTTCCGGCAGGGCAGTTCCATGGTGCGCCGGTTGACGAAGGTTATCATGGCGCCGTTCATCATCACGAGAGTCGGTCGTCTGGCAAGCGGGGTCTTCCAGACCCGGGGGCCGATCTCCGGCGCAGGAACCCACTTCGAAAGGACGGTTCCGGGAGCCTCCACGACGGTGAGGAACTCCCCGTTCTTCCCCCGTGTCCCCGCGAAGGTGACGGGCGCTCCCTTCTTTCCGGATCTGGTGAAGGTGATCTGCTCCCGGTAGATGCCGGGGCCGATCTTCACCGTGTCCCCCGGTCCCGCCGCGGCGGCGGCTTTGGCGATGGTGGCGAAGGGGGCTTTTTCACTTCCGG
>JAFSYV010000170.1 GCA_017443585.1 Lentisphaeria bacterium | reverse complement strand
TTTTCCTCGCCCAGCAGCGCGGCCAGTTCGCTCAGGGCTTTCCTTCCCTGATAGCGCATGGCCGAAAGATCGGGGGCAATGACGGGCACGGCCGGGTAATTTTCCGGCATGTAGCCCGCGTCGGGATCCTTCACGCCGGGATGGGGCTCCGAAGCGGGGTTCCGGGGGTGGAGTCCCGCCGCACGGGGGGACTTGTCGTGTCCCGTGTCGTATTCGCAGAACATTTCCACCAGCCCCAGATTCCGGTGGTCCCGGTTCTTCCCCAGCCAGTTGTCGTAGGCGACGCCCGCCTGATAGATGCGGCGGAAATCCTCCTCGCCCCGCCCGGTCTTCCAGGCGATCTCGAAGGCGCAGCGGGCGAAGGGCCAGACCGACTGGATCTGATGATAGAAGACCTCTCCCGACACCCGCACCAGCGCGGGGAACAGCCCGTCGGGCCGCTGACGGCGCATGAAAAGGTCCTGCGCGGCCCAGGCGCTCTCGGGGAAGTTGTCCGCGATGAAGAGGGAGTCCTGATTGTGTTCGAGCCAGATGCCCTGATAGCAGGCTCCCGCGATGGGCACGGGGGCGATGGCTCCGGGAATGCTTTTGAGGTTCTCCCGGATCGCTTTTTCCACCCCGCTCAGGCGGCCGCGGATGTAGGATTTTTCCGCATCGGTGAAAACTTCCTGAACTGCCATGGCAACACTCCCTCCTTCAGCATTCCGCGGTCGTGAAATTGCAGACGGTCTTCAGGAACTGAGCCGTCAGCTGAGGCCAGACTTTGATGTTTTCGTACTTTTCCGCCAGTCCCAGCCCGTGGGGGCCGTGGGCGAAGATATGGAGCTCCGCCGTGCCGCCCCTGGCCCAGATGGCCTGAGCGAAGGCGATGGAGTTCATGGCCTTGACGCCGTCATCGGCGGTGTGCCACATGACGGCGGGCGGCGTCTTCTCGGTCACGTGGAACTGGAGCGAAAGTTTGTCGATGGTTTCCTGCGAGGGATTTTTCTCGCCGGCCAGCGCCGCGCCGCTGCTCGCGTGGCCGAAACGGTTCGGATCCACGTCGATGACGGGATAGCAGGGGAAGAGGGCGTCGGGCCGCTGGGGGAAGGCGTCGGCGCCGTCCCCGGCGGAAGCGTCGATCTCATCGAAAAAGACCCCCGCCGAAGCCGCCAGATGGCCGCCCGCGGAAAAGCCGCCGATGGCGATCTGGTCGGGGACGATCTTCCATTCGGCCGCATGCTGACGGATGATCTTGATGGCCCGGAACGCATCCTGCTGGGGCTCGGGGAATTTGATCTTGTCCACCCGGTATTCCAGCACGAAGGCGTGGAACCCGAGTTCGTTGAACCGCACCGCCACGGGGTCGGCCTCGTGCCGCGCCCGGTGGGTGTAGGCGCCCCCCGGACAGACGATGACGGCGCCCAGAGGTTTCTCGGTTTTCAGAAGGTAGGTTTCCAGATAGGGCATGAATTCCATGCTGCGGCCCGGCCAGAGATCGATGTGCATTTTTGCAAGCTCCTTTTCTTGTTTGTTCTATCGTAAAAACTCAAGTCATTTCAGTCGTTGCGCCCCGCGCCCCGCCCGTCAAGGCAGGGGACGCGGCGGGGCGGAGTCGGAATACTCCACGGTCGTGACCCTGCCGCCCCGGTAGCGGAGCCCTCCCGAATCGTCCACCGCGAAAGCGCCCGCGGCGAAATCCGCCGCCGCGCGGGGAAAGATCACATGGTCCCCCGCCTCCTTCAGGCGTTCGATGTGTTCCAGCGCCAGACGCCGCAGCAGGTCGCGGCACGGAGCGCCCGGAACGCGGGCCGCCCGGATCCGGCGGAGCTCTTCGCACGAAACGTCCCCCGTTTCCACCGGCAGCGGCCGGGAGATCCCGAGGACGGGCCCTTCGTCCATTTCCCGCTCCCCGCTGCCCGAGTAGGGCTGGACCAGGATGACGCTGCTCCGGAGAAAGGCGTCCCCGTCGAGGAGGGCCTTTTCCACGGGGAGCACGTGAAGCCCCGCGTAGATGCGGCGGCCCGCTTCGTCCCGGCGCGTCAGGTCGCCCGGATGCACGTTCAGACAGGGGAGACGCGACGCCAGATTGGTGAGCGGCAGGAACCCCGCGAAGAGGACGAACTCCGGCTCGAAGCGGCGGATCTCTTCGTAAAGAAGACCGCTCCACGCCTCCCGGAGCTCCCTGCGGCGGGGGGTGTCCAGTCTGATGGACTCCTCGCCGTGCTCGCAGTAGAAGCGCCGGATGTCGCACCCGGCGAAGGGCAGCCCCGCCCCGGAAGCGATCTCGCGGGCACAACACGTCTCGGGCGCATCGGTGACCACCGCCGCCGCGTGATAGGGGCAGCCGGGGGTCATGCGCTCGTAGTCGAGGAGCGCCCGGGCGTTGCTTCCCGAACCGCTCATCAGCACCACACACCTGACCGGCGTTTCTTTGAACACGAAGTTTTTCATGATTTGCGGCATAATATAGCGCCGCGGAAGCGTTATTGCAAGCTGAAAGCGGCAATTTGCGGGACCGAAACGCCGGAGGGCGGTTTTTTCGGGAAAAAAACTTGCAATTTCGTCCAAATGGTGGTATGTTACAGTGATGTACTTTTCTGTCCTTCTTTTCGAGGGGAGGCGGGGAAGGCGTCATTTTACGAAAAACAAAAGGCGGAAAGCGGGAGCGGCCCGGCAGGGCGGATGCCCTTAGACGGAGGTCCGGAAGGCCTCTTCCCGGAAAACGCCGGAAACACAAGGAAAGGACTTTGGGGCTATGTCTGAGGAATTGCAAAGCCTGCTGGAAAAGATCAACAGCGACGGGATCATGAAGGCCAATGCCGAACGCGATGCCATCATCGCCAAGGCGAAATCCGAAGCGGCGGCCATCGTCGCCGGCGCCAAGAAAGAGGCCGCCGACCTGCGCGCTCAGGCCGCCGCCGAGGCGGAAACGCTCCAGAAACGCGCCGAAAGCGCCATCAGCCAGGCCGCCCGTGACGTGGTGCTGAAGCTCAAGGCCGAGCTGGGCGCCCGGATCTCCGCCGCCGTGGCAGGCGCCGCCGAAGAGGCCATGACGCCGGAATTCATGGCGGAGCTCATCAAGTCCCTGGGGGCCAAGTTCCTCAGCGATCCCGAAGCGGAACTCACCGTCATCACCGCCGTCCGCGACGCGGCAAAGCTGGACGCGGCCCTCAAGGGCGCCCTCGCCGCCAGTCTGCGGAAACAGCCCCGTGTGCTGGCCGAACCCACCATCAAGGGCGGCATGGAGGTTAATTTCTCCGGGTCGGAGCTCTTCTTCGACTTTTCCACCGAGGCCCTGACGGAACTCCTGGCAGCCTACACAGCCCCCCGGATCGCCGCCATCTTCGCCGGAGACAAGTGAAACGATGTACTGTTTCCTCTGCGCTTCACTTCCCGAACTGACGCCGGGCGCGCCCCCTCCCCTCACGGTGGAGGAGTTCGACGAGATGTGCCGTGCGGAACTCCCCGAAACGGAGTTCGCGGCCCTCACCGCTTTCGACGGCACGGTGACGCCGGATTTCAGGGGCCGTGCGGAACTCCCCGACATCTACAACACCTTCGGCCGGTTCGAACTCTACGTGCGCAACCGCATCGCCAGACGCCGGGCCGAGAAGGCCGGCGAGCAGCTGGAGCTCCCGGATCCGCCGGAGTACTTCAGCGATTACGACGCCGTCGCGGGGGCCATCGCCGCCGCCGCCGATCCCTCCGAGAGGGAGGAGATGCTGGACAAATTGCGGCGGGACTTCATCGATGAACAGCTGCTGTGCAAGGAGTTCAGCTTCACCGCCCTCTGCGCCTACCGGCTGAAACTCGTCATCGCCAACAAATACCGTTACCGGAAACTGGAACCCGGACGGCAGAATTTCGACGCCGCGCTGGAGCGGCTTTCCCCGAACAATCCCCGGAAGGAGTGATTATTTATGTCTGAGAATCTTCATTTGGAAAAAGTCGTCGGCGTCAACGGCAACATGGTCACCGTTGAATTCACCGACGAAGTCATGCAGAACGAGGTGGCCTACGTCCACGTGGAAGGCAAACGGCTCAAGAGCGAAGTCATCCGGGTCCGGGGCAACCGGGCGGACCTTCAGGTGTTCGAAAGCACCTCCGGCCTCAAGGTCGGCGACGGCGTCGAGTTCACCGGCGAACTGCTGAGCGTGGAACTGGGGCCGGGCCTGCTGAAACAGGTCTACGACGGACTCCAGAACCCCCTGAACCTGCTGGCGGAGCACTCCGGATTCTTCCTTCAGCGGGGCGTCTACCTGAGAGCCCTCAACCGGGAAACCAAGTGGCCGTGGACCCCCCTCGCCAAGCCCGGCGACACGGTCCGGGCCGGCGACCGGATCGGTTCGGTCCCCGAAGGGATCATCACCCACTACATCATGGTCCCCTTCAGCTGGCAGGGCCAGTGGAAACTCGAAACCGTCGCCAACGCGGGCGAATTCACCATCGACGACACCATGGCCGAAGCGGTGAACGACCGGGGCGAAAAGCGCAAGATCACCATGACCCAGTTCCAGCCGGTGAAGATCCCGATCTCGGACTACGCCGAAAAGCTGCTCCCC
>JAFSYV010000169.1 GCA_017443585.1 Lentisphaeria bacterium | reverse complement strand
TCCATGACCATATTCGGGCTCCGTCTGGCGGCCAACTACTGCAACGGCGTGAGCAAACTCCACGGCGAAGTGGCCCGTTCCATGTGGAAACACCTGTGGCCCCAGCGTTCCGTGGCCGAGATCCCCATCCGGCACATCACCAACGGCGTCCACAACCGCTCCTGGGTGTCCGCCCGACTCGGCGTCCTCTTCGACCAGAATCTGCCTCCCCGCTGGGCGGAAAATCCCAGCGCGGCCAACTTTTCCGAAATGGTCCAGGGAATTCCCGACGAAGAGCTCTGGATGGCGCACGAACTCTGCCGTCAGTCCCTGATCCGCCGTTCCAGACGGTGGATGCAGCACAGTCTCCGGGGCATGGACAGCCGGGGCGACAAACTTTCCCAGATCCTCCAGCCCGACGTGCTGACCGTCGGCTTCGCCCGCCGTTTCGCCACCTACAAGCGGGGCACTCTGCTGCTCCGGGACCGGGAGCGGCTTCTCACGCTGCTCCGGGACACCCGGCACCCGATCCAGTTCATCTTCGCGGGCAAGGCCCACCCCGCGGACGAAGGGGGCAAACAGCTCATCCGCGACCTGATCCAGTTCGCCCGCGAGGAAAAGGTCCAGGACAAGTTCATCTTCCTGGAAAACTACGACATCGGCATGGCCCGCGCCCTCGTGCAGGGCGTGGACGTGTGGCTCAACACTCCCCGCCGGCCCCAGGAGGCCAGCGGCACTTCGGGGATGAAGGCCGCCATCAACGGCGTCATCAACTGCAGCATCCTGGACGGCTGGTGGGCCGAAGGCTACAACGGCAGGAACGGCTGGGCCATCGGCGGCAACGAATTCTACAACTCCGACGACGACCGGGACAATTTCGAGTGCCGGAACCTGCTGGATCTCCTTGAAAACGAGATCATCCCCTGCTTCTACGAGCGGACCGAGGGGGAACTCCCCACCCGCTGGATCGCCCGGATGAAGGAATCCATCATCACCGGACTGGGCCGTTTTTCCAGCACCCGCATGGTGCAGGAGTACGACCGGGATTTCTACCGCCCCGCCGTGGAGAACTACAAACTGCTCACCGCCGACAACGCCGCAAGGGCTCGGGAACTGGTGGGCATCAAGAACAAGCTCAACGACAACTTTTCCAACGGCAAACTCAGCATCTCCTTCCCCGAGGTGGTGGGCGGAAAACTGGAAAATATCCACGTGGGCGACAGCTTCAAGGTGCGGACCTGGGTCCATCTGGGCGACCTGCAGCCTTCCGACGTCGAAGTGGATGCCTATTACGGCACCGTCGACGCCCACAACGAAATGATCGCCAGCAGTTCCGAACCCATGGTCATGGCCGAAAATCAGGGCAACGGCAACTACGTCTACGAGTGTACCGTGGAGTGCCGTCAGGCCGGACGTTTCGGCCTCACCGCCCGGATCAAGGCCGGCGGCACGGCGTGGGACAACAGCATCCCCAGCTTCATGTGCTGGCCCGTCCAGAAGTGAAGGTATCCCGACCATGAAAAAGAAAAAACGTTCTCCCAGGATCCTGGTGGTGACACCCGAGATCACCTCCCTGCCTCCCGGTATGGGCAATATGGCCGACCGGCTCCGGGCCAAGGCGGGGGGGCTGGCGGACGTTTCCGCTTCATTGGTCGGGGCCCTCTTCCGGCAGGGGGCGGACGTCCACGTGGCTCTGCCCCACTACCGCCGGATGTTCCACGTGGACCTGGGCAACATGGTCAGCGCCGAGGTCCGGGCCTACATGATGCACTTCAACAACAGCTCCCGGATCCATCTGGCCGAGGACCGGATCTTCTATTACCGCGACTCCGTCTACAGCAACTACGCTCAGGACGGGTTCAAGCAGGCCGTGGCCTTCCAGCGCGAGGTGCTCAACAACATCATCCCCGCGGTGAAGCCCGACCTCATCCACTGCAACGACTGGATGACGGGGCTCATCCCCGGAGCCGCGCGGCGCATGGGGATCCCCTGCCTCTTCACCATCCATAACATCCACACCTACAAGGTGACGCTGGAAAGCATCGAGGACCGGGGACTGGACACCGCGCCCTTCTGGCGGAACCTCTACTACGAGCGGCCCCCCGTGAACTACGAGGAAACCCGCAGCACCAACCCGGTGGACCTGCTCACCAGCGGCATCTTCGGCGCCCACTTCATCAACACCGTGAGCCCCACCTTCCTCAAGGAGATCGTGGACGGCTGTCACGATTTCATCGAGCCCCATATCCGCAGCGAAATCGCCGCGAAGTACCATGCGGGCTGTGCGGGGGGCATTCTCAATTCACCCGACGAATCGGAAAATCCCGAGACCGACGCCGCCCTCGTCGCCCGCTACACGCCGGAAAATCATCTGACCGGCAAACGGGCCAACAAGATCGCCTTCCAGGAACGGACCGGGCTCATCGTCGACCAGCATGCGCCGCTCTTTTTCTGGCCCAACCGGCTGGACCCGGTGCAGAAGGGCTGTCAGCTTCTGGCCGAGATCATGTACGACGTGATCCACCGCTACTACGACCGGAACCTTCAGATCGCCATCGTGGCCAACGGCGCCCACCAGAAGGTGTTCCGGGACATCGTCGCCTTTCACGACTTCTACGACCGGGTGACGGTGTGCGATTTCGACGAGAATCTCTCTCATCTGGCCTATGCGGCCTCGGATTTCGTCCTCATGCCGTCCCGGTTCGAGCCCTGCGGGCTGCCCCAGATGATCTCCCAGTACTACGGCAGTCTGCCCGTGGTCCGGGACACCGGCGGGCTCCACGACACCGTGGAGCACTTCGACTTCGACCGGAAGACGGGCAACGGCTTCGTTTTCCGGGACTACGACGCCAACGGGCTCCGCTGGGCCATCGACGAGGCCATGCGTTTTCACGCCCTGCCCGAAGAGGTCCGGCAGGAGGCGGTCGCCCGCGTCATGCGCGAAGCCAAACTCCGCTTCAATCACGACGTGACCGCCCAGCACTACATCGATATCTACGAATCCATGCTGGAGCGGCCTCTCCTCTGAAAAGTCCCCCTTCCGGGGAAAAGAAAAAGGCGGGAAACGCGAATCGCGCTTCCCGCCTTTTCGTTGCCGTCGAAGAGGCTTACTTGCGGAGTTTTTCCGCCCACTCGGCGAGGAGCTTGGCCGCCGTTTCGCGGCCGCCCACGCCGAAGGCAATGGCCGCCGCCACGCAGACGGCGCCCAGGATCAGCGTGAAGGCGATCTGCGCGACGGCGCCGCCGATGCCCAGATTGCCGATGGCCATAGCCGCGGTGAAGACGATGACGCACACCCGGACCAGGTTCGTCAGCACTGCGCTGCACTTGCCTTCGAGGGCGTCAGCCGCCGCATTGGCCAGCCAGACGCCGATGAGCAGGACGGCGATGCTGAGCAGAATGTTCCCGCCGAAGGCGGCGAAGGACCGCAGCAGCAGAGCCAGCTGGCTGAACCCGAGGATCTCGCAGGCGCTGAGGGCCGCGAGGTAGATGATGACCACGAAGGTGAGTTTCCCCACGGCCACCGAGGGGGTCTGGCCGTTTTCGTCCTTGCTGTGCAGCATGCCGTTGATGAGGCGGTTGAAGCCCAGGGCCGCCACCAGCTCCGACACCAGCGCGGAAACGAAACTTCCGGCCAGCACGGCGGCGAAGATCAGCAGGGCCGCGCCGATGATGTCTCCCGTGGCATTGAGCAGCTTGTTGAAGAACCCCGTCACCGAGCCGGAAAGGGCGTTGATCTTGAGGGCGGTCAGCGAGGAGATCACCACCGGGATCGCCACCAGGACGTAACTCACCACGCCGGCCATGGCGGCGATTCCGCCGTTGCCGAAGAGCTTGGAGACCCCGATCTTTTCGCCGAAGGCATCGAGGCGGGTGATGACCACCAGCCCGGCCACCGCCCGGCGGATGACCCCGGCCACCCACAGACCGACCAGCAGGATCGCCCCGGCCGCCGCCAGATTGGGCAGGTAGGTCAGGACCTTGGCGAACATGGACTGCAGAGGTTCGGTGATGCCGTAGATTTTGAGGGAATTGAGAATGGCGGGCAGGAAGAAGAGGAACACCGTGTAATAGACGGTCGAGGCCACATAGTCGGCGGCTTCTTCCGGCGTTTTCCGGATCTGGGCCGCCAGCCGTTCATGGAGCCGGCCTCTCAGGACGGCCGCGCGGGTCAGAGCCCGCAGGATCCCGGCGACGATCCAGGCGATGACCGCCAGAAGCAGCGCGCCGGCGATATTGGGCACGTACTTGGCCACGGTCCCCACGAAGTCCTGCAGAGGCGCCGCCGCCGCGTCCAGCTTGAGAATGGAAAAGCATCCCAGCACGGTGAAGAGCATGATGATGACGTAGATCACCTTGCCCGCCACGCTGTCCGCCTGATCCATGGGGGCGGGGGTGCCGTCCGGCAGCCGGGAGTTGTCGGGCGAGATCGTCCGGACCAGTTTGGAGACCTTCCGGGCCAGGACCGACGCGATGAGCCAGCCGGCCAGCAGCAGAAGAAGCGCGCCGACCACAGCCAGCAGATGGCTGTCGAGAATGATTTGCCAGATTTGTTCGAAGAAGTTTTCCATGCACATGCCTCCTTGTTTTGACGGGTTGAAAAGGATTCGCGGGATCCCCCCGTTCGACCGGGATCCCCGTCCCTGCGGCTAATATAATCTTTCTTGAGTATTTTTTCAAGGCTTTTCCGCGCCGGCGGAGCCTTTTTCGGGAAAAAAAGTGCTTTCGGCTTGTATTCCGGGGCAAAATGTGGTAAATTATGACGAGGACATTGCAAACTCCAAGCAGAAAGAGATCGAAATGATTCAACATCTTGCCATTATCATGGACGGCAACGGCCGCTGGGCCGAACAGCGCGGCCTTTCGCGCAGCGAAGGACACCGGGCCGGCGCCAGGGCGATCTCCGGGGTCGCCCGGGCGGCTCTGAAGGCGGGGATCCGGTACATGACGGTCTACGCCTTCAGCACGGAAAACTGGAAGCGGCCCAAGGCCGAAGTCACCACCCTCATGGGCCTGATTTCCGAATTCGCGGTGAGCGAGCTCCCCAACATGATGAAGGACGGGGTCCGGCTCCGCACCATCGGCCGCACGAACGACCTGCCCTTCGCCGCCCGGACCGCGCTCCTCAGGACCATCGATCTGACGGCGAAGAACGACAAGCTCATCCTGACCGTCGCCCTCAGCTACGGCGGCCGGGCCGAGATCGTGGACGCCGTCAACCGCATCATCGCGGAAAAGCGCACGGCTCCCGTGACCGAGCAGGACTTCACCTCCTACCTCTATGCCCCGGACATCCCCGATCCCGACCTGCTCATCCGCACCGGCGGGGAAAAGCGGCTGAGCAACTTTCTGCTCTGGGAGCTGTCTTACGCCGAGCTCTACGTGACCGACACCTACTGGCCGGACTTCGATGAGAAGGAACTCCAGAAGGCTTTGGCGAGCTTCGGCGGCCGCAAGCGCCGCTTCGGCGGCCTGAACGAGCAGAATCAGTAAGGAACGAACGGAGGATCGAAATGCCTGTCATCAATTTGACCTCTTCCTTCGGGAACCACCGTACCGCAGTGGAACGTCTGCCTCTCCGGTCGCCCAGGACCGCCTACACCGGCATGATCTATTATTTCGACTACGAATCCATGTCCACCTCGTACCTGGACCTGCCCGGCCACATCGCCGAAACCGACGACGGCCGCCATGCCGCCATGCTCGATCCCGGCGACTGGTACCGGCAGCGGGCGAATCTGATCCGCATCCCCGTCCGTCCCGGCGGCGAGGAGTTCGCCATCCGCCCCGCCGACATCGAGAAGGCCATGACCGGGAAGAAGTGGCTCCCCTGGATGGTCATCAACGCCCTGGGCCGGAAGGACGACGACGGCGAGGCCCGCTATTTCCGCATGACCTATCTCGCCCTCGATACGGTGGACATGCTCATCGACAAGGGCGTGAAGGTCATCATCGGCGACGCCTGGGAAAGCCGCCGTCTGGACGGGGTCTTCACCCGGCTGTTCAGTGCGGGGGTCTGCACGGTGTGCGGTGTGGCCAATCTGCACAGGCTCCCCGATGACCGGGAGTTCTTCGTCACCCTGGGCTTTCTGCCTTATCCCGGCGGCGTGACCCAGATCCCCTGCTCCGTCCTTGCCGAGTACGAGAAATGAATCAGATCACTTCATTGCGCACGGGGAGCGTGGTCAACCGCTTTTCCGGACGGGAGACGGAAAAGGGTTTGATCCTCCCCGTTTCCGGCATCGCCGACGAGGACGCCTTCGTTTCGGTCAACGGTGTCCCCGCCGAGGTGACGGGCGGCGCCTTCACGGCGGAGATCCCCGTGACGGATAAGTTCACCGACGTGGTCATGACGGCGGAAAACAACTACGGAAGGACCACTCACACCGTCCGGATCGTCTACGACAAGGGCTCCTTCAAGCGGTACAACTTCTTCTTCGACGACAACAGCTTTTTCTGGACCGAGATCGTCAGGAAGAGACCGGCGTCCCTTTTCGACCAGTTCTATCTGGCCTTCCTGCGCCGGATGCACGAAAAGTACGGAACGAAGTTCACCCTCAACCTCTTCTACCGCAACGACCACGACTTCTGCGAACTGAAAAGTTTTCCCGAGTGCTACAAGGGGGAGTTCCGGGACAATGCGGACTGGCTGCGGCTTTCGTGGCACGCCTATTCGGAGTTCCCCGACCGCCCCTATCAGAACGCTCCTGCGGAAAAGGTGGCCGCGGACTACGACCTCATCCGTGAGGAGGTCTGCCGCTTTGCGGGAGAAGCAAGCTTCATTCCGCCCGTGGCCGCCCACTGGTCCATGCTCCGGCCCGACGGCATGGCGGAGCTGGTGAAGCGGGGCGTCCGGGTCATGGTGGCCCAGTTCCTCAACCCCAAGACCTCTCTCACCGAGAAGCAGGCCGAAGCCCATCTCTGCGACATCAATTACTTCGTGAATCTCCGGGAGTGCCTCTATCTGGCGCGGAAGAAGATGCTCTACGATTTCGCCGAAAAGGTCCTCTTCCTCAAGGGGACGCTCATCTGCAACTACTGGACGCCCGAGCAGATCGTCAGGATCATCGACGAGGAGTCGTCACAGGCGGGCTTCACGGACATCCTGAGTCTGGAGACCCACGAGCAGTATACCTTCCCGCATTATTTCAACTACCTGCCCGACCACATGGAGCGGATCGAAACGGCTATCCGCCGGGCGACGGAACTGGGTTACGCCCCCGTCTGGTTCGCCGAAGGATTTCTCGGCAACACCGCCCGGGGACGGTAGAGATCCCTCTTTCGGGACAAAAAAATCCGGGACCTTTTCGGGGTCCCGGAATTTTTTTCCCTCGGCAGCCGGTCATCTGTTGTCGTCGTAACACCGGTAATAGAAGATGCCTGCCTTGTGGACGGACCAGGGATTTCCGGAGTGGACCGCTCCGATCATGTAGGACCGGGCGTAGGAGCCCACGTGGCCGTCCACGTGAACGGTCTGGGTGCTCTTGCCGGCGAAGTGCCCCCAGGTGCAGTTGGTGTAGCTGCCCTCGCCGTTGAGGTTGATGTAGAGGCCGCTGTCGGGCGTATGGTTCCGGACGTCGATGATCCAGGCGCAGCGGGTGGGCTGTTTGATCCGGGACCACAGGAGCTGCCTGGTCGGATAGCCCGACGGATGGGGCCGCTCGACCTTTCCCGCCGCATTGATGGAAATGGTGTAGTCGATCTTGGCTCCCCGGTCTTTGGTGCCGTCGGGGGCCGAATTGCAGGCGAAGACGCCGGGTTTGACGATCCGGTTGAAGGAGTTGGGCGTCAGGCTGATCTTGATATAGGAGTTCTTGTAATATCCGGCGTAGGGAGCCAGCATGACGTACCAGGCGCCGATGTCCTTGGGGGCGTAGCCCGAGGAGCCCGACGTGCCGCTGGAGGTGCTCCGGAAGGCGAAGCTGGCGTTGTCGTTGTTGTCTTCGGCGTAGGACTGGGCGAAATGGCCGCAGGATGTCAAGTTGGCGGCGCAGCTGGCGTATTTGCCCCGCTCCCGGGCCTGCTGCAATGCGGGCAGCAGCATCGAAGCGAGGATGGCGATGATGGCGATGACCACCAGCAGTTCGATCAGGGTGAAATGACGCGCGGTGCGGCCGGCGTCCGGAACAAACTTGTTTTTCATGATGTTATACCTTATTGGTTGACAGTTTCCGTTCAGGAACGGTGCTTACTGGTCTTTGCCGAACATCCGGTAATAGAAGATCCCCTCGGTGAAAAGGCTCCAGGGAGAATTGTTGTGAAATCTTCCGATCTGCCCCACGGTGTAAGTGAACACGTGTCCGTCCACGTGCTGAACGGGCACGGAGTTGCCGTGTTTCCAGACCCCTTCGGAAAAGTTGGTGCCTGCGTTCAGATTGATGTGCCCGATGCCGGCGCTTTTCTTGCGTGCGTCGAAGATCCACGCCGTCCGGGCGGGCTTGAAGATCCGGGACCACTTCAGCTGGTAGGTCGGGTAGCCGGAGGGGTGCCCCTTGACGGAGGCGCCCCGGGCGTTGATCGAAATGGAAAAATCCCGCTTGCAGCCGTAGGTTTTGCTGGTTTGATCGATCCAGTTGCCGCAGGAAAAGGGCCCCGGCTTGGTGTAGGGGACAAGGCTCTTTTTGGTCTGGCTCACCCGGTAGAAGTCATACTTCAGGTACCCCGCGTAGGGGCTCAGCAGCACGGGCCAGGAGCCGATGTCATGGGGGACGTAGCCGTCGTAACTCGACGTGCCGCTCGACTTGCTCCGGTAGGCGAAGGGGGCCCAGTCGGTGTTGTCCATGGCGTAGTTGTTGGCGAACATACCGCAGGATTTGAGGTTGTTGGTGCAGTTCATCAGTTTGGCCCGCTCCCGGGCCTGCTGCAAAGCTGGCAGCAGCATGGCGGCCAATATGGCGATGATGGCGATGACCACCAGCAGCTCGATCAAGGTGAAGAAACGTTTTTTCATTTTTTTGTTTCCCGTTTTCAAGGAATGATCACATGTTGTAATAGAAGATGCCTTGAATGAAAGCGCTCCAGGGGGAACTGCTGTGAAACTTGCCTATCTGCCCGACACTGTAGGAGAAAACATGACCATCCACATGCTGGACCGGCACGGATCTGCCGTTCATGTGGGACCAGCGGGCCCCCTCGAAGTTGGTGCCGGGGTTCAGGTTGATGATGCCGGCGCCGCTGGCGCTGGCGGTCCGGACGTCGATGATCCACGCCGTGTTCGAGGGCCGCCTGATCCGGGACCACTTCAGCTGGTAGGTGGGATAACCCGAGGGATGACCTTGAGAAACGTATCCCTTGGCGTTGATGGAAATGGAGTAATCGATCTGGACGCCGATGCTCTTGATGAACGACGCACTCGGCTGCCATGAGGCGCAGGCAAAGGGGCCCCGCGCGGTGTAGGGGGTCATCTTGCTTTTCACCTGGCTCACCCGGTAGAAGTCGAATCTGTTGTATCCGGCGTAAGGCCCGAGAAGCACCGGTCAGGTGCCGATGTCATGGGGCGCATATCCGGAATAGGAGGAGGTGCCGCTGGAGTTGCTCCGGTAGGCGAAACTGGCCCAGTCTTTGTTGTCCCCCGCGTAGGAGTGGGCGAATATGCCGCAGGATTTGAGGTTGTTGGTGCAGGTCATCACCTTGGCCCGCTCCCGGGCCTGCTGCAATGCGGGAAGCAGCATGGCGGCGAGGATGGCGATGATGGCGATGACAACCAGAAGCTCGATCAAAGTAAAGGAACGCTTATTCACAGGCTATACCTCGAATCGGTTTGTTACATGGGATAGTAGAAAATGCCCTGAGTGAAGAGCGCCCAGGGAGAACTGTTGTGGAATTGTCCGATCTGCCCCACGGTATAGACGGCCGCGTGGCCGTC
The DNA here is from genome assembly GCA_017443585.1 of Lentisphaeria bacterium. GTDB lineage: Bacteria > Verrucomicrobiota > Lentisphaeria > Victivallales > Victivallaceae > UBA1784. The sequence continues at coordinate 7,193 of JAFSYV010000169.1, read as the reverse complement.
CACGTGCTGGACGGGCACCGATTTGCCGTTCATGTGAGACCAGCGGGCCGCCTCGAAGTTGGTGCCCGGGTTCAGATTGAGGTAGCCCCCCGCGGTGGGATTTACGCCGCGCACGTCGATGACCCACGCCCGGCGCGAAGGCAGTTTGACCTTGGACCACTTCAGCTGGTAAGTGGGCTGGCCGGAGGGATGGCCCTTGGCAACATAGCCTTTGGCGTTGATGGAAATGGAATAATCCATCTTGACGCCGATGTCCCGGATGAAATTCGGACTCGGCTTCCACGAGGAGCAGGCGTAGGGGCCCGGTTTCTCATAGGGCACGATCTTGCCCTTTACCTGGCTTATCCGGTAGAAGTCGTATTTGTTGTACCCGGCGTAGGGGGCGAGAAGCACTGGCCAAGTGCCGATGTCACGGGGGGCGTAGCCCGAATAGGCCGACGTGCCGCCCGTGGTGTTCCGGTAAGCGAAACTTGCGTAGTCGGTGTTGTCGTTGGCGTAGGAGTCGCTGAACATGCCGCAGGACTTCATGTTGGCAACGCAGTTCGAAACCTTGCCCCGCTCCCGTGCCTGCTGCAAGGCGGGCAGCAGCATGGCGGCCAGGATGGCGATGATGGCGATGACCACCAGCAGTTCGATCAGTGTGAAGTTTCTTCTTTTCATGGTGTTCAGCCGTTTTTCCCTCAGTCCGTTCCGTAGTAGAAGATCCCCTGGGTATAGAGCTTCCAGGGGGAAGAGTTGTGGAACCGGCCGATCTGGGCTATGGTGTAGGAGCGCACGTGGCCGTCCATGTGCTGGACGGGCACCGAGTTCCCGTGACGCCAGCTGGTCTCGTCGAAATTGCCGCCGGGGTTCAGGTTGATGTATCCGGCGCCGCCCGCGCTGGGTTTCCGGGCGTCGAGGATCCATGCCTTCCCCGCGGGACGCGGGATCCGGGTGTACTTCAGCTGTTTGTGCGGTTTCCCCGATGGATGACCCCATTCATCCCTGCCCGCGGCGCTGATGGAAATGGAAAAATCCCGCTTGACTCCGTAGGAACCTGAAGCCGTGTCTTTCCATCCGGAGCAGGAATAAGGTCCCGGTTTCTTGTAGGGAATGAAGCTTTTCGTGGACTGGCTCACCCGGTAGAAGTCGAACTTGAGGTATCCGGCATAGGGCGCCATCAGCACGGGCCAGGTGCCGACGTCTGCGGGAGCATATCCGGAATAGGCGGAGCCGCTCCGGTAGGCGAAAGTGGCCCAGTCGTTGTTGTCCAATGCATAGTTGTTGGCGAACATGCCGCACGATTTGAGGTTGTTGCTGCAGTTTATCAGTTTGGCCCGCTCCCGTGCCTGCTGCAAGGCGGGCAGCAGCATGGCGGCCAGGATGGCGATGATGGCGATGACCACCAGCAGTTCGATCAAGGTGAAACGACGCACGGCAGGAGCTTCACCGCACACGCTGAACGAGCTTTTCATATTTTCCCCCCGACTTGATTTTGCAGTTTTTCTGTCGTCAGTCCGCCGGAAATGTCTTATCCGGCACGAAACGGGACGGCAACATGTACTTTACACTGCCGTAAATATACCACAAAATCCCGGAAAAAGCAAATAATTTCCCCTTCCGGAGCGGAAAAATGTCGAAAAAACCCTCATTTTCCTCCCCGGAAGGGGATCCGGCTTTCCTTTGCGGGGAAAAGAGTTATTTCACCTCTTCGAGCCGCACGTGGTCGATCCAGACCTTGCCCGAAGTGCCGTTCACGCTGAACTGCACCCAGGGCCGATATTTGGATCCCACATCCGGCACGGTGGTGAACTCTTTTGCGATGCGGATCCAGTCGGTAGTTCCGGACATGGCGTGTTCGGGAAGACTTATCGACTGATTGCGTTCGCCGCTGCCGCCCATCCTGAGAAAAGCCGAGAACCCGGCCGCCTTCTTGCCTGCGGGTTTGACGTTTTCCAGCCGCACGAAATAGGAGAAACGGTATTTCGTGTTGGGCTTGAGCCCGGTAAGATACTGGCAGGCCCGGTCGTTGGCGCCGTCCCATTCGAGGAGCAGGGCCGAACCGGCGCTCCGGAAGATCTTGTGGTCGAGAGTGAGTTTGCTGACTCCGAACCAGTTGTGGGGATGGCCCCAGTCGCCGATGAAGCGTTTCTGCAGGATCGGGGCATCGAAGTCGCCGAACTTGATGACCGAATTTTCCTCACCCGGAATGACCAGGCGGGTCTTCGTGATCGGTTTTTTGCCGTTGATGGTGCGGGTCTCTTCCGGGAAATCCTTCACGAGCGCCACGCCGAAGTTTTCCGAGTTGTGGTTGGGGAAGGGGGTCCAGACGTAGTAGTGCATGACCTCTTTCCCCTTCAGGAGCCGGCCGCGGGTGAAGTTGACCATGAAGCTCTTTCTGTCCTTGAGTTCGGGCATGGCGCTCAGGGGCAGGCGAACCTCGGCGACCCACATCTTGCCCGGCACGACGCCCGCCTTGTATTCCAGCTTGCTGTCCCATTTCCAGCCGCGGAACTTGGACTGCCAGCGGATATCCGTCACGGTGCCGCTGCTGGCCAGCATGATCTGGTACATGAACTCCGAACGGGGCGTTTCGGTGAAGAACAGCTCTACCACGTTGTCCCGCCAGAGGTCGAAATCGTCCCGGCCCCGCGGTGCGCACAGCATCTTGTCGGTGAAGGGTTCCTCGGATTCGATCCCGACGTAGAGGTTGTCGTCGTCGCGGAGCATCTTCACTTTCGTGTTCACTTCGATGGCGGCCCCCGTCCGGGGGATCATGTACACCGGGAGCGCCTTGCTCCACGCCTTTTCGGAAAGTTTGCCGTCGATGGTGATCTTCTCCTTGATTTTCGGGACGCAGGTCGTCCAGATGCCCCGGTCGCCGGCGGCCTTCACATACTCCTTGCGGCCTTCGACGACCTTGTTCCAGATCTCCCTGCGGATGAATCCGATCCGGGTCAGGGAGGCTCCGTCATGGGCTTTGACGGCGGCCTGTTCCGCCTGGTCGAAAAGCCCGTCGATGCGCTTGATCTCGGCTTCGGAGTAGATTTTGTTCCAGATGTCGAACTTGGAGGGCAGGACCGCCTTGGGCCCTTCGGGTGTCTCGCGCGTGTTGGTCAGGATGTCCTTGAGCCAGTGCTTTTCCCACGTGTCGTAGACCTGTTTCATCTGGGGCGCGCCGGGGCCGTACATGAGGCGGCAGTGCTCGTCGATGAGGGCGTTCACATCGGTTTTGTTGTCCCACATGACCTTGCCGAAGACGTACATGTTGAGGAATCCGAAGAGCCAGTGGTCGGTTTCGGCTTCGAGGAAAGCGCCGAAGGAGTGTTTCGCCGTGCGTTCGAAGTAGCTTCCCACCGCACGGGGGGTGAAGTTCGGGATGTCCTCGATCCGGCTCCCCGACTTGTTGACGTAGGTCCACAGGTAGGTCTTCTGCCCCAGTTTCCTGAACCAGTCGGCCAGAAGCTTGTCGTCCTTGGCCTGCTCGGCGGGGTTCGACTCCTTCCACGGCCCGGTGAGGGCCAGCTGCACGATGACGTTGGTGGGGATCTCCATGGTCGGGATCTTCTTGTAGTCCGAATAGGCCATGACGGTGATGTAGCCGGGGATCTTGTTCTGCTGCAGACGCTTCGCGATGTCGGTCTCGAATCTCCACACGAGGTCGGTGACGGCCTGGGGCCCCTTGGCGTACTCCGCCTTGCACTTGTCGCACTTGCAGGGGAACATGGAGTCATTGGGCATGATGTTGAAGAAAGGGAGGCTGAAAAGCTGGGGATGCCAGTAGACTTTGCCGTCGGGCATGAGGACGTTGCGCGAAGTTGCGGGCTTGCCCGAGAGGAAGGCCGCGGCGTCCTGATAGATCTCCTCCTTGATCCCGGAGCTGAAGCACACGTGCCCCCGCTTGTAGTTGGGATGGGTCACGTTGGTGCCGTCCACACGGGTGCCGTCGGGCCGCAGGGCGAAGTATTCGGGGTGGCTCTTCTTGAATCGCTCGATGAGGCCCAGATAGGCCAGCCCGTGGCAGTTGGGGATGTTCAGCGTGCTCATCCGCGTCCGCAGGATGGTGAGGCGGTTGGTGTCGCTGAAGTTCATGTCGGCGGGCAGATAATCCTTCTTGCCGTGGTTGAGCTCCTTCATCTCGATGCTGTAGATGCGGCGGTACTGGCTGTCGGGCCGGTCCGCGATGTCGAGGGCGGGGAGACGCCATTCCTTTTTCGCCGGGACGATGGTGCCCATGGGGCTGGGGAAGTAGAAACGCACGCCGCCGAAGCGTTCCAGAAATTCGTAGACGCCGTTCAAAGTGCCCCGTTCGTTCCACGCGGCCAGCCGGGCGGGATGGCCCTTCGGGTCATCGTTGCCGATGATGATCACGTTGCCCTTGAAGCTCTTGATGTAGAAGCCGTCCCGGTCGAGTTTTTTCAGGTCCAGCCCGGCCGCCGCGGCCGCCGCCGGATCTCCCACGATGAAGGCGCACTTCTTGCCCGTGGGGGCGTTCAGCACGGGGACCTTCGCCCCGGCGATCTGCCCCAGAAAGGCGGCCAGCTCCGCCGCGGCGAACTTGGCGGTCCGCGACCCCTTGGCGGGCGTCACCACTTCGAAGTTCACTTTCCCGCCGCCGATCAGCGACACGGCGTTCCTGTCGTCCGTGACGTACCTGCGGGGACTTTCCGCCTTGGGGGCGAACCGGGTCGACCCGGCCTGGGCGCAGCAGAGCGCCGCGACCGAGAGCACAAACAGCCATTTTTTCATTTTACGATCTCCTTGGGTTGAGGTTGAGTGTCTTCATTTCGGGAAGGAACGGCGTTTTTCGTTCCCGCCGGGGAGTGATCCGGTTCCAGGCCCGGCACCAGGGCCAGCGCGGCCTCGCTTTCGCTGAGACGCCGCCACGCGCCCCGAGGGAGCTTTCCCAGTTCCAGCGCCCCCACGGCCAGCCGTTCGAGCTCGAGCGTGGGGAGCCCCAGCGCGGCGGTCAGGCGGCGGATCTCCCTTTTTTTGCCCTCGTTGAGGCGCAGTTCGCAGCGGCAGCCGCCCAGAGAGCGCACCGCGAGGACCCGGAGTTCCTCGCCTTCGTCTTCGACCCCCGCCAGCATCCTTTTGCGGAGCGCGGGCGTCAAGGCGCCCGCCAGCTTGACCACGTAGCGCTTGACGATGCCGTTCCGGGGATGGGTGATCTTGTCGGCGTACTCGCCGTCATTGGTGAAAAGAATGAGTCCGCAGCTTTCCTTGTCCAGCCGCCCCACGGAAAAGAGCCGCACGGGGGGCGCGGGAACGATCAGATCCAGCGCCCGGCGGGAGGCGTGGGCGTCGGAGGCGGTGCAGACGTAACCCGCGGGCTTGTTGAGCATGACGTACCACTTTTCCGGCGCTTCGGGGGCTTCGAGGGGGCGGCCGTCGAGGGTGACCCGCATACCGGGGGCGACCCGCTCCGCCGGGTTCAGGACCACTTTCCCGTCGATCCGGACCCGGCCGGAACGGACGGCGGTTTCCGCCTTCCGCCGGGAAAGGAAGCCGCCCGCGCTCACCAGCTTGCCCAGGGTGTCAGCCATTGACGCTCCCTTCGACTTCGGAGTAGACGATCAAAGCCTTGGCCTCGGGGACGCCGGGGAACAGTTCCACCCGGTGGGGAATGTTGGCTTTCAGATAGACGGTGCCGCCGGGCCCCAGCTCCTGAAAGGTGGCGTCGCCGTAGACGTAGAAGCGCACCCGCCCCGAAATGAGGACGAAAAACTCCTCGGTTTCGTGGGCGAGGAAGTCCCGGGGAGTTGCGCCCGCGCGGTATTCCACCGCGAAGGGGTCCAGCCGCCGGCCGGAAAGTCCTCCGGCCAGGGCGAGATAGCGCATGCCGTGTTCGGCGCTGTTGTCCCGCTGGAGTTCCAGACCGTCATCGGTGGTGCCGAAGACATACTGGGCCTTCCCGCTTTCCGATTCGAAGAGCGTCTTCAGTTCCACGCCCAGGGCTTCGGCGATGCGGTTCAGGGCCTTCAGCGAAGGGGAAAGCCGGAAATTTTCCACCTGCGAGATGAACCCCTTGCTGAAACCGCTGCGCTGAGCCAGCTGTTCCACGGTGAGCCCCCGCTCCTGCCGCAATCGGCGGATGGTCTGGGAAAGTTCCAGCAGATTCATGAGTTCAGCCCAAGATACCGGGGAGATCTTCCACGGAGCCCACCTCCGCCACCTCCCAGCCCTGATCGGCCAGCTGTTTCTTCTGGAAGCCCAGATTCTTGTTCATCTGCTGGATGAGGATATTCCGGCCCGCCGCCCGGCAGGGCGCGCAGGCTTTCTGCAGCGCGGCCACGTCGGCGACGGTGAAGGAGCGCCGGTAGAGCAGCGCCATCTTCTTCCCGAGACCGGGGATTTCGAAACCTCCTTCGATCAGGGCCCCGATCATCCGCTCGAAGCCGATGGAAAAACCGCAGGCGCACACGTCGTTGCCGGTGTACTTGCCGATCATCTTGTCATACCTGCCGCCGCCCGCGATGGAGATGCCCTTGAAACTTTCGGCGCGGATCTCGAAGATGGTCCCCGTGTAGTAGCCCATGCCCCGGACCAGGGTGGGGTCGAAGACGAATTTCGTGTCGGCGGCCGAGGTGAGTTCCTTCACCGCCGAGATGATGGTGTTCAGATTTTCCGCCGTCCCGGCGGGCAGGAACTCCGCGAGCTCTCTGCCGCAGAAACTCAGGGGATCGGGGCTTTCGCTCAGGCGGCGGGAGAACTCTTCGTAGCGTTCGATGGCCTGCGGGGCATACCCGGACTCCGTCAGCTCCTTCTTCACCCCTTCCGCTCCGATCTTGTCGAATTTGTCCAGGATGATCAGCACTTCGCCGTGGGACTCCTCCGGGAATCCGCAGAAATCCATGACCGCCTTGAGCAGCCGGCGGTCGTTGAGGAGCACGGTGCAGCCCCGGACCCCCGCCCGGTCGAGGAAAGTGGTGGTGGCGTGGATGAGTTCGATCTCGGCGGTGCAGCCCGGCTCGCCCAGGATGTCGATGTCGCACTGGGTGAACTGCCGGAACCGCCCCTTCTGCGGCCGGTCCGCCCGCCACACCGGGCCGATCTGCATGGCCTTGAAGGGCAGCGGCAGGGAGCCTGCGTTGTTGGCGTAATACCGGGCCAGCGGCACGGTCAGGTCGTAGCGCATGCCGGAATCCACCAGGCCGCTCTCGCTGCCGGAAAGGGCGGAATCCAGCTTTTCGCCCCGCTTCAAAATTTTGAAG
>JAFSYV010000013.1 GCA_017443585.1 Lentisphaeria bacterium | reverse complement strand
CCTGCGGCACATGACGATCCAGACCATCGGATACGACAAGCTCAACCAACTCCGGACGCTGCAGTTCCTGAAAAACGCCGACGGCGTGAAGGCCCAGATGGCCCGGCAGGCGGCGCTGCTCCGGCCCAAGTTCGAAATGGTGCTGGACACCCTCGAACGGGAGCTGGCCGGGACCGGCCTTGCCTCATGGGAAAAGCCCCGCGGCGGCTACTTCGTGGCCGTGGACACCCTCGACGGCTGCGCCGGGGAGACCGTGCGTCTGGCCAGGGAGGCGGGTGTCACCCTGACGGGCGCGGGCGCCACCTTCCCCTATAAGCACGACCCCCGCGACCGGAACGTCCGGATCGCCCCCTCCTTCCCGCCTCTCGCCGAGCTCGAACTCGCCATGGAGCTCTTCTGCGTCTGCGTCAAGCTCGCCGCCGTGCGCAAACTCCTCGGCCGGGCGTAAAGGCCCCTTTGCGGCAGTGGCCGAACGTCGCCCTCGAAGTTACGCGGCCCCTGGTCGCCCTGCGGGCTCCCGACTCGCAGCGGACTCCCCAAAGGAAGGTTTGCGGTGGCGCCGGCTCTTCCGCATTTGTTTGCGAACCGCGGCAACTATAGAGAAGGGCCCCCGAAAAATACCCCGTCAGCCCGCGGAGCGGGGGAGGCACCGCTCTCGGTGCCGACGGGTATTTTTGGGGGATGGTGACAGTTGCCGCGTAGAGTCGAAGCCGACGTTCGGCCCGCCGGGCCGGTTGCCGGTCTGCGGGCGTGACGCTGAGTGTCGCCCCCCCCGCGCCGATCTTGCCGCAATTCGAGACGGGGGGATCATTCCTCTTCCCCGGCGACTGCGCAAAGCCAGTAAAATATCATTCTCCGCGCTTGATTTTTTCATAGGAACGTGGTATATTATGCAAAACAATACCAAAATGGTAATGTTTTCTTTCCGGCGGGTTTGCCGGAGGAACATCAAGCGGAATTCGAGGAGGAAAAGATGAATTCTGATTTTGCCCGTTTCAAAAAGATCGATGCCCATTCCCACATCGGGACCTTCGGGAGCCCCTTCGACGTGGCTTTCGACGGAACGCTGCTTGCGGCCCAGATGCAGGAGTACAATATCGAGAAGACGATTCTCTGCCCGGCGGCGGCGACGCTGAACGCCGAACTGCTGGCCGTGTGGAAACAGCTGCCCGACAAGGTGATCCCGCTTTACTGGATCAACGCCAATCTGGGGACGCCCGCTTACGAGGATCTGGAACACTACCTGCGGGACGTGGGCTTCGCAGGTGTCAAGATGCAGCCCCTTTTCGACGGCTTCACCGCGGATTCCCCCGCCGTGGACCCCGTCATCGAGATCGCCCGGAAGTACCGGAAGCCGGTCTTCATCCACTGCGGCCATCCGCCCTTCTCCCTGCCGTGGCAGATCGGTCTCCTCGCCGAGCGCCATCCGGACGTCCCCATCGTCATGATCCACATGGGCCACGGCCACGGGGTCTACATCGACGGCAGCATCACCATGGCGAAGAAGTTCGACAACCTCTTCCTCGAGGTTTCCGGCATGCCCATGGGGTGCCAGATCCGGAACGCCTACCTCAACGTGGGTTCGGAGCGGGTGATGTTCGGCATCGACTCCCCCTTCCACCACCCGAGCGTGGAGATCCAGCGGGTCATGTCCTGCGGCCTGAACGACAGTCAGCTCGAGGATGTCTTCTACAACAACGCCGCGAAATTCATGGGCTTGCGCTGAAGTCACGCCTGCATGTCGGCGTAACGGCCGATGGCCTCGCCGAGGGCTTCTCCGAAGCGGAGAAACTCCTTTTCCGT
>JAFSYV010000168.1 GCA_017443585.1 Lentisphaeria bacterium | reverse complement strand
TCTCATCGTCGATTTCGAGGACGGCGCCCGTCTGGGCATGATCCCCCAGGAGGAGGTCGAAAGCCGTTACCTGTCGCTTCTGGAGGATCCGGACGCGGCCACGCACCTCAAGGACATCGTCAATCCCGTGCGGCGCACCGAATACCTGCGGGCGCTGGTCATCGGGGCGCTGGTCAGGGGAGCGGCGGCGGTCTTCATCGACAAGTGCGATGATTTTCTGAAGGGGACTCCGGGAGAGCCTCTCACCGAACTGCTTCCCTGCGCGCCCGGACTGGCGGCGCTCCGGGCCCGCAGCGTCGAGCTCATCTACAACAACCGCAAGGTGGCGGAGATCATCGCCGCCGGGTTCGAAATGGTTTCCGGGATGCTGGACATCTTCGTCCCCTGCGTCAACGAGCTCGCCGCGGAAAAACTGGGCCGGGGCAAGGCCTCCTACCGCGCCCGGCGCATGGGGGCCATAATGACGGGGATCCGGGAGTATCTGGACGATCCCGCGTGGTGCGCCAGCCCTTACGCCCGGCTTCTCACGATCCTGGATTTCATTTCCGGCATGACCGACGCCTACGCCATTTCCATTTACCGCAAGCTCAAGGGCATCGCCCTGTAAGACCTTTCCGGAACGAAAAAACCTCCGGTCCGCCCGGACCGGAGGTTTTGTGCCGTTTCGACGGTCGGTCTGGAAAGGCTCAGCGGTTCTTATCCGCTATCGCCTGAAGCTTGAGGCACTTCTCGCTCACATCCATGATATGTTCGCTGCCGAAGGGCAGATCGCCGCCCGTGGTGATCTCTTCGGTGAAGATGTTCAGGTAGTCGGAACCGCCCGCGGCGGGCGGGACCGTCTCGACGGCGCTCGCGCCGCTGAGGCAGAGTTTGCATCCGGCGTCGGCGTAGTTGAACTCCAGCACGCCCTTGCGGCCCCAGAAGGTGAAGCGCCAGTAGAAGGGGTTGGGGAACCCGATCTTTTCGGGGGCGAAATAGGAAACGTCGAAGATGACGCCGCACTTGTTGTCGAGGGCGAACATGCCCTGAGCGGCGTCCTGAAAGACCACGGGGGCGAAGGTGGCGAAGGCGTTCCAGGTCCGGGCGGCGGTGAGCTCGGTGATAGCGTGGCCGGTCATGTATTCGATGCCGTCGAGGCCGTGGATGGCGATGTCGTTGATGGTGCCGCCGTGCTTGCCGGGTTCGAAGTACCAGTTCGGCCTGGTCCCGTAGGAAAGGGGATGCTGGCCGCCGAAAGAGATGGCGTGGATTTCGCCCAGTCTTCCGGAACTGATGACCTCGCGGGCGGCGTTCACGTTGGCGTTGAGCCGCAGGTCCAGCATGCAGCCGACCTTGAGGTTCCGGGTGTGGGCCAGATGGCGGATCTCCCGGAGTTCCGCCAGCGAGGTGCAGAGGGGCTTGTCGACGATGACGTGCTTCCCCGCCACCATGGCCGAGATCGCCCGGGAACCCCGGATGGCGTAATAATCTCCGACGGCCAGCACGTCGAAGGCGGTCTCGTGCATCATCTCGTGGAAATTGTGAGAAGTGATCTTCACCCCCTGGGCTTCGGCGGCCGCGGCGGCCTCGGCGTTTTCTTCGCAGGCCGCGACGATCTCGTACCGGTCGGAATCCTTCATCCGGTTGTAGAGGCCGTAGATGTGACCGTGACGGAATCCGACGAACGCGACTTTGATCTTTTCTGCCATGATGTTGAGAAACTCCTGTGTCTTGCATGTTGGACGACACTATAACATAACCCCCTCCCGGAGAAAAGTCAAGGGGAAACACCGGAGTTTTTCTTGACTTTTTCCTCCCGGAAAGGTATATTAGGGAAACGCACTGTCAGGAGAAATATGGACTTTACGAAAATCACGTCCGCCCGCCGGATCATCCCCTGTCTGGATGTGACCGGGGGCCGGGTGGTCAAGGGGACCAATTTCGTCGGGCTCGTCGACGCCGGGGATCCGGTGGAGTGGGCCCGGGCCTACAACAAACAGGGGGCCGACGAGCTGGTGTTTCTCGACATCACCGCCAGCTGCGACCACCGGGCCACCATGGTGGACGTGGTGCGCCGCGCGGCGGCGGAGCTTTTCATCCCCCTGACCGTGGGCGGCGGCATCCGGAGCGTGGAGGACATCCGGAACCTTCTGTTGGCCGGAGCCGACAAGTGCTCCCTCAACACCGCCGCCGTCAAGGATCCGGAACTCATCCGCGAGGGCGCGGAGCGCTTCGGCAGCCAGTGCATCGTACTCGCCATCGACGCCCGGCGCCGGCCCGGCGGCAAAAGCTGGGAAGTTTTCGTCAACGGCGGCCGCACCCCCACCGGCATCGACGTGCTGGAGTGGGCCCACCGGAGCGTCGCCCTGGGCGCGGGGAAGATACTCCTCACCAGCATGGATTGCGACGGAACCCACGCGGGCTACGACTGCGAACTCACCCGGGCGGTCTCCACCTCGGTCAACGTGCCCGTCATCGCTTCGGGCGGAGCCGGGAAACTCGAACATCTGGAACAGGTCCTCACCGAAGGCTGCGCCGACGCGGTGCTGGCCGCGGGGATCTTCCATTTCCGCCAGTACACCGTGGCTCAGGCCAAGGAATACCTGCGCTCCAAAGG
>JAFSYV010000167.1 GCA_017443585.1 Lentisphaeria bacterium | reverse complement strand
GCGGAAACCGCCGATGGAGGTGAAAAGAACCGTTGCGGCCATGCCGTAACAGACGCTCTGGCCGGGAGAAAGGCCCAGCATGGCCGCGCCGATCTTGATGACGGCCAGCGAGACGGAAGCGAGCGTCATGATGTTGAAGAAGAGTCCGAGATAGACCGCCCGGAATCCGCGGAGAAACGTGGCCACCTTCCCGCTGTAGCGGATCTCGTAAAACTCCATATCGGTGACGACTCCCAGCCGCCGCCACAGTTTGGCGTAGAGAAAGACCGTCGTCATGCCGGTGGGCAGAAAGCACCACCAGGCCCAGTTGCCGAAAACCCCGTGTCCCCGGACCAGATCGGTGACGAGATTGGGCGTATCGGTCGAAAAGGTGGTGGCGACCATGGAGGTGCCGAGGAGCCACCACGGCAGGCAGCGGCCCCCGAGGAAAAAGGTTTCCCGGTTCTTGCCGGAACTCAAGCCGGCGAGGATCCCCAGTGTCATGGTCGTCACGACGACGGCGCCGATGATCCCCCAGTCCAGAACGGTCATTTTGAGCATGATGATCCTCCGTGACGTTTCACATTATTTCACCGTCACAGCAGGGACTTGATGCACTCCTCGACTTTCGCCATGTCCGCCGTAGGCTCGAAACGCGCAACGACCTTGCCGCTGCGATCGACGACGAACTTGGTGAAGTTCCATTTTATGTCGGGCTTTTTGTACCACTCGGGATCGGCTTTGGCGAACATTTTCTCCAGCAGATCCTTGTATTTGTGTTCATCGAATCCCTGAAAGCCCTTCCGGGATTTCAGATAGGTGTAGAGGGGGAGTTCGTTCGGACCGTTGACATCCGACTTTTTCATCTGCGGGAAGGTCGTGTTGTAGTGAACGGTGCAGAATTCGTGGATCTCCCGGTCCGTTCCGGGAGCCTGTCCTCCGAACTGGTTGCAGGGAATGTCCAGGATCTCCAGACCTTTGTCGTGGTAATCCCGGTAAAGTTTCTCGATGGGCGCATACTGCGGAGTGAACCCGCACCCCGTGGCCGTGTTCACGATCAGAACGACCTTTCCCCTGAAACCCGCCATTTTCACCGTTTCCCCGTTCATCGAGGTCAGCGTGTGATCGTAGAATCCCGTCATTCCCTTTTCTCCTTTGTTTATGCCGTCGTGTTTCATTTCGTTCGCGCAGCCTCCGCAAACAATCGGCAGAACAAGGCCCGCAAACAGCAGGATATACCTCCTGCAAGGGTGAAAATCCAAGTGCTTCATCGATCGTTCCCTCCAGGTTGTTTCATACGGTGAAATCCGTCGATTCGAAGTTGGCGTAACAGCGGACTTTCCGGACCGTGATTTTGATGACGCAATAATCCGGATCGGTGACGCCCTTGCTGTAGTATTGTTCGTCGCCGTCACGCCAGATCCGCGCCTTCGTGTCGGGATCCTCCAGGATCTCGGCAAAACCCGACAGACTGACGCCGCGGAAAAAACGGCGGTCGACGAAGTAGATGCCGGCTTTCGGGTCATTCCTCAGGGCCTTTACCTTCTCACTGGAAGTGTTGGTCGTGAAGAAAAACTCCCGAAGACCATGCCGTTCACGCGGCTTCAGCATGGCCCGCGTGACAGGAAAGCCTTCTCTGTCAATATAGCAAAGCTGAGCGATGGAGCACTTGTCGATCAAAGCGCCGAACGTTTTCTCCGGATCCCGAACCATCATAACCTCCGTATCATCTCCTTCCCTTGTCCCGAATACTCAGACTTCCAGCGTAAAGGTCTGCAGAACACCGTAGTCGCCGCCGACGTTCACGCCCATGAAACCGGGAACGACTTCGCCGATCACCCGGCGGTGGGTGTGCCCGCAAATCAGGTAGTTGCCGTACGCCGGGTCGAAGGGCAGCTCATGGACCAGATCCTTCATGCCGGTGTAAAAACTGTAGTGGCCCGGTGCGTGTCCGTTCAGCAAAACGTGCGGCACGTGATGGGTGCAGAGCGCGGTCGGCATTCCCGGTTTCATCTTCGCCCGGATCATGTCGACATAGTAAGCGTTGATTTCCATATATCGGGATTCGATGTCGACGATGCGCCAGTCCTGCCAGCCGTCCCACTGGTCGACCCGCTGGCTGTCCCGGATCCGCATGGAGCCGTCGAAGAAGAGCGTCCCGCCGACGAAATTCACTCCGCCGAGTTCGACGGCGCCGTTCAGGTCGAGATAAAAGATGTTCGGATCGGCCAGCGTCTGTTCCTTCAGCTTTGCCAGAGTGTCTTCGAAGGTGCGCCCCCAGAACTCGTGATTGCCCAGCGTGGCGATTACGGGCAGGTCGGCCGGGATAAATGTCCGCAGCGCTGCGGAAAGCAGGCGCACCTGCGCCGGGGAAACGGTGTCCCCCGTCACGACTGCGGCATCCGGCGAAACCTCGGCCACAGTCGCCGCAACCTGCCCCAGAAACGGAGACAAGCACTTACTGTCGATGGCCGCGACCACCGCTTCCGAGCGCAAATGCAGATCTGAAAGGCAAAGAAGTTTCATGTTTACCTTATTGTGATTCAAATTTTTTTGAATGATTGTCGATTCGACAGGGCCGGTTATTTCCTGAGTTTACCGCATTACAGATATCTTCATCCGTTAAGCGTGCAGAATGAGCGCGCCATTTTTCATCAAAAGTTTTCATGACGAATTTCATTGTCTGGACCGAAATTTTTCGCCTCGCGGGTCTTCTCCGAAGGGGAAAGAGACACCCGAAACCGTGATAATATACAGCCCCAGACGCAAAAAAGCAATGTGAAAATATGGAAAATTTCGTAAATGGCGGACAATTCGGGCCCGCCGCCTTCCCGGATTCATTTTCTGAATTTTGTCAAAAAACGCCTTGCCCCGGCTTACGATCTGACGCCCTGCGCCGGACTCAGCGGCGAACACGCTTGCATGGTCAACGGCAAGGGGCGTGACATCACCGATGACGATCTGATCGCCGCGGCCGCGACCTGCGGCATCGCCGGGAGCAAGGTCCGCACCGTGATTGCCGGGGTCGGCCCGGCACTGAAGAAGGCTCAATTACTCTGATGGTTCATCGAGCATAAGCCACTCTCGTCGCATTTGCTCTGGACGTTCTGGATACCGTCAATCCGGCGGAAGTTCGGAAGTACGCCCTTCAACTCCTGTTATTCCTCCTTGAGAGCCGTTTTTTCTATTTTGCATTTTCGAGAATGGCTTTCACTTCCGCTTTGATGGCATTGCTGGAATAGGTGGCTCGAGTCACGCCGTCCACCTGGGCTGTCGCTCCTTCTTTCACCGTCATGCCGTTCCAGCGGGTCAGGAGTCCTCCTTTGCGGATTCGTCCGATCCAGCCGGGGCTTTCCTGATTCCTGCCCAAAACGGTTCCGATGATTTTTCCATCCTTCCCCAGAATCACCGCCGTGTTGACGTAACCTTTGTATCCCTTTGTCCGGGAGTATTTTTCCGGGGCCAGCAACAGATATCCCGCTGCGGTTCCCTCGGCATCGAGCAGGGTGACTTTGCGGGCCGTGCAGGAACCGAAACGGTCAAAGGCCGGACACACCGCCTTGATTTCAGGAACGAACTGCTCACATTCGGCGGGGACTTTCACCGGACCTGCGGACAGTTTCCCCATGCCGCCTGCGGAAAAAAGCAATGCGGAAACCCACAGCGCGGCACAGTATTTTTTCTCGATCCGGAACATCGCGATTCCCTTTTTACGCATTTTCTCAGTGTCCATGCTTGTGGTCGCATTTGTCGGTGCCGTGATTCGGACAGCCCGCACACTCATCCTCGACCTTGGAAGCGGTTTTGAGAGCCGCTTTGAATTTCTCATTTCCGGCCACACTCTTGAAATCGGCGGAACCGAAGAGGTGCTTCTTGAGATTCGGGTGCTGTTTTGCCGGGGATTTTTCCAAAATCTTCGCGGCAAGTTCGGCCGCTTTGTCGCTGTCGCCGTTGAGAGCTGCACTCCGGGCGTAAAGTCCCAGGAAATTCAATGAAAGTTTCCCCGTGTCGAAACGATCGAGAATTTTCCGGGATTCATCCTTTTGGCCCACGCGGGCAAAAGCCAAAGCGCCGCAAAGCGAGGGGCCGGGGTCCGCCTTGGACAGGTCCAGCTTGCCGAAAACGGCGGCGGCCTCGGTGTTTTTATCGGCATTCAGGAGACTGACGCCCCAGCTGACCCCATTCTGAAGAGAGGGAGAGGCCGCATAGATTTTCGCTCCCACGGCGGCAGCCTTGTCGTACAGGCCCCATGCGGTGTAGAATTTCCTCATCTCGTTGCCTACGAGAACGATCATTCCCGGATCCTTTTCTTCGGCGAAAAGTTTTTCCCGGCGCAGCTGGGTCTTCAGCGCGGCATAGATCTTCTTCAGCCGCGCCTCATTGGGATTGGCCTTGATCTCCCCCGGAAGCAGCTGGGCCGCCCGCTGGAAATCACCCTGCTTCAGAGCATCCACCGCGGGAGATTTCAGCGGAGTTTGGTGGTGACCGTGCGCGCAAAGTCCCGCGCTTCCCAGCAGCAGAAGTGCCAGCGTACAGATGAGATGTTTCATTTTTCCTTTTCCTTTCCTGTTTTTGGGTGAATTATTCCGTTCAGCCGGGCGGGAGGCATTTTCCCGGCCCGGAGCAGACGCGTTTCGATTTCCTTTTTTTCCGCCGGATCGCCGGAAGCGTCCAGGCGCCACACCGTGGCTTCGCCCGGCGTGAGGTCATAGCGGGCGGCCAGGGCGAGCCAGTGTTTTTTCCTTCGGCTGTCGGCGACGCTCAGAAGGACGAAGTGACGTACCGCGGCATCAGGCGTGATGAGTCGGCGGCGGCAGGCGGTGATGACGGCTGCCCCTGCGGCATCGGTCAGGGAACTCTCAGGCCCGGCGATGACCAGCATTTTCTGCCAGTCGGGGACTTCCTCGGCGCAGGCGAGAAAATTCAGGAAGCGTTCTTCGGGAGCTTCGGGGCCGTAAAGCAGATAAAGTTCCGAAGTCATGGAAAAAGGCCGGGCGACCGCCTTTCCCCCGAAGAGGTCGAAACACTCCGGAAGATGGCGCTTGAGCAAAAAGAGGAATTCCCAAAGCTGCCGTTCCGTTCCAGGGGCGCAGCGCTTCGCCAGAGACGCGAAAATCTTTTTTCTGCGGGCGGGATCCGTCATGGCGATGAGTTTTTCGAGCTGTTCCATCCGGGGAAGCGGAAGGAGGTCGGAAACCGTCTGCTCCGCCAGGACCGATGCGGTCTCCCGGCGTTCCTTTTCGGGCAGAGCTTCCAGGCAGACAAGGGCATTTTCGAGGGGAATGCCGCCTTGGAGAATGTTCTTTCTGAGCAGCGCCCGCTCCTCTGACGAAAGGCGTCCCCCCGAAGCGGCCTTCAAAGGCAGGAGCTGGGGCATGGCCGCTTTTCCCGCGCACCGGACTTCCCCGCCGGGCGCCGCGGGCAGTGAACGCCAGGTATGGAAAAGGACTGCCGCTCCCCGCTGGGAAACAGGTACGCCCGCAATAAGATATTCCATCGTCCGTTTAAGGGCGGAGCTCCCGGAAAAACGGCCCAGTTCCGGAAGAAGATCGGGACGAAGGGTCCCTCGACGGCGGAGCCCTTTCATGCCGTCGAGACCGAAATTGTCCGGGAAGAAGCCGATGTAGGAGCCCGCCCGGCATTGATCGATGAGAAAGCCGCTCAGTGCGGCGGCAAAATTTTCCGGCGGCAAAGTCCGGCGGGCAATGAGGAGCTGTTCCCGCTTCCGGAGGAGCTGGGGCATGCTGTCGAGGAGCGCCAGAGCCTTTCCGGCCATGCCGTATTCCCGGTACAGCTGGATCTGCCGCCGGGCCGTAAGGATCCTGACTGTGGGATCTTTCGGCGGGAAGGCTTCGAGGAGTTCCAGGTACTGCCGGTAGGCTCCGGTACGGACCGTCAGCTCTTCGGTCATGCGGGAAACGATGACCGTGCGTTCTCCGGTGCGCCAAAGCCGAAACAGGCTCTTGAGCGCTCCGTCGGCATCTCCCGCACATTCCAGCAGCACGGCGCGGAGCAGGACCCGGGGAGGCGTATCGCCCAGCAGTTCCCGGTCGCTTTCAAGGGATGCGGCGAGTTCTTCGAGGGATTTTTTCCCCTTCTTCGGCTCCTCTCCCGGCCGGGCGGCGAAGACGATGCCCAAACTTCTGACGGCGCGGACATCTTGAAAAGTGATGGTCTTTGCCTCGGAAAAACGGCCGCAGCACTCCGCCGCCAGTGCCCGGGCCCCCGCGGGATCCCCGGACAGCCAGCGAAGGCGGGCGGAAAGGACCAGGGCAGGCAGGGAATCGGGCTTTTGCCGCAGAAGCTGTGCCGCGACGGCCTTTTTCAAAGTCAGGGCCCGCGGCTGGAAGCTCCAGAGGGGAACCGCATCGGGGAGTTTTGTTCGTGAAAGGATCTCAAGCAGGGCTTTTTCCACCTCAGGCAGAGGATCGGCGCCGAGGGCTCCGATGAGCCGGGTAAGGAAGGCTCCCCGGCGCTGAAGGGGAAGCCGGGCAAAAAGCTCCCGGCAGAGCCGGACCGCTTCCGCAGGTTTCGCCGTCAAGACGGTGACGGCGAAACTTTCCGCATCGGGGAAAAGATGTTGCCGCCGCGGAATTTTCCCGTTTCTTTTCGGCCCGGAAGTGAGCCCTTTGAGTTCATCGATCCTCTGTTTCAAGGGGATCCACACCCGGGCGCGGGCCGCGGGCGCGGCTTCTTTGCGGAATTTTTCCAGAGAGGCTTCAAAATGCTCCGGGTAAAGCACCGCCTGATTGGCGAACGCATGGAGCAGCGGTTTGATTTCACGGGCAAAGGCGGCTCCGCTGCTGCCCCGTGAAGTGTTCACCGAAACTGCCTGCCGGGCCGCGAGGATCCGCAGGGCTTTCAGATTCTCCTCCCCGGCACGGAGATAGTCGCCGGAAAACTCCAGCACCTCGGCATATCGGGCAAGAAGCTCCGGGGACCGGGGTTCGAGGCTCAACAGTTCCCGGCAGATGCGCCGGGCATCGGCCAGGCGTCCCGAATCCATGCAGACCCGGGTCAGGGCGAAGAGCCGGCTCGTGGTGTTTTCGGCGGCATCGGCCTGCCGGGCACACCGTTCCGCCGCTCCGTAGCAGCCGTTGGCGGTCAACGTCCGCGCAAGCGAGCTGTAAAGATCGGGGGGATAGACATCCTTCAGGCCGATGAGCAGCCGGGCAAAGTGAAGCGCCTGTGCCGTGTCGTTGCGTTGAAGCGCGTCTTCGTAGAGACCGCGCAGCAGCAGGGCCCGTCGGCCGGGCCCCGCGGCGAGCTGGAGCGTCTGGAGACGCCGCCACAGCGCCGTGTCGCCGAGTTCCTCGGCCAGATCCTCGGCCAGGCGATAATAAAAGAGCAGATCAGGGTCGGCTTCGATACGGCGCAGGGCAGCCTCGAGGGCCTTGCGCAGCAGCGGCGGCGGAGCCTCCATGTTGAGCAGCCCGTCGGCCATGACTCCGAAAAGATCCGCACTCAGGGGCTGATCCACCTTTCCCGCAAAAAACTTCAAGGCCCGCTCCTTTTCACCCGCGGCCTTCCAGGCGTTGGCCCGGAGCAGATAGAGTTCTATTTGCGAGTCGTCCGATTTCAGGCATTGGTCGTACATCTCTCCGGCGCGTGCCGGGTCGTCGAGCAGCATGCAGACTCCGGCGGCAAACTCCAGGACTTCCCGGCGGTTGCGGGCAGTGGCCAGCAGACGGTCGAGGGTCTTTCGGGCGAGGAGTTTGTCTCCGGACTCCACCGCGATAATGGTCAGACGCCGCAGGATCTCCTCCCGCTCGGCCGGAGAAGATTCATATTTTGCTTCGAGAAGCGCAGCTGCCTCGGCGTACTTCCGCTCTTCGAGAAGGAAGGAGAGCTTGAGTTCCTTTTCCCCCGCGTCGTCGAGAAGTCCGTAAAGTTCCCCGTTCCTCCCCGCCGCCGCCAGCGCCCGGCAGGTGAAAAGCAGGAGCCGACGGGAGGGTGTCCGGCGGTACTCCGCGAGAAGTTCTTTGCAGAGCCGGGGAAGCTCCTTTTCCGCCGCGCTGTTCGCCACAAGGCGTTCCATGGCCTGCCGGGAGCGCATTTCACCGGAGGAGTTGCGTACGATCGCATGCCACAGGGGAGCGCTTTCCTTTCGACGTCCCGACCCGTCGAAGAGCATGGCGAGCCGGAGTTGCGCCTCCTCCCCGCCCGTTTTTCTGTAGAGACTGACGGCGCTTTCGACTTCGCCGAGCTGTTCACAGCGGTCGGCCAGATTCATCATGACTCCGGCGGGATATTTTTTTCCGGCCGCCCAGTTCCTGAGCAGGGCGGCGGCACTTTCCGGACGTCCCTGACGGATCAGGGCATCGAGCCTGCGGAACCTGACGGGCCATACATCGGATGCGGCACGTTTTTCCCACTTGTCCAGTACCGCGCCGACGCATTCGTAAAGGGCCGCGTTTTCGGCGGCGTCCGCCAGATGAGAAAGGCGCCCGACATCGTTTTCTCTCTTCAGATAGTCCAGAAAGAGATGTTTCGCCTCCTCGCGCCGCTGCTGAAGGAGCTCCAGCCGGAGTGCGGCGGCAAGCCAGAAAAGACTCTCCCCTCCTTCATTCAGCTTCCGGCGGGCAAGTTCCCGGACCATAGCTGTCCGATCGCATTTTTCCGCCAATCTGAGCAGGTGTGAAGCGAAACGGACTTCGCCCTGAGGCGCCCTTTCTTCAAGAAATTCCAGCGCCGCCGCGGGAGAGACCGAATCCTCCAGTTCGCAGATGAGCAGTTCCAGCTGCTCCGGATCGATATCCTTTTGGCCGCACCAACGGGCAAGGAGCTTTTTCAACGTCCCCTGCCGCCGGGCGTATTCCAGTTCGCAGTTCAATGCGAAACGGCGGTCGGCGGCGTTCGCGGCCAGAGAGGCGGCCCGACGGAACGATGTTTCGGGAGCGATCCCCCGAAGGCCCTGCCGCAAGGCGTTTTCGTACTCTCCGGCAGTCAGGTCCAATGCGCTGAAGAGCAGTACGAAAGGCAGGATCCGGCTTGCGGAAGGGAGCCGGCGGCAGAATATCTGGGCCAGCATGAATGCCAGAGCAAGGAGACTGAAAAAGGAACGCAGATCGACGGTCCGCCGCCCCGGAAGAGGGGTGATCCGGGCGGAACGGGCGTTGATCTCACGGCATGCCGTATCGGGGATCCCGTTCCCGGGGAGGGCCTCGAAAGGCAGCAGGCCGAACTCCGCAGCCCCCGCCAGATCGGGAGAAAACGAAATTTTCAAACGATGGATCCCCGCTTCGAGTCCGGAACGGCGGAAGTGAAAAGCGCCGTCGGGCCCTTTGGTCAGTTTGCAGAAAAGCGCCTTCCCCTTCCGGGGGCGCAGTTCCAAATAGAGATGTTCTCCCGCTTCCCGGGACTCGATCTGCAGATGGACATCCCGTCTGAGAGAAAGATCCCGGACCGTAAAGGGGTTCATCCGGACGGGTTCGGGAAGCGAACGCAGAAAGGCGGCCAGCATGCCCGAGAAGCGGCGGTCCCGCCTGAGGGATTCGGTCCAGGGACCTTCCAGTTCGCTGTTGAAGGCTCCGACGGCCCCCGCGCCTGCGTACCTGACGGCGAGAAGAGGCACTTCCGCGGCCCGGAGCAGTTCCACAGCCCCCGGATTGAGCTTGTTTTCGGCCAGTCCGCCGATCCGGCTCCCGGGGGCGAGGCTGACGAAGGGAGGACGCAAGTGTACAAGTTTCACGGGGAAATCTCCTTCCCGTACCGGAGGCAGATTTTCCCGGCCCGTCTGACGAAATGTCAGTTCCGGCAGGGCGAAGCGGCTGGATGCGGTGTAAAAACGGCCGTTGCCCCACAACGCCAGTTGTTCCAGAAAAGCGCTTTCTCCCCGGCCGGAGAGCACGGTGGAAACGGTGATATCGTTCCGAGCCATCTGCCGGAAAAGTTTTTCGAAAGGCCCCTGTTCCACTCCGCCGTCGGTGATGATGAGTATGTGTTTCAGCCGGGCATCCGTATTACGGAGCGCATAAAAGGCTTCCTGAACGGCGGGCATGATGACGGTGCCGCCTCCCGCATTGAGCCGGTTGAGCGCCCGGTGCAGCTCCAGGTGATTGGCGGCGCTTTGAATGGGAGCCGCCCAGCGTCGGCGGCCGTGGAACTCCACGATGCCCGCCAGATCGTGGTCCTGAAGTTTGTCGATGGCCAGACGCGCCACTTCGCGGGCGAGGGCGATGCGGACGCCGGACATGCTGCCGGAAGTGTCGATGATGATGACAAGCGCCGTGACCGGGATCCGGTTGAGGACCCGGCCCGAATAACTCGAAGGCATGATCTTCCGGAATTCCCGCGGGACCTTCCCTTCATCGAACCGGGCATTTCTTCCGGTGAAGATCATGAGTCCGGTCCCTCCGCGGACGGCCGCGGCCAGACGCAGGAATTCCTCTTTCGAAAGTTTTTCCGCACTCCCGCCGGTCATCACGACCAGCGGGAATTTCCCGAAATCCGCGCCGGAAGCATAGGGGTACACCCGGGCGTTCTCTCCGAGGAGCCGCCTCACGGCTCCGGCCGAATATTCAGGAGTCCCTGAAATCAGCAGGACCCGGCAGGGTTCCGTCACGTTGACGATCTTCCGGGCTTCGACCCGGCCATCGATCTTCAGCTCCGCTATATGGATGCCGGGCCGTCCGAAAGTGCATTGAACGGGAACTTCATAATCCCCTTTCGCGGAAAAGAAAAGCTCTTTTTGAACCGGGTGCTTCAGCCCCGGACTTTCCAGACGCAGTTCGGCTTTGCCGGGAGCCGGAACGGCAAATGCCGGCGAAAACCGCACCGTTTCCCCGGGCCCCGCCTGCAGAGGAAGAGGAAAATCGCGAAGTCTGATGCCGCTTCCGTTACCTGCCGCCGGGAATAGACGGACAGGGATCCCCCGGTCAGCCAGCAGAGCGGCGCTCCGGGCGACGGAGCCGGAACGTTCCTCACAAGGTCCGTGGAGATGGATCGCGCCCCCTTCCTTCATCCCGGCCCCCGTGCGAGCCAGAAAGGCCGCGGCATCCTCTTTACGGGAGCCGTCGGCCGGGGAGGCCATGGGGACAGTCAGTTTCGTAATCTCCGGCCCGCTCCGGCGGAATCCGACGACAGGCCCGGCGGCCCCCAGCAGGAGAAGCGCCGCGGCGGTCAGCTGGAGCCGCCCCGTCCGGCGGCGGCAGAAGAAAACCGCGACCGCCGCGGGAACCAGAAACCACAGAAATACGGGGTCTGCAAAGTGTATGCTGAACTGTTCCGTCATCTTTCGTCACACCGTTTTACGTTTGCGCCACAAAAGGATATCCGCCGCGAGGGCAGTGAAAGCCAGAAGAAAAAGGGGAACCGTCAGGGAAACGGCCCGGCGTTCCGGCAGAACGGGGGGCGCGGCAGGTCCCCTACCGACCTGCCCGGCTTCCGGCAGGAGCAGACCGGAACGCATGAGCTGCGCCCACAGTTCCTCTATCGCGGTCTCCTCTGCGGAAATGTCCGTCCCGTTCGCCCGAAGAGAAAAGATCAGATCGGCCTTTCCGGGGGCCTCCGTAACTTCCACGCCGGGAAAAAGCGCGACAGCGGCCGAAAACCGGGGAGACGCTCCGGGCAAGGCGATCTTCACTTTTTTCCGGGGAGTTTTCGGGACGGCTTTTTTTCCGCTCCGGATGAAGAGGGAATTTTCGGGAAGCCAGGGAGGCAGTTTGCTTCCCGTCCAGCAGACGAGCCCGCCGGGAGCGGCCATCCTTTCGGCCAGAGCAACAACCGCATCGGCGTCGTCTGAAACGATTTTTTCCGGAAGAAGAAGCGGCCGCCGCGGCGCCCCGAAGTCGCTGAGGATGACGCCGCCCCCCGATGCCAGGACCAGTGCGCTCCGCAGAGGATCGGCGTGTTCCAGCAAGCGGACGGCAGCGGGAAATCCGGATGCGTCCGTGACGATCACCAATTTCCGGCCGCCGCCCCGGTCCCAGACAGGTTCCGTCAGCGCGCCGCAGAGACAGAAGATGAAGAGAACAGGCGGAAGAAAACTCAAAAAACGGGCCAATTTTTCCCACAGCACCTGCCGCCGGGGATGAACGCAGCTTTCCCGCCAGAGCATGATCGAGGGGATCTTGAGGCCGGGATTCCTGACTTTGAGGAAGTGCAGAAAGATCAGTACGGAAGTTCCGACGGCGCAGGCGATGGCTCCCGCAAGCGGTGAAAGTCCCTGAAAAACCATCATTTGCGGCCTCCGGGGAAAAGTTCCGCCGCGCACTGTCGGAGAAGTTCGGGCACGGTCAGGCCGACGTCGAAACCGTAAACGGCGCTCCCGGTCCGGCGGGCGGGAAGAGCCAGCAGCTGTTCGAACCGCCTGAGTCGGACGGCATAGGCGGCCAAGGTCCCGGCCCCGGGCGAAACGATCACCTCGCTTCCGCTTTCGGCATCGATGAAGCGGCTCTCGGCCGCAAGTTCAGGACGAAGTTCCCGCTTCTCGAAAATGCGGACGGGGGTGAATCCACGGGAGCGCCGGAAACACTCTTCCAGATGATCCAGTCCTTCGGGATCCAGAAAATCCGAAATGATCCAGGTGCGGCAGTTCGGGGGTGCCTGAAAGTCGGGAGCCTTTCCCGGAGTCTTCCGGTGCCAGGCAGCGAGCAGTTCCCCGATGAGCGGAGCTGCGGAGCTGCGCCCGGGCGCAAATGACCGGCAGGGGGCCCCCGTACCGGGGCGCAGGGCGACATGATCGCCGTTCATGAGCAAAGTCCCGCAGATAAGCGCCGCCAGCCGCCAGACGAGAGCGGCCCGTTCCCCGGTGAAGCGTACCGAGGGAGAATCGTCCAGTACCACCAGATGTTTTTTCTGGGGAAACTCCCGGTATCGCCGCAGAAAAAGTTTTCGGAAGCGGCGGTATACATTCCAGTCGATCCGGCGCAGATCGTCGCCGGGAACGTAGCTCCGGTAATCCTGAAATTCGGAACTGCTTCCTCCGCGGGGAGAACGGTGGCGGCCCGCGGAAAAGGACAGACCGTTCTTTTCCGGCGGAGCCTGGAGCAAACCGGCGGCCGCCAGCAGCTCTTCGGGGAAAAGTTCCCGGTCGGAAATCATTTTTTCACCGCTTCGAGGAGTCGTTTCAGGACCCGGTCGGGAGTCTCTCCGGCCATCTGGGCCTCGAAGGTCAGGGCGATGCGGTGGCGCATCACAGGCAGAAAAGCCCGGGCGACATCGCAGCATCCCACCGCGGTGCGTCCGTCCAGAAGCGCGTAGGCCTTGCCCATGAGGAGCAGCCCTTGAGCCGCCCGGGGACCGGCCCCCCGGAGCAGCAGTCCCTTGCAAGTTCCGGGGCAGAAGGATGACTCCGGCTGACTTCCCATGACCAGATGAACGGCGTACTGCTTCACGCTCTCTTCGGCCAGCACTTCCCGGAGCGTACGGCGCATGGCGAGGATATCTTCCCCAGAACAGACGACTTCGGGTTCGGGAGACTCCGTTCCGGTGGTCAGATCGAGGATACGGCTGTAGGAGGATTCATCCGGATAGCCCAGGTCGAGCTTGATGAGGAAACGGTCCAGCTCCGCCTCCGGCAACGGATAGGTTCCTTCCTGTTCGATGGGATTCTGAGTGGCAATGACGGTGAAAGGTTCCGGCAGGGAAAAGGTCTTCTCTCCGGCGGTGATCTGGTGTTCCTGCATGGCCTCGAGCAGGGCGGACTGGGTTCTGGGGGTGGCCCGGTTGATCTCGTCCGCCAGCAGAAAATTGGTCATCAGGGGACCGGGGCGGAAGGAGAGTCGGGGGACTCCTTTTTCGTCCTCCTGAAGCTGAAGGCTCCCGGTGATGTCCGCCGGCATGAGGTCCGGAGTGAACTGGATCCGTGCGAATTTCAAGGCGAGAGTTCCAGCCAGGCTTCTGGCCAGCAAAGTCTTTCCCAGACCCGGAACGCCTTCGAGCAGGACATGACCGTCCGCGGCCACGGCGGCAAGCAGATCGGAGACCAGGTCGTCATGGCCGACGAAGACCTTGTTCAATTCTTCCCTGATGCGTCGAAAGTTCGACCGGAAAGCGGTTGCTTTTTCGGGTTCGCTCATACTTTTCTTCCTTTATCTTGTTCGCTGCAATACGTTGTCATCGAAAGTGCGCCGCACCGAAAGCCTGATCCGGGCAGGCGCAGACCGGGAAGGCCCCGGTTCCTCATCGGCGACCGGAACGGAAAGGACCTCCGTTTTCCCCGGACGGCGGGAATTGGCGCCGTTTTCCACCGAAGTGACATCTTCACCGGAACCGATCCGGCCGGCCACACTGTCGGGCTGGGGCATGACAGGCAGCACGGCGGCTGCCCCGCGGGATTTTTTGGCCCCCGTTTCGCCCCCTCTGCCTGTACCGGGTTCATCACCGTGCTCCTCCTTGTCGGCGAGCTTCCTGCTTGCAGGAGGGGCTTTGTCGGCCGGGAGCATCTGAAATCCGCCGCGGGAAAGTTCCCTGCGGCGGGTGACGCTTTTTTTTCGCCGTTCACGGTCGTTCCTGTTGCGGGCCGCACCGGAAGCTCCGATCCCACGGGTGTCTTTGAGGGTGTTTTCATCCTCTCCCGAGCCTTCACCGGAGCCGGAAGCCCCACCCCCGGGAGATTTGCCGCCGCTCTTTTTTGCGGAATGGCCATCGCCGTCGCGGCTGCATTCCTCATTGTCGCGCCGCCCATGATTTCCCGGAGCGCTTTCGCCGGCGCCGGCGCCGCCGGAAACAGCATCCCGCGCATTTCCGGACGAGCTTTCGCCGCCGCCCCGGCCGGGATTATCTTCGAGACCTTTTCCGGAAAAAAAATCGCGCCCCCCTCCGGCCTTTCCGCCCGCTGAAGATGGAGACTGAACTTCAGGGCGAAGATGGCTTATTCCCCTCAAAATGAGGGGGGCGACGTTTTCCGCTGCAGACTTTCTTTTTCCGCTTTTCCCGAATGCGGCGGAAGCCGTGGATCCCGGGTCCGGCAGAGCGAGAAGACCGAGAAGGAGAACCAGAGGAACGGCAATATTCCTCCATGGGAACGCCACACGGTGCGGGAGCCGTTCCGAAGCGGCCAGCGCTTCGAGTCCCCGGACCACGGCATATTCGGCAAAGGGGGAAGCGGGAGCCCCCCGGGAGATCAGTTCGAAGGCGTTGAGAGCGCAATTTCCGCCTCTTTCGGGATCGTCGGCCTCTCGGGCGCACTCCACGAGTTTCGGTCTGTCTTTCCACAGGAAATACGGCAGGAACGCGACGAAAAATGTGCCCGGAAGCAGAAAATATCCCTGACTGCATACGCCCAGACGGACCGACACTTCGAAGAGAAGCGACGCCCACAGTGCGCAGCAGAGCGCCTTTCCCGCCGCATCGGGGAGCAGACGGGAAAAACGCCGCCATGCGTGATGGCGGAGTTCAGCCATGAATCGTTCCCGGAGCGCCGTCATGGGTCATCTCTTGATTTTTTCCCACTCCTGATAGGGAGCGACCCGGCCGCCCGCCATGAGGACATTGCATCCGTAGGTCCCGGAGGTATTGGCCGGCCGCAGGAATCCGTGGGCGGACATCTGACGCCGGGTGACATCATAAGGCTTTGTCAGGTACCGGGGATCAATAGTGGATTTCGCACCGGGGACACCTGCTTCAGCGGGAGCGTACATGTAATTGTCCTGAATGAGGATGGTCTTGTCGATCATGGTCACGCCCCGGAACTGCTTGCCCAGATCCTTGAACTCCCCGCCTTCGCAGAAGCGCTTGCAGTTCGAGGGCAGGATCGCATACGTGTTGCCGTATTTGCCGAAGTAGTTGGCTCCCGGACAGCGGTAAATCTTGGAATCGGCCGGGATATAGGCGCTCAGCGCCTTTCCGATGCCCAGAGTTTCTCCGTCCACACCGATACCGCGGCGGTAGGCGCTCTGGACCTGGACGTTTCCGGAAGAATCCACACAGCCGTAAGCGTCCATGCTGGGATAGCGGGAGTTGAAATCCGAGGCGTAGAGGGTGATCCCCTTGAACATCTGCCCCAGATTGTTCCGGCAGGTGGAGTCGTGGGCGGTCATGCGCGACCGGTTGAGGGCCGGCAGCAGCATGCTCGCCAGAATGGCGATGATGGCGATGACCACCAGCAGCTCGATCAGCGTGAAGGGGCGGTCCGGTTCGGTGAAGATACGGGAAGTTCTGAACATTTTTTACTCCTTGTTTTTTATGGTTCGTTTTACGGGACTGCAACAGCCGTAATCTTGTAGCTTTTATCCGTTTTGGCAAGGGAGACCCGCAGAGCGCCGCCGGAGGGCAGGATGCCTATGAGCGAGATCCGGTTGGGGTCGCCGTCCTCCATATCGCTTCCGGCGAACTGAAATCCGCTTCCTCCGATGCCGGAAACAAGTTGCCGGGCGGATTCAGCGGAAGCACGGTCGGCGAAGGCGCTGACCGCCCGAAGCTGCCGGTAATCATTTTTCCGCACGGCCTCGATATAGTTCCGTACCTGTTCCACTGCCTGCTGTTCGATTTCGGGGGTGACCTTGGGCACCGCATCGATTTTCGGTCTGGTGAAAAAAGCGATCCCCCCTGCGGCAACCGCAAGGACCAGCAGTGTAATAATTTTCTTTTTCATATTCCGGCTCCCTCCTTTGTTAGCCTAACCTAATAATCGCTCCAAAAAAAATAACAATACACAACAGCACGGGGATCCTCCGACCCCGATGCCTCAAAGAACTTCGAGAACACGGAATCCCAATCCCCGCAATCAGCCCCCAAGGGATCCTGCAGGAACCGACGGGCAACCCCTTGCCCGGGGAAATCCAAGTAACTCCAAAGCTATTCTCGTCTTGACTTAGTCTAATATAACTCCATTTTTATGACAATGCAAGTCCCAAAAGCAAAAAAAGAGAAAAATTTCCCGTTCTCCGAGTCTCTGCCCTCAAAAACGACAAAAACGCACCACCATCGCAGCCTACGGCTTCACCGAACAGGAAGTTCTGCGCTGGGGACGGCTTTTACCGGCATGAGAAAGGATGGAGGCGGAGGGGAAGAGCGAACCGGCATCCCCAGGTGAGTGATGACCGCAGCCGAAATCACCATCGAAATGCCCGTTCCTTTTTGGACGTGCTGCAGGCGGATGTTGGTTTCCGCCCCCGTACGGGACTCGGCGGGAACAACGTCCGGCCTTTTCACTCCTCCTCGCCTCCTTCTCCATAATCGCACGGATACAGGTGGCAGGGCAGCTCAGTCGGTAGAGCAGGGGGCAAAATCCAGCTTGACTTTCTGCCAAAGAGGTGTTAAGTTATCGATAAGTTATCGCTCACTTATCGGCTCAAAAACGGGGTGTTTTTGAGGTTTTTGCAACTTTCGCCAAAAAAAGCGGCCGGACCGAAAAAAATGGCCGGGATCAGATGACGCCGGAGGCGGCAAGCCCGAGCATCCGCGGGCGAAGCCGCGCGGTAAAATCAACACCAACCATACTCGCGGAGCGAGAAAACTTCACAAGTGAGCAAAGCGAACGTCTTCACAAGCGACCAAAGGGAGCGTCTTCACAAGCAAGGCTTCCGGGCATCGGTGAAGAGCGGCTGTCGCCGCGTGAAGATGTGAAGTTGAGCCTGACGGCTCAGTGAAGTGAAGCCTTGCGGCTTCGTGTTTTTTTTCCCATTCGGGCAAAAAAATTGTGGCCGGGACCAGAATAGAACAGGTGACACGGGGATTTTCAGTCCCCTGCTCTACCGACTGAGCTACCCTGCCACATATGCATAATATACACCTGCGTTTACGCTTTGTCAAGCCGGAAATTGCGTTTTTTCACTATTTTTTCACGTTTGCGGCGCCGAAAGGAAACGTTCCCTGGGCAGGGATGCCCGGAAAAATTCCTCCGGACACAGAAATCTTCCGGGCCATGGGACGGGCGGACCGACGTAAAAACTTTTTTTGCGGCAAATCATCAACGGTATGACAAGATTTGACAGGGAAACGGTGTATATTATCCTGAAGTCAAAACGGAGCGGACCATGGAACTTATCTACATCTGCAAGGCGTGCGGAAGAGAGAACAGGATCGACGCGGAAGAACTGCTTGCCGGCAAGGAGCTGATCTGTCCGCACTGCCGCCACAAATCCAGCCTGACGGCCTCGGAGGAGCCCCCGAAACGGTGGGATCCCTCCCTCAATCCGGAGCAGGAACGGGCCGCCTGTTACCACGACGCCGCCAAGGCGGTGCTGGTCCTCGCCGGCGCCGGGTGTGGGAAAACCAAGACCCTCATCGCCCGCGCCCTCTATCTCCATCGCGAGATGCGTGTCCCGGCGGAACGGGTCGCTTTGCTCACCTTCACGCGAAAGGCGGCGAAGGAGATTTCCGAACGGCTCGATTCCGAGGTCGAGGGAATGGGCGGGCGGATGTTCGTCGGCACCTTCCACCGCTTCTGTCTGGACCTGATGCGCCGCCACTGCGGCTATTTCCCGGAAACGGGCCTGAAGCTCATCGACCGGGACGACCAGTGCGCCGTGATCCGGAAACTGCGCAATGAACTCGATCTTCCCGAAAACGCCCCCGAGATCCTGGTCCCCGGAGCCAATGATGTCTGCGGCGTCCTTTCCTACGTCAGCAACTGCCGGATCGACGTGAAGGAGTACTACACCCGCTATCCGCCCACGCTGGAGGACACGGTCAAATTTGTGGAACAGCTCGCGGGAATGTATCAGGAATACAAATTCGACAACCGCCTGCTGGATTTCGACGACGTCCTTTCCATGACCGCGCTGGCTTTGGAACAGGTCCCCGACTTCCGCCGTCTGGTGCGGAACGAATACGACCACATCCTCGTGGACGAGATGCAGGACACCAGCCCCATCCAGTGGGCGATCCTGCGGCCCCTCTATCCTTCGGTCAACCTCTTCTGCGTGGGGGACGATGCCCAGAGCATCTACTCCTTCCGCGGGGCGGATTTCGAGAGCGTCCACAACTTCTGCGACGAGCTGCCCGACAGCGTCACTTTGCGTCTGACGGAAAATTACCGCTCCTTCCAGGAGATTCTGGACATCGCCAACATGCTCCTGGAGAACTCTCCCGTGAAGTACGACAAGGAGCTGCGCGCCCACAAGGGGCTTGGAGGACGCGGCCCGGAGCTCTACACCTTCCACTCCGACTTCGACGAGGCGGATTTCCTGCTGCGGTCCATCCGGTGCAAACTGAGGGACGGGGTCCCGCCCTCGGAGATCATGCTCATGTTCCGCAGCGCCACCCAGGCGCGGATCATCGAATACACGCTCCGGACCGCCGGAATCCCCTACCGCTTCATCGGCGG
The DNA here is from genome assembly GCA_017443585.1 of Lentisphaeria bacterium. GTDB lineage: Bacteria > Verrucomicrobiota > Lentisphaeria > Victivallales > Victivallaceae > UBA1784. The sequence continues at coordinate 7,870 of JAFSYV010000167.1, read as the reverse complement.
CATGAGTTTTCTTCAGTCCAGCCACATCAAGGACGTGATCGCCGCGCTGGAGGCGCTGACGAGTTTCCGCTACGAGCTTGCCTGGCACCGCTTCCTGTGTCTGCACCGGAAGCTGGGGGAAAAGACCAGCTTCAAATTCTTCCTCGCCATCCAGAACGCGCCCGACCATCTGACGGGGCTTCGCGCCATGGCGGAAAATCTCCGCCTCAAATTTCCGGAGCTGGCGGATTTTCTCTCCGCTTTCGACCCGAACCGTCCCCCCGCCGATCTGCTGACCGACATCGTGGCGTATTTCGAGCAGACCCGGCTGCTGGAGGAAAAATACGACAACTGGGAGGACCGGAAAAAGGACTTGCAGATGCTGGTCCGGATCGCGGGCAAGTACTCCGAAACGGAGCGTTTTCTGGAGGCCTTCAAGCTGGATCCCGACACGGAAGTTCTGGAACTCGACCGGGAGGCGGAAGGCAAGATCACGCTCATTACCGTTCACAGCGCCAAGGGGACCGAAAGCGACTTCTGCTATATCGTCCGGGTGCAGAACGGGGTCTTTCCCCACATCAAGGCGTTGAGCGAGGAGGAGATCGAGGAGGAGCGCCGGGTGCTGTACGTCGCCATGACCCGCGCCCGCAAGCAGCTGGTCCTGACACGGACCTCCACCGAAAGCGATAAATTCCTGACGGATGACATGGTCAAAAAAATGGAACGCCGGGCACAGGCGAAAGGATGGTAAAATGAGGAAAGAGAAGACACCGGGAGCAATCTCCATCAACGAACTGAAGGACCTTCTGCGGGACAACCTGAACGCCCTCTGGGAAAACGACCCCGCACTGCACACGAAATACGCCGAGGCGAGCATGATGATCCCCCCGATCATGGTCTGGGGCGCCCCGGGCGTGGGGAAATCCACCGCCGTCCGGGAACTCGCGAAAGAACTCGGCATCGGCTTCATCGACGTCCGGCTCGCCCAGCGGGAGCCGGTGGACATGCGGGGACTGCCCGTGCCCGACGAGAGGGAAAATACCGTCAAATGGCTGGTTTCCGGCGAGTGGCCCCGGGATCCGGAGAGCCGGGGGATCATCATGTTCGACGAGCTGACCGCCGCCGACAAGACGCTGCAGGTGGCGGCCTACGAGTTCATCCTGGACCGCCGCCTCGGGAGTCTGTATTCCGTGCCCCCCGGCTGGTACATCATGGCGGCGGGCAACCGGGTGGAGGACCGGGCCGTCGCCTGCGCCATGTCCAGCGCGCTGGCGAACCGTTTCCTCCATGTGGAAGTCGCCGCCGAAGCGGGCAGTTTTCTGGAGTGGGCGAAGGAGAACAACCTCCACCCCGCCGTCATCGATTTCATCAAGCTCCGGCCGGAGCTGCTCTTCTCGCAGGAAAAAGAAGAGCTCCAGCGCGGCTGGCCCAGCCCCCGGAGCTGGGAGCGGGTCAGCACCATGCTCAAGATCGCCGAGAAGAACCGTCGCAAGACCACCCTCAAACACACCATCCCCGGACTGGTGGGGCAGGGCGCGGCGGCCGAATTTCTGGCCTTCTACAAGAACATGTTCTACATGAGCGACACCATCGACATCGCCGAGGCGCTGAGGAGCGGACGCCCCATCCCTCTGCCGCGGAAAGCCGACCTGCTCCACGCCTGCTGCGGGGCCGTCGCCTACCACGTCAAGCTGGCCAGGGACGAAAAAACTTTTCCGGCCATCGCGGAAAACTTCCTGAAATTCGTCCAGACTCTCCCCAGCGACTTCGCGGCGATGATCATGAACGACGTGGAATCGGCCCTGAAGGGGACGCCGCGCTGGCAGGTGATCGAAAAGCATCCCCTCTTCGCAACGGTCAGGCGCAAGTATGCGCCGGAGAGCCTCTTCGATTTCTGAAACAGTCATGAAAAGAGTACGTCCCCCCTCGGAAGAGGAACAGAAACTGAAAGCTGAAGCAGGCGAGATGATGGTCCGCGACCGCGCTCTGCTGATCCAGTGCCAGCCCTTCATCGGCAGTCTCGCCATGCACCTGGAGCTGATCCCGGTTTTCGACGGCCGGATGACCACGGCCTGCACGGACTGTCGGCGGCTTTTCATGGATGCTGAGTTCTACCGCCGCATGAATCCGGAAGAGCGTCTCGGCGTGCTGGGCCACGAGGTATGGCATTGCGCCCTGCGCCATTTCCAGCGCCGGGGGAGCCGCGATCGGGCAAAATTCAATTTCGCCGGCGACGTCGAGGTGGATCTGCTGCTGCGTCAGGCGGGCTTCAAGGTGGAAATACTCCCCTACGACCCGAGCTGGGTCGGCAAGTCGGCGGAACAGATCTACGATCTCATGTACCCCGGCCTGGAGCGTTTCCAGAAGGAGGACAAGCACATCTATCCCGAGGATCTGCCGAAAGCGGGCGGCAAAAAAGGCAAGCCGGGCTCCCCCGGCACTCAAGTTCCGGCGGAATCGGGAGAGGAGGGCGATGAGGCGGAAAACGACGGGAATTCTCCCGGCGGAGGGAGTCCGGCCGCAGGGGAAAGCAGCCGCTCCGGGCGGGGGAATGCATCGGCACAAGCGGGCGGCGCGGGGAGCGACGTGAAACTCCCGCGGGTCGAGCACCCCGGCGTCATCGATCCGGATTTTCGGCCGGAATTTGACGCGGAAGCCGCGGACGACTGGAAGGACAACCTTCGGAACGCCGTGGAGCGGGAAATGAAACGCGGCGGCAAGGGGATCGGCAATCTCCCCGGCAACGTGGAGGAGCTGATCGAAGACGATGACCGGAACGCGACGGTGGACTGGAAACGGGTTCTGCTGGACTACGTGACGCAGATTTTCGGCGGGGAACGGCAATGGCTCCCGCCCGCGCGGCGCTACGTCTGGAAAAAGCTCTATCTCCCCAGCCGCGCCCGGAAGAAGACCATCGAGATCGTCCTCGCCATCGACACCAGCGGCAGCACGACGGAGGATCTGCCCGATTTTCTGGCCGAACTGCGGGGCATGGCGAACGCCTTCGGCGAATACAAGCTCACCGTCATCCAGTGCGATATGAAGATCCATTCGGTGAAAGAGTATTCCAACGAGGACCCTCTGCCGGAAACGGGACTGCGCTTTCAGGGCTTCGGGGGAACGAGCTTTCTGGCGCCCTTCAAGTACGTGAAGGAGAAAATGCCGGAAGCGCCGACGGTCTTCATCTACCTCACCGACGGCGAAGGCGAAGCACCGGAAAAAGCGCCGGACTACCCCGTGATCTGGTGCCTCACCGGCGAAGGGCACAAGCCCGCGGAGTGGGGCCTTGAGGTCCGGATCGGCCGCAAGCCGTAAAATCGGGAAACCACAGCCGGAACGCCCGACTACTCTTCCCGGAGTTCTTCGATTTCGGCTTCGAGGTCGGACACGGCAGACTCGAGATCTTCGATCCGCTCCGTCATTTCCGCCAGCAGTTTCTCGTACTTTTCGGCCTCGTGTTCGAAAACGGTCCGGATGTTGTCGGGAAGAGACCGGAAAGCGGCCTCGGCGGCCTGCTCTTTCGCCTTTTCCTCTTCGGCTTTCTTTTTCATCCACTCACGACCGGCGGAAGGTTTGGCCGCGGCTTTTTGGCTTCGGAGAGCCCCCGAACACTTGCAGGGATGGTAGGGATGATGAAAACGTCCGCAGCTCCCGCACTTCACGGCTTCATAAGCCATGAAAGGACCGCCGCAGGTGGAACAATCGATGCGGGTGTTTTTCAATTCCCCGGAAATTTCCATTTCCTTCCCGCATTTCGGACACACGACAGTGATCTTGTCCATGATTTTCCCTCCTTTTCGATGCTCAAACATTTAATAGCGATCAAAGGCTTCTTCTCCTTCCGGTGATCCCGGAGGAGCTCGCTCCGCATTTCCGTCAGCTCCGATTTCCGGTATTCCGAAACGAGTTCGACGTCCCGCGAGCGGACCTTCACAACAAACGTTTTGTCGTTTTTTTCAGCCGACAAGCCTCCTCTTTTTCAATGACAGATCCTGACCGGGATCGTCTCTTTTTTCAGCTTTGCGCCGCACTGCGGACAGACCTTCGGCAGCTCTTTCACAAGTTCCGGCTCTCCGGAAGGTCCGTTTTCCGGATCGTTGTAAACCGTATCCGCTTTTTCAAGTTCGTACAGTTTGCTGAATCCGCATCCGGAACAACTCATCCGGTAAAACTCCGGCCCTTTCTTTCTCCCGAACGGGAAGGGAGGAATGATCGGCATGACGCACCTCTCAAATTGAATGTCTTACACTATTTCAAAGCACGAACGACATGATCACACCCGCCGCGCCGCCCAGAAAGAAGCCCAGCACCTGCAGGACCGTCAGATTGTCGTTGGAAGCCTTCACCACGAACTGATGAAGCTGTTTCATATCCATCTTGTCCACGGCATTCCCGATCCTGCCGGGAAGATCGATCTTCGCCAGGAGCGTGTCGCCTTCCCCGCGCAGCTGTCTGACGACATAGAGCTGCAATGCGGGCAGCGCCTTTTCCTGAAGCATGGTCCAGAAGGAATCGCCGGCCAGAATTTCGTCCGCGATCGCAGGGACCTTTTCCGCGAGGTATTCTTCCGCATACTTTTCGGCGGCGGCGCGTCGCTCGGCCAGGAACTGATCGATCTTTGCGGCATTTTCCGGCCGTTCGGCCCACTCTTTGGCCATCAGCAGGGCCCGGGAAAAGTATTCCGCGATCTTTTCCTGAGTCTCCTTCCGCTCCAGTTCTTCGAGCAGTTCTTTTTCTCCCCGGTCCCAGAAATTCCTGACCTCGTCTTCGACCGAACTGTCGGTAAGATTCTCCTTGAGCCAGCTGAGGACCGGGTGTTCCTGGCGGAACGAATTCGCCACCCGCTCCGCGACCATTTTCTGGAGATCGGCGGAAAATTCCGGCAGCAGATCCCGGAAAAGCACCGCCGCTCCCCGGACCGTCTTCACCCGGGTGTCGGCATCGGTCAGAAAATTGTGGATGACCGACTGGCAGAAACGGTCGAACTTCTCGCGGGTCATGTTGTCCCGGATCGCCTGGACCGTCAGATGCTGCACGTAAGGAACGACAACGTCGGCGAGCTTGTCGCTGTTCCGGGCCAGAAATGACTTCACGTAGACGCGGATCCGCTGGACGAAGAGGGGATCCTGCAGATACTGAAGCGCGACTTTGCCGATCTGGGCGGAGATCTTTTCCGGCTGCAGAAGGTACTGCGGGATCAGGATCCCCAGCTCGCGGCCGAAGCTCTTTTTCTGGCCGGGGATTACCCCCTGGGGCCAGAACCAGTGTTTTTCGTAAGGCTTGAAAAGCATCCAGATGGCCACGGCGTTGGTCAGATAACCGACCGCGGCCGAGGCAAGTACCGGCAGCAGATACTTTCTCAGCACGCTCCCGGAAGCAAGCCAACAGGGAAGCTGTTCCCCGAAGGAGGTCGCAGAAACGACCAGCAGCGCGACCATGAACACCAGCACGGCACAGCTCACGATCCGGCAGCAGCGGTCGATCACCTTGACCGGATTCGTTTTTTTCTTTTCGACATCAGAACTCATAGCATACCTCCGTTTTTTTCGTTCCCGCAATATAACGCCGCGTCCCTGCCAAAGGATGTCATATCAGGAGTTTTGGGTATAGATATTTTTCCCCGCCTCCCGGATCTTTTCCCGCAGGGAGGCCGGTTCCAGCACCCGGATGCGCCCGGCTTCGGCCAGGATCCAGCGGATGACCTCGTGTTCGATCGAAGGGGGCAGCGTGATGATCAGGGAGTCGTCGGGCCGGCGCTCGATTTTGGAATGGAATTTTTTCTGCTGTTCGTAGATGTAAAAGGCGATGGAAGCGTCGCAGTGGAGCTTGATCCCCGAAACTTTTTCGTAATTGAAAAGCCCCTTCTTCTGCGTGTCTTCCAGCAGCTTCCGGTCCGTTTCGAAGCAGTCGATGCCGCCGTGAAGCGAAACGATCCGCTGGATGGCGTAGACCCGGATCTCCTTCGTGCCGTATTTGTAGCCTTTGACGTACCAGATCCCGCGGTGGAACGCGATGATGTGAGGCTCGAAGGTGTGTTCCGCCACTTCGCCTTTGGGGTTCCGGTAGGTGAGGCGGATCACCTGTTTTTTCCGCCAGGCGTCGAAGACCGCCTTGAAAACTTCCGGATCGATGCTCGCCTTGATGCCGGAAGCACAGAGCAGCGACTCGATCATGGCGGTGTCGAAGAATTCGGAGGAATTCGTCGCCAGCGTCTGGGCGATGGCATCGTCCACATCCTGATTCAGGGGTGCTGGCAGGATGTCGGTCGCGAGCCGGGTCCCGAGCAGGGCCATGCTGATGAAGTCCTCCTCGAAAACGGGCACGTTGAATTCCCAGTCCGGGTCGCGCAGGTAATACCCCCGGTTGGCGGCATCGTACTCCAGCGGGGCCTTATGCACTTCGATCAGATCCCTGATATCGCGGGCGACGGTGCGGGGACTGCAGCCGAAAGGCTCTCCGTCCTCACCTTCGTACTGCGACAGTTTCCGGGCGAAATTCTCGGCGTTGGGATAGTTGTTCTTCTTCGCTTCCGCGATGAACTTCAATTTTCGCAGCAGCTGTTCACTTTTCTTGTCCATGACAAATCCAACCTCTTTCCGGTATGACAAACTTCATTTTTCTCTAATATAGCGTACAGGGGATGAAAATACAACACAAAAGGCGGGATATTCTCCGAAAATTCCGCGGTATGACATCATTTGACATGGCAGGAATGGTATATTTGACAAAACGAAAGGAAACTTCTGCCATGAGCGAAAGAAGTCAACAGGTCCTGCTGCGGGAAATGATCCTCGATCTGCATTACCGGCTCCGCCTCGCCGACGAGCTTTTCTGCGATGCGGCGGAAAGTCTCGTTTCCGCAGCGGCGCTGGAAGACTGGAACAGCCGAAGCGAAGCGCTCCGGAAGATCGGAGAATATTCGCGGGCCCTTCAAGTCATCCATCAGGACCGCTGCCGGATCACTGAGGGAAAAAAAGCGGTGTTCCCGGCGGAACTGCCGGAGTGGGTCTTCGAGCTCCCCGAGGGGGAGGTCACGGCCCGGCTCCACTTGGAACGGCTCCACACCATCGCCGCAGGACTGGAACTTGCGCTCAACCGCGAACTGTTGAGGATGGAGTTCTCGCATGAATAAGATGAGATTCGGAGCCGTGCTCGTTTCGGAAAGGGGGGAGACCGGCTTTTACCTTTCCCGCCGGGTGGTGCTGACCGTCCCGGAACCGGGCCCCGTGCGCGCCGTTTCCCCCGAACAGTTCGGGAAATGCCGGGTGTTCGCCAGATCAGGCGTCGCCGTCGGCTGTTTCGACGCCATGATGCAGGCGGCGGAAACCGGCGCGGAATTCGCAAATTCGCTCGAAATGGCCGCTTTTTTTCTGAATCTTCCGGAAAAGGCCGATCTCGGGTCCTTATTTAACTACATGGACGAAAAACACGGAGCCGTCATGGACGATTTCGAAATCAAAAACATACGGGAAGAGCCCGATGATCCAAACGAACAACAATGGAGGTCTGAAATGGAAAACTTCGATGCCAAAAAAGAATTCAACAGCAAGTACGAGGAAGCGCGGGAGCGGTTCGGGAAACGTCCGAACATCCTCGTCTGCGGCTACACCGGCAGCGGCAAGAGTTCGCTGGTCAAGGCGATCCTGGGCGATGTCGTCCCCGATTCCGCCATCGGCGACGGCGCGCCGAAGACCATGGGGTACGACTGCTACGAAAACGATCTGGTGAGGATCTGGGACTCCAGGGGGCTCGAGCTGGGCGAAATGGAAAAGTCCTTCATGGAAGAGACCCGCCGGTTCGTCCGTTCCCGTCAGGAGGCCCCGGATGTGGACGATCACATCCACCTGGTCTGGTACACGGTCCAGGGGCCCGGAGGGCGCTTCACGAACTG
>JAFSYV010000012.1 GCA_017443585.1 Lentisphaeria bacterium | reverse complement strand
GGCTTCATACGGCGCTCGGATACAAAACTCCGGATGAAGTCTATTTCGGCACTTGCAATTCAGGAAAAAAGGGGTATATTAAGATAAGGCGGTTTACACCAATCGTTTAATAAAAACAGTCCAGCTTAAGGGACAAGCGCAGAGATTATTGATCGCCACCAGTGAATCACCGATCCGCGGTGTTGCGAAGTAGCCGATTTTTTTGAATTGAATTTCAGGTAAGCCCAGAATCTCCTTACAGGCGCGGTAAGCCTGCTTTACGGTTATTTTACCGATGCATGTGCGATGGCAGGGACCGCAGGTTTCTTCGCTTTTCCTGCCGCATGTCGGCATTACCAGTTTATGCAATGCCGGGTCATACTGGAACCATGTTTCTGCCCCGGAAAAAGAAAAAAAGTGTATACTTGGCCGGTCGAAGCATGCCGCCATGTGCATCGGGCCGGAATCATTGCCGATAACCGCATCGGCATGAGCTATGCAAAAAGCCAATTCCGAGAGTTTCGGAGTGTCAAAACACGTGAATGCGTCTGATTCGATTTTTTCCGCCAAATGCCGTTCTGCGGGCCCTGTTGCAAAAAGAATCCGATAATTTGCGGCTGAAAGTATTTTGGCCAGTTGCAGAAATTTGCCGATTGGCCAGCGTTTTTCGCTTGAGGAGGCTCCTGGCAACATCAGAACATATTTCCCCTGCGGTATTGGGCAAGGGGTCAATTTATAATTTTGCGGGGAAAGCGATGGCTGAATACTTCGGCATGCCGGATCGACCAGTCGAATCAATTCTGCCATCTGCTCCGAAACTTTACTGTATTCCCTCAATGTGACTTCGTTCCAATATTTCGAGGAAATCCATCGGGTGAAAAGTTCCCTGCATTTTTCCGGAGGACGACACGGCTCCTCCATCCCGTAGGCATTGTCGTAATCTAACTGCTCCAGGAGTCGATTCCATGATTCGCAGTAGCCGTGATTGAAAACGACATCAAAATGTTCCTGCGGAATCCGGCGGAAAGAGACCTCACCAGCCGGATTTTCCTCCAATTCGACGGCTTGCGCACACAATTGATGTCCCCGATAGAGTTCAGCAATCAAAGGCACGGCAAAAACAGTGATTTCACACGGGGTGTATATCCTGTGCAATTCATCCAGGATCCCCATTTCAACCACTGCGTCCCCCAACGGGGCCAAAGGGAAAAACGCTATCTTTCGCTTCCGGAGCATTATCTTTTTCCTCTCTTCGACAAGAAATCCCGAGCATTTTTCTCGAGCAACTTCGGACCGCCAAGTTCGCCCAACCGGGAAATATATTTTCTGAGATACATTGTTCCCGAGACCTCATGGAATCTCAATGGCGCGGGAAAGTCGCTGCCGAACATAACCTTATCCGGACAGGCGGAAATCAGTTGTTCGGCTGTGCGATATTCAACGAACGAAAGATCGATCCAGATATTGTCACTGTTTTTCAACGCCGACAGTGCTTCATCGAGCGGCCAGCCGTGGGCCAAATCGAAATGAACTGAAGGAAACTTGATGCAGTATGGGTAATACGCCGAACAGCTGTTTTCCCAGTCTTTTCCCGTATGAATTTGCACGACCCAATTCCTGTCGGCCGCAGATGACAGTAATCGCCGCAACATACCAGGATGCCGAATCCACGCGGATTCCCCGCCATGAAGTTTTATCCCCTCGTAAAAATCAGGGATTTGTGACAATTCCGGATCGGTTTTGTAATAGTCCAGACTCAGCCAGAACAACGCATGCGCCTTGAGCCCCGCAAGACGTTTCAGTTCCAAAGCCTCGGAATGCATTGTAGAAGCGGGGCATCCCCAACAGACATTGGTGGAGCTGAAAATGAACTCGTCAATACCAGCCCAGCGTATGTATCGCATAAGTCTTGCCGGAGAGTAGTAATAGATTTCTTCTCCATGCCGTTTTTTTCTGGGGAAATAGCCGACATGCAAATGTGCGTCAAATATTTTTTGCTTCATTGATTTTCCGGTGCAGTTCATCGACCAGTTCATGATTGATCGCCGCGACCTTACAGAAGTGTTCGGCAGGGCGGAACATATCGCCGGTCTCGTTGAAGTTTCTGCACATGCAGACCGAACAGTAATCCCGATCGGGGCAATGAACACAGCTCGGAAAATTCCGTCCTCTGACATTTCTCAGGCGCAAAAGCGAGGGAGAATGGTTCCAAACGTCCGGCAAGCGGCTTTCATGGCAGTTTCCCAGAACATAGCCGCCCCAAGCCGCACAGGGGTAATAATTCCCATCTGCGGCAAGGCACATGCTGCTGAAGCCGGCCCCGCAGACTTTTTCCTCCATCCATACATCATCAGGCTGAAACTCCGCCTTTTTCCCTGGGCTGAAAAACTCCGAATTCATCGGCAGCGAACGAAATACGATATCTTCAAGTATGGAACGGGTCTCCGTCAGATCCAGTCGACAGGAAAGATTGCTGACGTCCCCGTTCATCTTTCCCAGAATGATGCAGTCGGTCATGGTATGCATCTTCAAGGACCGGGCAAACTGGAGCACCCCCAAGTAATCATGATAATTTTGCTTCATGGTGGGACATGCAATCGTGCACGGGATATCGGCTTTGTGCAGGGCATGGATCGAATCCATGGTTTTCTTCCATGAGCCGGGCAGCCGGGTAATCGAGTCATGCACGGACGGCTTCATACTGTAAAGGGACACTTGAACGGCGGCTTCAACTTCTTTCAAAAGTGCAACTTTCCGCTCATCGCAGAGTGTCAGATTGGAAAGCAGAGTTACGATCAGGTCCCGGCTTCTGGCATAGCGGACGATCGTTTCGAAATCGGGATGCAGCATGCATTCTCCCCCGGAAAGCGTCAGCACCAATCCGCCCATCCGGCTGAAATCGTCAATCACTTCCGTCAATTTTTCCAGCGGCAGGAATACCGGTTTGTATTCGGGGATGTAACAATGGAGGCAACGTTCCGTGCAAGCCTGCGTGATATCGATTTGAAGCTGGTAGAGCATCGGGTGTTTTTCAAAATAGTCGCCCAAAACCTTTTGCGGCATGAAAGCAACTTCTTCCATCGTCAAAACCTGATGGCTTTCAGACGTTTTGGGGTCTTCGGCGGCATATGTAAAGTTTTCCTCCTGAACATCCAATTCTTCCGGAGTTTCACCGCTCAATATAAGTTTTTTCGCGACAAGCGGTACAATAAATTCCTCAAAATCCTTTCGGACAACAGTTTCGTCGGCATCACCGTAAACCGCCAATATCTCTCTCAGTATCTCCTCCTTTTCCCGCGGCTGCCGGGTGATCCCGCGCAGAAATATTTCAGCATCGCAGAACATCTGGTCAAACGAGCTGATCCGTCCGAGAATATAAGTAAATTCCCCGTATTGCCGAACAAAGGTGTTTTTAGATAATTTCAGCAGCATGACTTCTCTCCGCCTTGTTCATATCCGCGTTCAGTTTTCCGTAAAATTCCCGCCGAACTCCGGAATATTTACAGGCTCCTTCCGGGATCTGCAGGATATCCCCCGTCGCGCTGAAGTTCTCCGCCAGACAGATTTTACAGTAACTGCGTTTGACGCACTTCAGACAACGCGGAAAATCTTTCTGCTTCAGCTTCCTCAATCTTTCCAGCGGCTCACCATTCCAGACTTCCCGGATGGTATGTTCTTTCACGTTCCCCAGGATCAGCCCATGGCAGCCATCGCAGGGATAATAATTTCCTTCGCTGTTCAAACAAAGTCGGATAGTTCCGACATCGCAAAGGCGTTCTTCCGGATGGAATATCCTTTCCGCATACGTCCGGTTCAACATCAGATAGTGTTTTTCAAGGAACCTTCTGAACTCATCGGGAGAAAGCGCATGTTCCAGATTCAGGTTGTCGTGATTGCATTTTGCAAAGATGTTCGGATTCGTCACCAGATAAACGTGATGCTCTTCCGCAAATGCGGCCAAGTCGGCAAAGTCGTATTGATTTTCCTTCAGCACCGGAGATGCCAATTCCAGCGGGATGCCGTTGCTTTCCAGTTTCAGGAATGCCTCCATGGTCTTGTGCCAACTTCCGGGCAGACGGGTAATGGCATCATGATGTCCCGGATCCATGCTGTACAGGGAAACTTTCACAAAATGCGGGTCGACTTCCTTTAACAATTCGATCGTCTCGTCGCAGCAAAGAGTGAGATTGCTTAAGACGATCATATTCAAATCCAGTTTCCTGCATTCGTGCAAAACATCACCGAACCGGGGATGAAGCATGCACTCTCCCCCGGAAACATAAACCGTCATACCGCCCAGATCGCGAAATTCGGTCAGGGCTTTACGGATCAATTCGAATTCAAGACAGCTGTGATACTCCGCGATGTAACAATGGACGCACCGTTCCGTGCAGGCGCTTGTCAAGTCGATATGCAGTTCCCTCGGAATATTATGCCGGAGATAGAAATCGGCAAATGGATTTTCATCCCCGCTTGGTCTGTTATTACTTGACGCGACTGTTCCCTCATTGGAGACCGACGGATCAAGGGTCTCTCGGCTGCCCTGCGTTTCCGCCAGTCCGTTTTCGATCAGCGGAGAAATAAAATCATAAAAATCGTCGACGATCCCGTTCGGATCGGTCCCGAAACAATTTGCGAGATGCACAATGATTTGATTAACATCATGGTAATCACGGGAAATGGACTTGAGGAATGGTTCTGCATCCCGCAGGATGAGCGAGGCATAATTCCGGCGATGCCAAATCAGCGACTCTCCGTCGCAATGGCGGATGAACGTGTGCGGTGAATATCGAATCTTCAGCATCGTCAGCCTCAACGCTTTCTGCAATTGTCAAGCAAAAAGGATTCCCTGAAGATCCCAGTTTTCTCTTTCGCATTTTTCCACGATTTCCGACAAACAACTATGGCGTTTCAGTTCATCTCTGCTGTTCCCGCCTTTTTCCGTGTACAGCACCGCAAAAACCTTGTCGGGATTTTGGGAATCATTGCTGATAATCCGGTACACAAGTTTGCTTTCCGCAATCTTGATTTCGCAAAGAACATTACCTTCCGGGATGGTGAATTCTATTCCGTAAATTTCGCATTTCATACTTATAACCTCTTGTTCAGATTTTTATCGGGTACACTGCCGTGCGGCCCTGATCGGACCGCACGGCACGAAGTCAAAGCAAACTCTTATTTGCTTCCGTCACCGCACATGCATGATTTGTTTTGCCAGCACGAGAAGTGATCAAAGGTGTTCGGCGGGCAATTTGCCACGTACGATTTCTTGGCTGTGCTTTTGGCGACGATCTGGGGTTTCTTGTAAGCCATGATTGGCTCCTTTCCGAGGGGTTCTCCCTCCTTTTTGATTATTCCCGCCGGAGAAAACCATTTTCTCCGAATTACGGACATAAAAACAGCCGCGAGGGTAATAAATGACTTCGCGGCATGAGACAAATGATCCCGTCACGATGGCAGACAGCTGCCGTTGTGAACGAAAAAGAGTGGAAGTGGCGACCGGAAAAACTCCGGTCGGAGGGAAGCAAGCCTTTATTGGAAAATAAAGGCTTGCTTTGATAATCGGCTCCGACGGAGCCTTGCCGGATATCGGCGTCCTGAATGAGCTCCGTCTCGTCCGCCGGAGCTTCAGCATAGACGGAAACTTTGCGAAGAATGACGAGAGCCGTACCGTACCGTACCGTACCGCGGGAAGGCCGTTTTCATACCGTCCCGCACTTCCCGGACCTCCGGGGAGCCCCCTCCGCGGGGGCCATGTGTTTCGAATTCGGACATCTCTTCACTCCGTGTGACTCTTAGGCTTCTTCTTATTATTCCCCTGAATTCAGAATTTTCTTATGCGCTTTTCGGAAATTTTTGAAAAAAAAGCAAAAAAAGGATGTCAGCGGAGACGGAGCGACGGGGAGATGCGGGAAACGGAAAGAAAAACGGAAGGAAGCAAACCGGGGAGACCATCCCCATATCGCTCCGCCCTGCCCGGTCCTCCGGGAAGCCCCCATTACGGGAGCCATGTATTTCAAATCCAGACATCTCTTGCTCCGTACGATTCCACTTTTTTTATTATTCCCGGTAAAAAGGCATTTTCTTATGCACTTTTCGGAAATTCTTGAAAAAAAGGCCAAAAAAAGATGTCAGCGGCTCCGGCTGACGGCAAGGAGGAACGCCTCGTATTCCTCAGCCGTAAGATCGTGGGGAAAGTAGTGCCTCTTGTCGAATGTAGCGTACCGGTGGTTGAAGTACACCGTTTCACTTTCGCCACGGGGGGAAATGAAGACCAGCATGTTCGGGAAGACTTCTCCGGTCTGGCGACTGTGACTGGACCAGTAGAAAAGCGCAAGAGGAGAAGTTTCCGGTTTCCCGGCGCCGGCGGAAAATCCAGCGCCGCTTTTGTACTGGAGATAAAGCGCGCCGCCGAAAAAACAGAACCTTGTGGTGACGGTGGAAAGCCCCGATTGATACCGGGGCTCCGGAAGAGTGCGGCAGACGGCGGCGATCTTCTCCCCCGTCCGGGTGACGGCGGGGGAAGAAACTTGCCCGAAGGACCGGTAACACAAAACGCGCGTCCAGCTCATATTACCGAGCCGGACGCAGCGGGAACGGAAAGAGTCCCTTTCCGAACAGCCGGAAAGGGCGGCGGCAAAGAGGAGCGCCGCCGCGCAGAGAAACAGCCTTTTTCCCGTCCTTGCCTTCAGCAATCCTTTCCTCGTCTGTTTGCGGCCCGCGGCAGCTCGAGAGCGTAAGCGTAAAGTCGAAGCCGACGTTCAGCCGCGGCAGCCCGGAAGCGTCAGCGTAAAGTCGAAGCCGACGTTCGGTCCGCGTAAATTCGAGGCCGACGCTCGGCTCACCAATCCTTTCCGAGGATCGACTCCGCGTTGCGGTAGAGGATGTTGCGCATGTCGTCCTCCGAAATGTCCGCGGAAACCACGCCGCCCACGGCCTGATATTCGTCGAACCAGGGCAGGTCGGTGCCGTAGAGGATCCGCTTGCTTCCCACCCGGCGGACCAGATCTTCGATGCGGCCCCGTTCGCCGGGGACGGCGGTGAGTTCAAGCCACACGTTGCCAGCGCTTTCCTTGACGCAGCGCTCGGCGTAGTCCCACTCGCCGAAGATGCAGTGGCCGAGGAAGAACTTGGGTTCGCTCCACTTGGTCACCAGATCCAGCATGACTTTGCCCCCCGCGTAAGGCGAAGTCCCCCAGGTGTGATTCAGCACGGGGAGTTTGCGCTCCGAGGCGAACTTGAGGGCGTATTCGTAACGGGGATCGGTCACGGGGACCTTGTGGTAGTCCGCGAGGAATTTTAAGCCTACGGCGTAGGGCTGCCACTTGTCGAACATCGCCAGATCCCGCTTGATCTTCTCCGGAAAGTTGGGGTTGATCCCCACGTACATCCGGAGCGTGTCGGGGAAGCGGCGGCACATTTCCACGGCGAGCGCGTTCCCTTCGGTGCCGAAGAGGGCCTCGTGATGGGAAAAGCAGAGGTGCCGGACCCCGATGCGCTTCAAATGAGCCACCATTTCGGGGGCTTCGCCCCTGGCCATGTAGATGCCGTAGTGACTCCCCATGTGTCCGTGCATGTCGTAGACGGGGAAGTCCGCCCGGCCTTCGTTCCAGAACTTGGCGGGGATCGATCCCGCCTTTTCCCAGATGGACTGTTTCAGCATTGTGCGGCCTCCAGCATGTTTTCGAAATTCTGTCCGGCGATGAGGGCGATCGCCGCCTCATCCAGTCCCGACTGCTTCAATTGAAGCATGGAGGAACCCTGATTGTACTGGGGGAACCCGCTGCCCCAGAGGATCCGTTCCGGCCCGTAGGCGCGGGCCAGGTCGGCGATGCCTTCGGGGACCCAGTAGCCCGCCAGTTCCACCCGCGCGCCGGGATAGGCCTCCAAAAGCGGCCGGATGTAGCGGTCATTGCCCCACTTGTCCCCGCCGTGGAAGATGCACTGCAGACGGGGGAACTCACGCAAAAAGGCGTAAAGGTCGTTCCACTTGCCCGCGAAGGCGTTGAGCAGCACGGGGATCCGGCGCTTTTCCGCCACGTCCAGATAGGCTCCCAAGGTCAACCGGCAGGGGACATAGCGGTGATTGAAGGGGTCGAGGGTGATGGCGGAGCAGAAGTTTTCCTTCATGGCCGCGAAGAACCGGTCCGGCGGAGGCAGTTCGGGACACTGGGAGGGGAGAATGCACAAAGCGCCCGTAAGGCGGTGCTCGGGATCCTCCTCGCGGAGCATCCGGGGCAGTTCCCGGTTGGTGCTCTCGGCGCCCAGCGTATTCATGCAGTTATGGTAGACAAGCGCCCGCTCCACGCCGAAGCGGTCCATGTCGGCCAGCAGTTCAGCGACGCCGGGCCGGGGCTTCACCGCGGAGTTTCCCACGCCGCAGCAGACGTCGAAAAATCGGATTTTTTCCATTTCGCATGTCTCCGAATCACTTGCCGTAGGCGGCCATGACCTTTTCCACGGCCTGACAGAAAAGTTCCAGCTCGTCCTGAGGCAGCATGAGCCAGCTGAGGGCGCAGCAGATCAGCTCCTCGTGGAGGATCCGCTCGGCGTTCTCGCAGCCGGCGAGGCGGTACATGGAACTCGGCACGCTCCACAGCGTCTGCTTGTACATGGGGTGGCCCCACCCTGAGCCCACCATGATCCCTTCGGCCCGGATGGCCTCGATCACTTCCTTGCGGGTGATCCCCGGCCGGAGCGCGGCGGGGTCCACCATGAAGGTGAACAGGTAGTAGCTCTGCAAGGTGGTCTTGCGGCCCCGTGCCTGCACCCGGATCCCGGGGATCGCGTCCAGCCGTTTGCGCAGGAACTCCGCGTTGTTCGCCCGGAGGATCGTGTCTTCCTTCAGATGCTCCAGCTGGGAGATCAGGATCTCCGCCTGAAAGTCCGTGACCCGGTAGTTGCGGCAGATCAGCCCCTCGGGGGGCGGGGTGCCGGCCTGTCCCTGCTTGGCCGCGTACTGGTAGCCGATGTGGGAAAGGCGGCCCAAGGTCTCGGCGAGGACCGCGTCGCAGGTAATGCAGGCGCCGCCTTCACCGGAGGCAAGAAGCTTGCTCTGCTGGAAGCTGAAACTTCCGATGTCGCCGAAGGTCCCCACGTGTTTGTCCTTCCACAATCCGCCGTGAGCGTGGGCGCAGTCCTCGATGACGGCCAGCCCGTGCTTGCGGGCGATGGGGACGATTTTGTCCATATCGGCCATGGAGCCGTAGATGTGGACGGGGATCACCGCCTTGGTCCTGGGCGTGATGGCTTCTTCGAAACGCTCGGGCGACATGCACAGCGTGTCGGGTTCGATGTCCACCACCACGGGGGTGGCGCCCCGGTAGACCACGGCCTCGCCGGTGGCGAGCCAGGTGTGGGCGGGGACGATGACCTCGTCGCCTGGCCCCACGCCCAGGGCCAGCAGGGCCATTTCGAGGGTGACGGTGCCGTTGGCCATCATGGCGCACCCGGCGGCGCCGGTGAATTCGGCGAAGAGGCGGTTGAACTCCACCTCCCGGGGCGCGTAAAAGGACCATTTGCGGCTCAGGTAGAGCTCCTTGATTTTTTCCGCCGTCTCGGGATAGACCGGAGGCCACGGCGGCACGTGTGCGGGAGTCTCGAACACGGGCTTCCCGCCGTCGATCGCAAGTTTCGTCATAAAACAACCCTTTCCTGCGCGGAACGAATCGCGTCCCGGCGCATCTCACCTTGGAACGCGTATAGTATACCACGCCGCGGACGTTTTTTCAATAGCGGAAGGGGAATAAATTCGCGGGAAGGCCGAAAGCAGGCAAAATCCCCCCGACAAGCGCCCGCTCCCGGAGAGGGGAAAACACCCGGGCCGCCTACAGGTTCTTCATATTCTCGAGGCCCTGATACAGGTACTCGCCGGCCTCGATATTATTGCCGGCGCCAAGAGCATACACCTGCACAAAAACAAAGAAGCCGCGGGCATTTTGGCAAACACGGAAGAAACATTGATCGGGGATCCGGTGTTCGCCGCCGGCGATGGAACCGCTGACCGCAATTGTCTGAAAACGGCCGATTTTTTCACGTTTGATTTCACCGTCCGTACTGGAAAAAGCCCTGATCCGCGGCGGAAAGAGCTCCTTCAGCTTTTCCCTCAGTTCCCGGTCGGAAATTTTGTCGGGGGATCCGGCCGAAAAACGGATGGGGCTGACGGCGATATGATCGAAAGGAGCCTTTTCGAAGGCCGGGAAAATATATTCACATTCCCGGTTGTAACCGGCCAATTCCCCCAAAAGAGAGATCCTTTCCGCCTCAAATCCGGGCAAATCGGGATTTTTCCGGAGTTCTCCGCACTTTTCCCGCACCTGTGCCGGGGTCATCACCTGCCACCGGGCCGGCAGGGGCAGTTCGATGCCGACCTTCCTGTTCTTGTATTTTTGCGTCGGGGATTTGTTCAGGTCGTACAGCAGTTCCGGCTCCCGGTGCCATGACCCGACAAAGGAGATCAATCCGCCGATAAGCGCAGGAACCAGCACGATCGCCAAAAGGACATAGTGCAGCTTCAATGAACGGAACCGGCTCAACTGCAGCCAGAAGTGATACGCGATCCGGTCCCCGAGGCTTTCCCCCCGATCCAGTTTGTCGCGGATCTCCTCCAGGCGGCGCTGCACGGCGGCGATGGAATCCAGCCGCAGCCAGCTCTGGTTCTCGCACAACTGAAAAGCAAGGCGCATGAAGAGCTTGACGGGAAGCAGGGAAGTGTTCAACTCCGGCGGGATGGAAGGGAACTCCCGGGGATCGTTCCCGGTGACGGCGCAGTAGACCACCTTGCCGAAGGCGTAAAGATCGTTCCGGCAGCGGCTCGCCCGGTCGGAGGATCCGGCGGATTTTCCGCTCCGAACCTCCGGTGGGATGAATTCGAAACTTCCCGCCAACCGGGTCATGGTGACGGTAAGCGAAGAGAAAAGTCCGATGTCGGCCAACTTGGGTTTTCCCTTCACGAAGATGACGTTTTCGGGTTTGATGTCCCGGTGGGCGAATCCCGCCTCGTGGATCGCCCGGACGCCCCGGAAGATCCCGAAAAGGACGGGAAAGAGCTGCTCCGGCGGCAGCGGCCCCGCAGCCAGCCGGGCGGCGAGGGTGTCGGGGATGTACTTTTCGGGATCCGCGGAATCGGCGGGCTCCATGGTATACCAGAAGCACTCTTCGTCCTCCTCCACATGGAATATCTTCAGCAGTTCGGGAGCGTCGTCGGTGATGCGGCTGTAATTCCGGACGCCCTGAAGCTCCCGTTCCCACTCGCCGCCCAACGTATTCCTGGAAACGATCTTGACGGCGACGCGCCGCCCGGAGATCTCCTCGCAGTAAAGAACTTCGCCAAAACCGCCGCGTCCGCACGAGGCCAGCACCTTCATCCCGTGAAAATCGTCCATCTTCCTCCCCCCCCAGAGGTTTGAAATCATTTGAGTATGTCGTTAATACAGCACGCCGACGCCGGGCATGCAAGGTCTTTCCCGCCGGCTCCGTGCTCCGGGCACGCGCCGGAACAGAAGCTGTTTCCCCGGACATTCGTGCCGGACGCAGTAGCACCACGGACAGCGGCAGTTGCATCTGTGATCGATCTCCGGCAGCAGATCCGGAGGGAGCGTAAGGGGGGGGGCGTGTCTTTTCTTCCGTCATTGCGATCCCGCCTTATCCGAAGTCACTCGCTCCGCTTTTCCGGAGCCGCCGGGGGCTCCGCAAGTTCTTCCCGGACCGCGTCGGCCGCCCGTACCCCCAAATCCACCAGACGCTTGTTCCGCCGGGCCTTGCGGTCTTCCTCGGGATCGCCGGAAGCAACAGGCGCCTCTTCCATCTGCTTTTGTTTCTTCTTCAGCCAGATTTCGGCGAGATCGACGGCGGCCCGACCGGCTCCTTTGAGCAGTTGTCTGCGGGCCGCGCTCTTCTTTTTTTTCGCGGCCTCGTCTTCCGGCTGAGCCGGAGGCGCGGGAGTTTCCGCAGTTTTTTCCTTTTTCGTTTTCTTCCCGAAGAGCTTCTTCACCCGCGCCACCCCTTCATCCTTCTTATCCTTGAGATATTTTTTGATGTCATTCCAATGGCGGTTGAAAATTTCCCGGGCCAGTTCATCCGCGGTCAGGGGGGCGTCCCGCCCCAGATCCTTCTGCACATAGTTTTTGAGCGTGAGCGTGCGCCGCGCTTCGGAAATGAGCGTGTAATTGTGCAGTATCGCCGCGGCATTTTCCACCCGCAATTCGTCGATGCGGAACTTCAAAGGCGTCTTCGTCCGGCGGGGCCCGGACCTTTTTTCCCGCTTCACGGCATTGCGTTCGGAAACAGGACCGTTTCTTTTCAGTTCGAGCAAACTGACTTCGGGGTTGCTGAGCTGTTCCAGCCAACCCTCAAGAGTAACGGGCGACCTTTTCATCTCAACGTTGATGCGGACGCCGGAGACGGTGAGTTTTTTCAGATGGACCACCCCTTCGAAGAGAAAAGCAGGCGGGTTCACCCGCACCCGGATGAGGTCCACTTCGACCGCCGGCCGCTCTTGCGAATATCCCGGCGGATTGTCCACGCAGAGCCCTTCGATGCACAATTCCTGCCCGATGAGTGAGCAGGAAACCTTCTCCGGTTCCACCTCCTGTCCGATCAAACGCAGACTCGCATCGGCGAGGCAGCGGCGGGCCGTATTTTCGACGGCGAAGGTCACGCCGAACCACCCGGAAACGAGCAGCACGGCAAGTGCAGCCGGAACGATCCAGAGCAGATGTTTCCGCCAGCTTCCGCTCCGGGCGGGAGCAGTTTTCGTGCTCACGCAAGCCTCCTTCACTTGCTCGCGGGAGCGGCGGGAGCGGGTTCGGAAAGATTCCGGTACAGCTCCACGCTGGAACGGATCTCGGCGATCAGGTGATCGTCCTCATCCAGCTCCCGGAGCAGCCGGGCGCACTTCGGACACTCCTTCAGGTGGGCGGCGCAGGCGATCCTTTTCAGGAGCGACATCTGTCTGCCGCGGTAAAGTTCAAGCTCTTCTCTGGTGCAGTGGGCCATGGTCATTGTTCCTCCAAGTCTTTGATGATCTTTTTGACAAGTTCGATACAGCGGCTTTTGCCGGTATAGACGCTGGAGACCGAAAGGTCGAGAAAGTCGGCAACTTCTTTGGGGCTCCGTCCCTGGATGGCGTAGAGTTCGAAGGCCGAATAGGTCTTGGCATCGACGTGGTTCCGGAGTTCGATCAGGGCCATGTTGTAAAGGTGCCGCTGCCACTCCCGGTCCCAGTCGGATTCCCACGCGTCCTCGGCGGCGGGTTCCGGAACGTCGTCCGCGTCGAGGGAAACGTGACGGAGCCGCTTCCGGATGATCCCCAGCGCCTGATTGCGGATGATCTTCCGCAGATAATGGCGGAATCGCCCCTTTGCGGGATCGTACTTGAAGACCACGTCGTCGGGGACCTTTTCCGGATCATACTTCCCCACGATGTCCTTTCGGAATATCTCGCACATGACTTTGGAAATCAGCTCCTCTTTTTCGTCGGCGGTAAGACGATGGTCGCCGCCGCAGAGGAGGATCAGGGGCTTGTAAGTCACATAGAACTCCCGCCACGACACCTCGTCCCCGCTGCGGACCTTGGCCAGCAATGATTTTCTCGTCGTAAAAGCCATAAACTTCGGAATCCTTCTGTTTTGTTCCTTTTCTGTCTACCAACTGTCGGCAAAAGGAGATTTCTTACACGCGGAATCACAAAAACTTCAAAGTTTTCAGTGCCGCCTCGAGATCCTTTTTTCGCTGCTCGAAGGTGGAAGTCTTGGCGGTCAGGGTGATTTCGACGGTATAGTCCTTGAAACATATCCGGTAATCATGGGTCCTGGTCCCGGGGAGGAAAGTCAGATCCATGAAGATCGCCTTTTGACCGGCGCAAGTGACTTTCTTCGCTTCGTAGATCTCCGTCTTGAGCTTCAATTCGCCTTCGTAGATCGTTTTTATGGCTGTCCTCAATTCGTCGATCGGGAAGGCATAAAACTCGTCCCCGGGCATGGAAAGCTTCTGGACCGTCAGGTTGTCGATGAACTTCGGATCGAAGTCGCAAAGAATCATGACTCTGTTCTCGGCCAGATTGCCGAAAACCGTCTTCAATTGTTCAGCGGTCATGTGTTTATGAGCACCGGGGTCCTCCAGCATTTTCTTTTTGAGTTTTTCAAAGGTTTTCGTCGTCAGCACCTCCCACTTGAAGGGGATGAGCATGGAAAATCCGATGGTCTTGTTGGTCACGGTCTTGTGGGTCACCTTGGCGAGATCCACGGGGGGCTTGGGCTTGAAGACGAACCACGAAGCGGCCGCGGCCGCAGCGACGCAGATCAGCAGGATCCAGCCGTACTTCAGCAGCCATCGGCCGCTGTGGAGAAGGAGCGCTTTCGTCCGCCGCCGCACCTCCTTCGAAGTGAATCGAAACCGGTCGCGAAGATCCTCGCCTTCGAGGAGGATCTTCCCGATGACCTCCAATTCCTCCGCCGCCTCGGCGACGGAGTCGATCCGGAGCGACGGATCCTTTTCGCACAATTGAAGCGCAAGGCGCATGAAGAGCTTGACGGGGAGCGGGGAAGTGTTCAACTCCGGCGGGATGGAAGGGAACTCCCGGGGATCGTTCCCGGTGACGGCGCAGTAGATCACCTTGCCGAAGGCGTAGAGGTCGTTCCGCTGGCGGCTCGCCCGGTCGGAGGAATCGAGAGACTCCCCGCTCCGGGCCTCCGGCGGGATGAATTCAAAACTCCCCGCCAGTTTGGTCACGGTGGCGGAAAGGGAGGAAAACAGACCGATGTCGGCCAGTTTCGGTTTTCCCTTGACGAAGATGACGTTTTCGGGTTTGATGTCCCGGTGGGCAAACCCGGCCTCGTGGACCGCCCGGACGCCCCGGAAGATCCCGGAAAGAACGGGAAAGAGCTCTTCCGGCGCCAAGGGCCCCGCGGCCAGCCGCCCGGCGAGGGTGTCTGGTACGTATTTTTCGGGATCCGCGGAATCGGCGGGCTCCATGGTGTACCAGAAGCACTCTTCGTCCTCTTCCACGTGGAAGATCTTCAGCAGTTCGGGCGCCTCATCGGTGATGCGGCTGTAGTTCCGGACGCCCTGCAGTTCCCGCTGCCACTCCCCGCCCAACGTATTCTTGGAAACGATCTTGACGGCGACGCGCCGCCCGGAAATCTCCTCGCAGTAACAAACCTCTCCGAATCCCCCGCGCCCGCACGAGGCCAGCACCTTCATCCCGTGAAAATCGTCCATTTTCCCCTCCGGTTTTCGATCAAGTACGGGCTTAATATACCACGTCCCGAGAATTTTGCAAGGAATTTACCGTGTTTTCGCGGGAACTGCACCGGGTCAGCGATACCCGGATTGCGCCAATTCTTTTCTCAATTCGGCTCGGGGGAACAAAAGTTCCGTCAGTCCTGTAATGAAAAAGCCCCCTGTCGGGGGCGATTTGTTTTACCTTTCCGCGGCAAGTCGGATTTTGCTCTCCAATTCAGCAATACTGCCCCAGTACTCTCCCAGAAGAGAGGTCATCTTTTCGATAGTGATCTCGGATTTTTCCGGAAATTTGGAAATCAAACGATGGAGCGGAGGCAAAGTTTTGATTTGAAGGATCGAAATAAGCGCTTTATGCCGCTCAAGACGTTTTTTCAGCTCCGCAACGACTTTTTTGTCCTTCATCAAACTCCTGTCCTTCGTAATTATATATATGTCCTGATGGGTCCTCTTGAGTTCGATCAGGCAGCGCGAAATGAAAATTTCCAAGGAGATCGCCGCTTCGTCCTGCCTGATCTTGTTGTCCGTTATCAGGTCGCAAAATCCGGCCAGAGTTTCGCTTGAAAGTTTCCCGTAGTGGTAACGATACATCAGGCGGTCCATGCAGCTCCCGGTCATAATGGGCATCAATTTGTTTTTCAATTCGCCCTTGTAGGCAGTCATCAACGATGAAATGACTTCCCAGCCACATTCCTTTTCCGGCTGGGCCAACTCGGAAAGAGCCCAGATAAAAGCAGGCAAAGTTTTTTCTTTCTTGATCTCGTCAGCGACTTCCATCGCCTCTTTCGCCACTTCGGCGGCAGATGCATATTCGTTTACCTGCAACAAGATAAGCGAGAGAAGCGTTTTGTTCTTAAGGATATAATCCTTGTCTTCCTCACGCCACATTTCTTCGAGCAGCATACGCCTTGCACTTTCCAACACTTCCTGATTTTCGGGATCCGAAATGGCTTTATCCTGTTTGATTTTTTCAGTTAAATACGTTATTGTCGCCTTATACGCCTTCCCTCCCTTCTTGTTGCGGGGAACCGGCAAGACCATCATTGTTTTATTGGCTTCGACGAATTTGTCTTGACTCCATTTCTCAAGAGCGAGATCTGTGCCATATGTCAGAGCCATATCAACGCCGAAAGTCATCATTGCCGACAGAACTGCAACTCCGCCGGCCACACCCAAACCGCCGGCGGCAATAGCGCCGCCGCCAAGCAGTGCCAGCCCAAAGTTAGCAGCAGCCACTCCGGAAAGTCCCACCGTCGAACCAATCCACGTCCCGACCGTTGCTATCCATGCGGGCGCAGCCGCGGCACCGCCACCAAATGTAACAAATGTCAATACCCCTACTCCAATCGTTCCTACGACAATAAAAGTCCAATCCCAAAACCCCAATCCTCCGGAGGTGTAAAAACTTTCGAATGTCCCGTATTCTGCCGCACTCATCTGGGAGGCGCAAACGACCAAGAGCGCGGCGATGATGAAATTTCTCAACCACGATTTCATTTTCAATTCTCCTTAGTTTATGCTTGAAAGCAGGTCCAACTTTGCAGCGATCGCTTCAGGATCTCCCCAAAGACATTTTATATTGTTTCTTTTCAAAAATGCTTTTGTGAAGGCCCCCGGTTCATTTTCAAAGCAAAAAACGGGGATCGTATCCTTCACGTCCTTGCAAAATGCGGCAAGGCTCTTTGCGTCCGCCCGCGCCATCGAATCGGGAACTGCTCCTGAATACGCCTTGCTCTCGATCGCGAAGTTGACTCTGCCGCGCCGCACGAAAACATCCAAATCAGTATCTCCACCCTTCAAACCGTCGGCAAATTTCTGCCCGAGAGAAATCGTTTCGAAACCGCGTTTTTTCGTGCTCAATGCGATCTCCAGTTCCCGCAGATGGCCCTTGACTTGAGAAGGGTTTACCGAGTTAATCTTTCTCAGCAAAGCGGTCAATCCCGGCGTCCCGCGCAAATGATTCAAGGTCGATGTCGCCACTTCTCTGGAAAGATGACCGTTCCGCACGGCGATCCGCAGGTACGTATCCTGCAAAATCAGGTGCCCTGCCTCATCGCCGTATCTCGTCACGAAATTCATCTCCCCCAGAATCTGCCCCACTTCCTTCAAGCCGTTTTTTTTGGCAGCTATCCGGGCAAGTTTTTCAATTTCGGTTTCAGGAAGCGCCTTATGGCATTTGCCCAGTGCAAGAGCGATTTTGGCGCCGTGTTTTGCCTTCGATGCGACTTGTGCCGCTCTCCGGACGTTGTTGAGGGCCTGAATCACCCACATCGGTTGAGCTTCGAGGGCCTCGAACGCAATCAGACCAGCCACGATGCCGAGCACCTTAGCAGTTCCACCTGCGGCCTTCATTTTATCCATCTCCTTTCTGTTTTGCGAGGGTCTTCCCTCTTTTGTCAATCTTACTGCCGGCGTTTCCGCCTTTCTTACACCTTTTTTAAGAAAAAACATCATTTTTTGCCGCAAGGGGAGGAAACGGGCACAAAAAAGGCCGGAGCTTCGTCCTTGCGGAAAAGTCCAGCGCGCTTGAAAGAGAGGGGATAAAAAAAAGACCGAACGCTTCCAAGCGCGCGATCAAGGCCCCGCCAAGAGCCTGCTACACCACACGAGAAAGCGCCCGGCAAGACGTGAAGACACAATCTCACCGGATACATTTCACCTACGGTGTAGCAAATAGACTTTAAAACTTGGCGGGTTCTGATCGCATTTGCTGAAATATAACGGTTTTTCAACAGCTCGAGCCGACGGCCGCCCCGGTCGTAAACGGGACTTCCGCCGCGCTCGACAAATAATATACTCCCCCTTTCGCCTTTTTTCAAGCGCCTGCCGTGCAAAACATTGAAACCATCGTCGGACAAGTCGGACCGGCCGGTCAACAGTCTGCCCGGAAAAGAGGGCGACCCAACCGGAAACGGTTGACTTTCGGAATTTGCGGCTGTATATTATAGGCGGAAAGTCTCCCGGACGGCCGGGAGTCACCCGCAATCACCACGAAAGGAACGAAAATGAGAAAAAGTTTTGCCGGATGGGCCCTCCTGCTGCTGGCGGGTCTCTGTGCCGTACCTCTTCAGGCGGACATCATGGTCAGAAGCGCCAAGGGCGACATCATCTACCAGTACTCCAACGGCGTCATGTACAAGGGACATGCCCGCGACAACAAGAAGATGTTCAAGTTCGAACGCAACGAGATCAGAAACATGCAGGGCAAACGCCTCGCCCTCTGGAAACTCAACGAAAACGCCCTCTATGACGGCGGCGGCGGACGGGTCATGTACGTTTACGCCGACCGGGGCGGACATCCCGGCTCCAAGGGCGCCAAGGCCGTCATCTATATCGACGGACGCAAGATCTATCAGGGCCACGGCCCCGGCTGTCCCCTCATCCTCTATCCCGACGCCCCCCTGCCCACCCCCGTGGCCCTCTATCTGGCCCACACGGTCACCGGCGGCAAGGCCCCCGCGCCCACCGGACTCAAAGTCGACTTCTCCAAAGTCCCCTACGGCTACTATCTGGGGCCCAAGGGCACCGGGAAGATCCTGCTTTCGCTGCGCGGGAACAAGATCTATTTCAACGACAAGGCTTCCGGCACGGCGGCCTACACCTTCCGGCAGAAAGGCGTGAAATTCTACCGCGGCGACAGCACCGAAGGAGAACCTGCCTTCTCCATGGCCGATAACGGCACTCTGTACAAGGGCGGGAAAATCGCGCCGGACAAGATGGTGATGAAGCTCGTGTGGCTCAACTGCTACGCGCCGGGCAAGTCCGGGACCGACTCCTTCTGCACGGTGCTCCCCGGCGGGAACGACGTTCTCACCGCAGGCTACATCGATCCGAAGAAACCGAGCGTTGCCGGGAAGAAGGTCCTGCTTTCCTCCACGCTCCCCAACAACCGGGTGCCCCTGGCCATGAGGATATTCCTCGCCTATCTGACCCAGCTGGATCCGGAATTCAAGGCCTTCTGCCAGTCTCTGAAGTGACACGACTTCCCCGAGCCTGACGGTTCGGCGGAAACAAAAAACAGGGAGCCGGCGCAGCCCGATGAGGGTTCGCGCCGGCTCCTTTCCTTATCGGGCCGGGAGGCTTCGCCCGGCTCGATCGGCCGCAAACACGGGTCCGCGAGGGCGACATTCGGCCCGGAATATTCGGGACGGCACTTGATTTTTACCCGAAAGCTGAGTATATTATGTAAAGTCGAACTGTACTGCGGAGACAGTCGTTTTTTTCACCGTGGAACGGAGCACCATGAAGTTTCAAATCGGCTATCAGGACAACCGGGCCTTCATCGCTTTCCTGCACAAGCACCGGGAGCGGTTCCCGGAGGTCTATTTCCCCTGGGGGGATTTCACCACGGGCCGGGGGATCTTCACGGGCGACGCGGCCCGCGAACGTCTCGCCGCCGATCTGCGGGGCTTCGCCGACGCGGGGTTCCGCCTCTGCCTGCTCCTCAACGGGAACTGTTGCGGCCGGTACGCCCTTGCCCGGAGCTTCTACCAGAAGGCGGGCGATACCGTCGACTTTCTCATCGGCGAATACGGCCTCGCCGGCGTGACCGCGGCTTCCCCCGTCATCGCCAGGTTTCTGAAAAAGAATTTTCCCGGACTGGAGATCCGGGCCTCGGTCAACATGGAGATCGGCACCCCCGAGGGGGTCTCCTACGTGGAGGAGTACTTCGACAGCTTCTACTTGAAGCGGGAGTACAACTACGACCGGGGGAAGCTGCTGCGGATGCGGGACTATTGCCGCAGTCACGGGAAAAAATTCTATATCCTCGCCAACAGCGGCTGCCTCAACTTCTGCTCGGCCCGGACTTTCCACGACAATCTGGTGGCCCACCAGCATGAATCGGCCGAGATGGACAACGCCTTCGTCTTCAAGGGGGAGTGTTCGGTTTTTCTCGCCAAGGAGGAAAACCGCGCGAATTTCCTCTCGCGCACGAATTTCATCCGGCCCGAGGATGTCCCCTTGTACGAGGAGCTGTGCGACGGCATGAAGCTCGCCACCCGGACCAATTTCAACCCGCTTGCCGCGGCGAGCGCCTACCTCGAAGGCGGCTGGAACGGCAATCTGCTCGACCTGACGGAGCCGGCCCATTCGGAGCTGTTCCGGCCTCAGATCATTTCCGGGGCGGAATTCCCGGCGGACTACGCGAAAATCCGCCTCGACTGCGATAAAAAGTGCGAAAGCTGCACTTATTGCCGCGACGTGCAGAAAAATGCGACGGTCACTCCCGCCCGGGAAGCCGCCTTTC
>JAFSYV010000166.1 GCA_017443585.1 Lentisphaeria bacterium | reverse complement strand
CCTCTTTTCAGAACAGCCAGCGGGCGAGCTGGGGTTCCGGTTTGCGTTCGACGGGACCGGAGAACTCCACTTTGAGGACCGAACACAGGGGATCGGGCGGCAGCGCGGGCAGGTCACAGACGCGCAGCTTGCCGCTGACGGCGTCGTAGTCGAAGGGGAACTCTTCGCCCGTGGCGAGCAGCGTCACCCGCCGGGGGGCAGTCCCCACGTTGATGGCCGTGGCGGTCCGGCCCGGCCAGCGGACGATGCACTAGTAGCCCGTGTTCCCCTTCCGGGTCCAGCCGCCCTGCAGATTCAGATCCACTTCGCCGGGAGCGGAGGTGCCGATGAGGGGACAGCGGCGGGAGTCATAGACCGCTTCGCCGTTCTTCGCCAGCCAGCGGCCCAGCGCGGCCAGCCGTTCGTACTCTTCGATGCGGACTCTTCCGTCCGGCTGGGGGCCGATGTTGATGAGGTAGTTGCCCTCCCCCTGAGCAGCGTTCAGCAGGTGCTGGAGCAGCTGTTCCGGGGTCTTCCAGTTGGGATTGAAGCGGGTGTAGCCCCAGCAGCAGCTGTCGCCGATGCACATGCAGCTTTCCCACGCCCGCCCCTTGGCGGAGGCCTTGACCACCTGTTCGGGGGTGTCGATGTCCTCGTCGAGGCCGGAGCGGTTGTTGATGATGATGCCGGGCTGAAGTTCCCGCACCATGGCGTTGAGCTCCCGGGCCTTCCAGAAGCCGATCCGCTCCTCCTTGGTGCCGCTCAGGTCGGCCATCCAGCCGCCGTCGTACTCCAGCACGTCGATCTGCCCGTAGTTGGTCATGAGCTCACGGACCTGATTGTGGACCTGGGCCACGAGGGCCTCCCTGGACTCGGGGAAGCGCTTCGGCTCGAAGTAGCCGGGGAAGCGCCAGTCGAGGAGGGAGTAATACAGCCCCACGCGGAGCCCGTACTTCCGGGCGGAGTCCACATATTCCCGCACGATGTCCCGCTTCGCGCCGTGCTTCACCGAAGTGAAGTCGGAGTACTTGCTGTCGAAGAGGCAGAAACCTTCATGGTGGCGGGTGGTGAGGACCACGTATTTCGCCCCCGCGGCGGCAGCGGTCCGGCACCAGTCGTCGGCGCACCCCTTTTCGGGCTTAAATTCATCGGCAAGCGGGGCGTACTCCGCAGGCGAAATGCGTTCGGAGTACATGGTCCATTCGCCCCGTCCGAGGAGCGAGTAGAGCCCGAAGTGGATGTAGACGCCCAGCCGGGCTTCGTGGAACCATTTCATTCTTTCTTCGTAGGTCATGGGAGAGAAAAATCCTTTCAGTTGCATTTGAGTTTATAAAGTCCCAGGGCTTCCCGGGAGGAGTTGACTTTTTCCCACAATGCGTCGTCCCTTCGGAGCAGTTTCAGGAAGGCGCTGACGCTGACGCCGCAGAGGGCCGCGGCGGCCTTGTGGTCGTAGGAACAGCCGTCGAGGACGTCCAGCAGATGGGCCAGATTGAGAGGGTACTCGGCGTGGGTCACGCCGCAAGTGATCCGGGGCGGCAGGACGGGGGGCGTGCAGCGCACTTCAAAGGCGATGAGGCGCCGCAGTTTCCGCAGGGCGTTGGCCCGGTTCCGGTGCTGACTGCGTTCGGTACAGTCCGAGGCGGCGAAGCGCTCGTCCTCGAGGAGCACCACCCGGGCGGCGGTGGAGGTCTTGTTCCGTTTCTGGCCGCCGTTGCCGGTCCCCCGGCAGAACTCCAGACGGCAGAGCGCGGAAAGCTCATCGTCGCTCAAACTCAGCAGCAGATCCCGGTCCATGGGGAGCTTCAGTTTTCCTGCGTAAGCGTGTAGAGATCGACGGCGATGGCGGCGGCTTCCCTGAGGCCGATGTCGGGAACGTCTTTCTTCTTGTCGTCCTTCAGGCCCAGTTCCTTCTCTTCGGCGTCGGCGATCTGTTTTTCCTGCTGGTAGTCCTTCCAGCGTTTTTCCTCGTTGAGCGAAACGGAATTCTTCTTCCGGTGGTCACGGTAGACCTTGATCCGCCGTTCGAGGGAACGGAACTCCGGCGAAGCGGCGATCCGGGCGGCGGAGTTCTTTTTCAGGACGGCGATCTTTTCCTCCAGATGGGGGATGAAGCGGGCCCGGCTCACCGGGTCGATGTTGTCCCAGGGCAGATGGTTGTCCATGTAAAGTTCGCCCACCTTCATGGCCTCGCTGACGGAGGGGATCTGAACGTCGGAACGGATCCCCAGCTGCTGGACGGAACTGCCGGTGATCCGGTAGAACATCTCGATCTCGAAGGTCATGCTGCCGACGTCCCGCCGGCCCTGCCCGAAGAGAGAAAATCCTTCCTGCAGCCGTTCCACCTGCAGCACGGTCCCCTTGCCGAAGGTGCGGCTGTCGCCCACCACCACCGCCCGGTCGCAGTCCCGGAGCGCGGCGGTGAAGATCTCCGCCGCCGAGGCCGAGAGCTTGCTGATCATGACGACCAGGGGGCCCGACCACTCGACCGCGGAGTCGTCATCCACGGCCAGCGTGACGTTGCGCTTCGAATCCCGGCGCTGGACCACCGGCCCCGTGGGGATGAAAAGGCCGGTCAGGGAGACGGCTTCGGCCAGGCTCCCGCCGCCGTTGCGGCGCAGGTCCATGACCACCGTCTGGACGCCCTTCTTCCGGAAGTCGGCCAAAATCCTGCGCACATCTTCGCTGCACCGCTTGAAGTTGGCGTCGCCCCGCATCGCGCCGTCGAAGTCCATGTAGAAGCTCGGGAGCGTGATGATCCCCACCTTTTTGCCCTTCAGCGTGAGGATCTTGCCGTGGGCTTCGCTTTCGGTGAGGAGGATCTTCGCACGGGTCAGGGTGATGCGCACCGGGACCGCGCTCCGGCCCTTGTCGCCCGGAAGCACCGAAAGAGTGACCTTGGTCTTTTCCTTGCCCCGGATGTACTGGACCGCCTCCTCCACCGGCATGTCGATGAGGTCGGTGGTGGCGCCGTTTTCCTGAGTGACGGCCACGATGCGGTCATTGACCTTGAGCCGGCCGTCGCGGGCCGCCGGACCGCCGGGAACGAGAGAGACGATCTTGATGAAGCCGTTGTCGGTGGTCAGCGTGGCGCCGATGCCCGTGAGCGAAAGGCTCATGTTGATGTCGAAGTCCTTGGCCGCCTTGGGGGGCATGTAGTTGGAGTGGGGACCGTACACGTGGGTCAGGGCATCGAGGTAGATGCCCAGGATGTCGATCTTTTCCCGTTTTTCCACGGCGTTGCTCACGTCGCGGAGCCGTTTCATCACCTTGGATTCGGGGGTCCCGGCGTTCCAGCGGGCGGCGTCTTCCATGGATTTCCGGTCTTCCGGGTCGGTGCTCTCCTTCAGCGCCCGGTTGAAGAGGCGGTAGAAGATGACCTCGTTCTTGATCCGTTTCCGCCAGAGTTCGTGGAGTTCGGCGTCGTTTTTGCACCATGGCAGCTTGCTCCGGTCGGTGACGAGCTCCTCATCTTTGGAGAAATCGATCTTGCTCTGGAGCATTTTCACGGCAAACTCCCGGTAGGCCCGGTAGCGGGCGCGGTAGCGGGCGTAGATCTGGAAGGCGAGGGAGTTATCCCCCTTGCGCAGGGCGTCGTAAAGTTTCTGCGGATCCAGATCGAAACCGGCGATGTCCTCTTCGGTGAAGAAGCTCCTTTCGCCGTCGAGGGCCTTGATGTAGAAATCGATGTGGCTCCGGGCCACTTCGGGCGAAAGGGGCAGCCGCCGGTAGTGATTCTTGACCAGGATCCTCTGGACCTTGAGCGAAATGCCGGAAAGCTGCTCCTCGGCGAAACGTTCCGTTTTTCCCGCCGCCTGAAGCCGGAAAACGAAGAAAAGCGACGTCAGGATCGCCCCGAAGACGACGGCCCGCAAAAGATGACGTGATGATTTCAGCACGGTATACTCCTCCCGAAAGTCGTGAAGTCAAAGATAATCCACCGAAATAATATACCATCGCATGAGGAAAAATGCAACCCCCTCCGGATGGATTTTCCCCCCTTTTGTGGACCGGAGCGCCGGAGGGCCCGGCGAAAGGGAAAAGAGCTCATCCGCTTCCGGCGGGGCCGCCGTCGCAGGTTTTTTGCGGAATTTCGCGGGCCTGCGAGCCGTAATTGCTTGATATTGCACTCCTTTTGTGCTATATTATGTGGATAACATAATTCGTGAGGAAAAGAGCTGAAATGAAAGAACTGCGCAACATCGCGATCATCGCCCATGTGGACCATGGCAAAACCACGCTGGTGGACCAGATCATCCGCCAGGCAAAGCTCTTCCGGGACAACGAAGTGGTCACGGACTGCTTTCTCGACAGCAACGATCTCGAACGGGAACGGGGCATCACCATTCTCGCCAAGAACATCAGCGTCGAATACA
Organism: Lentisphaeria bacterium; assembly: GCA_017443585.1. GTDB lineage: Bacteria > Verrucomicrobiota > Lentisphaeria > Victivallales > Victivallaceae > UBA1784. Next base: position 1,858 of record JAFSYV010000166.1, on the reverse strand, counting down.
AGAACATCAAAATCAACCTCATCGACACCCCCGGGCACAGCGACTTCGGCGGTCAGGTGGAACGGGTGCTGAAGCTGGCCGACGGCGTGCTGCTGCTGGTGGACTCCGCCGAGGGGCCCATGCCCCAGACCCGTTTCGTCCTCGAAAAGGCCCTGGCCCTCAACCTGCGCCCGGTGGTGGTCATCAACAAGCTGGACAAGCCCGACGCCCGGCCGGCGGAGGTCCAGAACAAGGTCTTCGACCTCTTCTGCGAACTCAACGCCACCGACGAGCAGCTGGACTTTCCCACACTCTACGCCAGCGGCCGGGACGGCTGGGCCATCCGCGAGATCGACGACGAACGCACCGGGATCACCCCGCTCCTCGACGCCATCGTGGAGTTCGTGCCGCCGCCGGTCCACCGGGAAGGTCCCGTGCAGGTCCAGGTGGCGACCCTGGACTACTCCAACTTCGTGGGCCGCATCGGCATCGGCCGGGTCTACCGTGGCGAACTGGATCTGGGCAAGCCCCTTTCCCTCATCAAGCGGGACGGGACCACGCAGCCCGCTCAGGTGAAGCAGCTCTTCGTCTTCGAGGGGCTGGGCCGCAAGGAGGTCCAGAAGGTCCAGTGCGGCGACCTGTGCGCCATCGTGGGCATTTCGGGGATCGACATTTCGGACACGCTCTGCGATGCGGAACATCCGGAGCAGATGCCGCAGATCGCCATCGACGAGCCCACCATCTCCATGATCTTCCGGATCAACGACTCGCCTTTCTTCGGGCGTGAGGGCAAATACGTGAGCAGCCGCCAGCTCCGGGAACGGCTCTTCAACGAGACGGAGCGGGACGTGGCGCTGCGGGTCGAGGACACCGCCAACGGCGAAGCCTTCAAAGTTTCGGGCCGGGGGGTGCTCCATCTGGCGATCCTGATCGAGACCATGCGCCGCGAGGGTTACGAGCTGGCCGTGGCCAAGCCCCAGGTCATCTGCAAGGAGATCGACGGGGTCAAGTGCGAGCCCATCGAACGGCTCACCATCGACGTGCCCAACGAATTCTCGGGCAAGCTCATCGAAATGGTGGGACTGCGCCGGGGCGAAATGATCCAGATGGAATCCAGAGGTCCCCGGCAGGTCATCGAATTCTTCATCCCCACCCGCGGGCTCATCGGCTTGCGGAGCAAGGCGCTGACGGCCTCGCAGGGCGAAGCGGTGGTGGCTCATGTCTTCGACCACTACGAGCCCTTCCGGGGGACCATCCCCTGCCGTCAGAACGGGACCATGGTCAGCATGGCGGGAGGAAAGGCCGTGGCCTTCGCCATCGACGGGCTCCAGCAGCGGGGCGAATTCTTCATCGATCCGGGCACGGAGTGCTACGAAGGTATGATCGTGGGCGAACACTGCAAGGAAGGGGATCTGGTGGTCAACGTCCAGCGGGCGAAGCAGCTGACCAACATGCGGGCGGCGGGCAGTGACCGGGCGCTGAAGATCGCTCCGCCCCGCAGGCTTTCCCTCGAACAGGCTCTCGAGTACATCGAGGACGACGAGCTGGTGGAAGTGACGCCGCTGAACATCCGTCTCCGCAAGCTCTACCTGACGGAGCTGGAGCGCCGCCGCCGCCGCAACGCGGCCACCGCGGCCGCCGCCGAAGAAGAAGAGCAGGCCTGACAGAGGCTCCTCACTTTTCATTCCAGCTTAACGGCACTCCGAGGAGGGTGCCGTTTTTTGCTCCGCGTTTTCGGGGTCCCGATAATTTGCCTTATGAGAAAACAGGGGGAAAAAACCGCAGCATCGCCGACGAAATCCCCTTCGACATCCCCGATTCGTGGGAGTGGGTGAGATGCGGAGAGATTTTTCAGCACAACACAGGGAAAGCACTGAAT
>JAFSYV010000011.1 GCA_017443585.1 Lentisphaeria bacterium | reverse complement strand
GACTCCGCGAGAAGATAGAGGCCGTTTTCCCGGACGGGGATCCCGGAAAGTTCGTGCTTGAGCATTCTCGCCACGGCCACCAGCCCCTCGGGCCGGTCCCGGTAGGTCACTTTGGTGAGAAGATGCGGGGGGACTTGGAAGAGCCGGACGCCTTTGGCGTTGAGCCGTTCCAGCAGGGGAATTTCGTTCTCGCCGAGGAAAAGTTCCGGCGAAAACCACGCTTCGGTGAGGACCATGCCGTATTCGTCGGCCCGGGTGAGTTCCCGGTAGCCTTCCAGCACGGTGAGCTGTTCTTTTTCCCGCTCCCGGCGCTCCCGCAGCCGGACCAGATGTTTAATCCCTTCGTTGTGGGCGCTGGTGATCTGAGAGACTTCCATAAAAAGCAAACCTTCTCCGAAATAATTGCCGTCGGGTCATAATATAGCACGGCAAAGGGGGTTTTGCCAATTTTTTCCCGGCGATGCGAAAAATATGGCTTTGGGGACTTGACTTTCGGTCCGGTTGGTGTTAAGTTATCATCAAAGCGCCTTTTGAGATCACATCACCATTACCGAAAGGAAGATGTCATGAACCGTTCCGATTCCCGAAAGCATCGCCGGACCGCCGCGGACTCCTTCACTCTGATCGAGCTGCTGGTGGTCATCGCCATCATAGCCATTCTCGCTTCCATGCTGCTGCCCGCGTTGCAGCAGGCCCGCGCCCGGGCCAAGGGGAGCACCTGCGCCTCCAATTTCAACACCATGGGGAAGTATCTGAGCTTCTACATCGGCGATTACAAGGGATTCTTCCCCTACTACAAGACCGCCGCCACCAACTACTTCAACCGGGGCAACTCGTCATGGCGGGTCTACAAGGAACTCTGGTCCTGGTCCGGGACCGAATACATCGGCGGTCTCCACCGGCACGAAACCACCAAAGTCCTCACCCGGCACAAGTATCTCTGCCCCGAAGTCAATGCCGACCGGCTGGATTACCGGAAATACTGCCCCGGCCCCGAGTGCAACTACCCGGCCGACACGGGGCGGGTGTTCCTGTCGATGGCCATCAACGAATATCTTTCCGGGAGCCAGGGGCCGGTCCGTTTCGTGACCATCGCCAAGCCTTCGGTCATCGTCTTCATGTCCGACAGCTGCGGCAACGGCAAGGTGGATTACCGCTGCGCCTGGAGCCCCGATCACTCCGAGGGGAAGACCATGGGGTTCCGGCACAACGGCGCGGCGCAGGTCCTCTACGGCGACGGCCACCTGGTCACCACGCCGGAGCGGTCGGCGCCCGACTACACCTACTGCAACAAGAGATGGGACGGCCCAACCTGGCGTCCCCGTCCGGCCTCCCAGTACTGAGCCGGCGGTCTGATCCGGGATCGGTCGAAATGCACAGGTCTTCATAACCTCCCCGTATCCACGGGTTTTTTTACTTTTCGGAGAAAGGCGGATATCGAAAAATGTCCAAATCGCTTTTTGCGTTCGCGCTGGTTTTGCTGGGGATGGCGCTGGGCGCCGTCGAGGTGAAAAACAAGATCTTCGACGTGGAGATCGATCCCCGCGGAGCGGTGGTTCGCAAGCTCGTCGTGCAGGGGAAGAAGTGGAATCCCGTCTTCGGCAAGGGCGCCAGCTTCGACGACCAGATCGGCCGGAATCAGGGGCCGCAGACCCAGGGGATAGAGTACACCAACCGTCTGGATTTCGAATTCGAGGGGATGACCGTCACGACCGCGGAGACACGGGCGGACTTTTCCGTGCGGAGTCTGGCCTTTCCGGGACTGCGGCTGTGGAAGAGTTACATCTTTTCCGCAGCGAAGCCCGAATTCACGTTGCGCTGGGAACTGAAGAACGTCGGCAAGACCCCCTGGGACGTGTCGCTGAATACCCGCGCTTATCTGCTCCGCAACGACACGGTCAACTGCTATCTGCACCCCCGCGGAAAGGCGTTCAAGGAGTTCCGTTCCGATGAGAGATACCTTTTCTCCCAGGCTCCGGAGCACCCCGTGCTCGCGGTCCGCGACGACAGGAATGACGGGGCTGTCATCTTTTATCCCGCCGACGAAACCGCCGGGCTGCTGAACTGGACCCTCAAGGGGCCCTCCGGCGGCTACACGCAGGAGTTCTTCAGTACGCAGAAGCCGATCCTGCCGGGGAAAAGCCGGAGCATGGCGATAAGAGTTCTCTTCACTCCCGACGTGAAGGGGACCGCGGCGGCCGCTCCCTTCCGCCGGGGAGAACTCCGGGGCGCGCTGCCTGTTCAGGTCGAGCGGCTGAGCGGAGTCAAGCCCAAGGCGCAGATCCTCTACGGACTCAAGAGCGACATCCGGGCGCCGGAAAAATTCATCGACGTCACTTTCAACCGCCAGTTCAGCGACTCCTGGCGGAGCGTCCGGCTGCCCGCCGACGCGCGGAATGTTCCCGTCGCCGTCTACCGGCTCGAAAACGGCGATCATGCCGCCGACCGCCCCGTCGAGTTCTTCCGCAAGGGAGATCTTCTGGTCCTGAAGGTCCCCGGACTGCTGCCCGACGGCGGCATGGGCCAGAACGCGGGCCGGGCGTGGAATGTCGTGGAGAAGGGGTATCTGGTCCAGAAGACCGCGCCCTTCCGGACTTACGGCAAAGTGGCCTTCCCCTGCCGCATCGCCATCGGCGACGGGAACGGGCGTGAGGTCGAACCCGGAGATATCCCGGCTGAAGGCGCTCTTTTCGCCAATTCCGGATTCGAACGGGCCGACGCCAAAAAGAAGCAGCAGCCCGCGGGCGCCCTTTTCGCGGGGCGGAAGAACTCCGGCGTCACGTGGCTCGACTCCGCGCCGGGAACCCGGGGCCGCTGCCTCAAAGGAGGAATGCTTTATTGGGACTTCCTGCCCGAACCGGGACTGGAGTACCGCATCAGGTTCCGGGCGAAGTCCGTCACGGGCGGCGACTTCTCTTACGCGGGCGTCACCTTTTTCGGCCCCGACGGCCAATGGCTCAAGACCCTGAGGAAGACGATCTTCTACACCAAACGCCCCTTCGACTGGCATAAGTTCGAGCTGAAGTTCCGCATGCCCGACAACGCCGCCATGATCCGGTTTTCGATGCGGGGCGGCAAAGGGGAAAAACAGGAACTGCTGGTGGATGACCTGGAAATCTTTTCCGAGCCTCTTTCCTCCGTCAAGCAGGGCCTGCGCGAGGTGGCCCGCCGGGAGCTGGACGAGACCTGGCACATGCCCCTCTGCCTGCTGGAGCCCATTTCCATGGAAAACGCGACGCCCCACGAAACTTGGTTCAAGCCCGCGGCGCAGGTGCCGCCCGAGATCCTCTTTCTCACCGACGTGGACGGCCGCATCGCCAGGACCGACGGCCGCCGCCGGATCGTGGAGTACGCCCAGCGCAACGACTTGAAATTCCGCCACATCCCGCTCATCCGCAAGATCCTTTCCTCCACGGGGGCCTATTCGGTCAACCAGGTGACCTTCGCCGACCGGCTCTCGGACTACACCGTGGCCTGTCTGAAGGAGTTTTCGCCCCGGCCCGCCGTGGTCTGCATCATGGATTTCGACTTCTCCGGCGCCGGGCCCGACTTCGTGCCGATCCTCGAGTCGTGGCAGAAGCAGGGGACGAATTTCTACTTCTTCCGCTGCAACAAGATCCCCGAAAAACTGACCGGCAAGCGGATCCGGGGCGACATCAAGGCTCTGGTGCCCCGGATGCGCACCACGCGGGCCCCCTTCGCGCTCCAGCTCTGCCGCCGGGGGAATTCCCTGAGCGTCCTCCGTAACAGAAGTTTCAACGCCGTGGCAGCCTTCATCCCGGAGGAAAGTCACCGGGCGGGCGCGCTCCACATCGTCTACGGCCGGGACTTCCCCTGGTTCGAATTCGACTATCAGGTCGATATGGCGGTCCTGCGCTACCTGAGCGGCATCAAGCCCGCCGTCACGCTCGAATCCGCGGATGAGAAAGGCGTGACTTTGAAGAGCGCCGGGGCGTTCGAAGGGAGCCTCGAACTCTCCTTCCGCACGTTGAACCGTGACCGGCTGGGGGAGCGCTCCGTGCCCCTGACCCTCGCCGCGGGGAAAAAGGTGATCCCGCTTCCCGCCGCGGGTCTCCCCGCGGGAGACGTCCTCGTTTATCTGCGGATCCTGGACGGGAAGAAGAGGGTCGTCGACATGGGGGCGGCCAGGGTGACGCTGCCGGGGCCCTCCCGTCCCGTCGTGACCTTCGCCGATCCCGAACGGATCTTCCGCCGGCCTGCTCCGGTCAAGTTCGCCGTTTCCGGCGTCCCGGCCGGGGATGAGACGCTGGTCGAGATCGAGAACAATCACGGCGAGGTGGTCTTCCGTGAAAAGCGCGCTCCCGGCGCGAAACTCGAGTTCGCCGTCAAGGTGCCCGGCATCGCCACGGGCCTCAATTACGTCCGGGTCCGGACCTTCCGGAACAAGGTGCCCGCCGGGACCGGCTGGGGCGAATTCGCCGTCACGGGCCTGCCTCTGGACTTGCTGGACTACCACGGCTTCATCAACAACGGCCCCGTTTCCTGCGAATCCCTGCGGAACTTAGGCTTCGAATTCGTCATCACGGGCGACCCCCGCCGGATCTCGGAGGGGAGGATCCGCAAGCTCCGCAGCAACAATTACGCCCCCATCCCCCGGCGCGGGGACGACAAGACCTGGTTCCGGCCCTACCGGGCGGACATCAAGACGGGCCCGGTCCGCAACCCCTGCTTCTCCTCTCCCGCCTTCCGGAAACAGCTCCGCGACGATACGGTGCTGATGGTCGGGCGCTGCAAGATGCGCTACTACGACGTGAACAACCTCTGGAGCGGCGACGAGATGTTCCTCGGGCAGTCGGTCTGCTACTCCCCCACCTGCCTCGCGGCTTTCCGGGAGGACTTGAAGAAGCAGTACGGCTCCATCGCCGCCCTGAACAAGGTCTGGGGCAGCTCCTTCGCGGACTTCGGCGAGGTGGTCCCCAAGCAGCGGGAAGAGCTCAAGTCCGACTCGAACTTCGCCCCCTGGGTCGATCATAAGATGTTCATGACCAAGGTCTTCGCCAAGTGCTTCTTCGGCGCCATGCGGGATGAATTGGCCGCTCTGGTCCCCAACGCCCACACCGGGCCCACGGGAACTCAGAAGCCCGGCTACGGCTACAACTGGTGGGAGCTGATGAAGTACTGCCGCATCGTGGGCTACTACGCGGGAGTCCAGACCACCATGGTCAACGACTTCGGCCGCCGCCAGCTGCTGGCGGGCCAGTGCGGCGGCGGCTACACCCACGGCCATCTGGATTTCGAGCCCTACAACTACGACACCATGTGGTACACCCTCATCAACGGGGGCAATCTGGCCTATCACTACTACGGCTGCGCCATCGCCGGAGACTGGAAGATCACCGACAACATGAAGTATTTTTCCAAGTCCCTGAAGGAGCTCAAACGGGGCATCGGCAAGGTGTGGCTGGAGGCCGAAACGAAGCCCGAAGTGGCGGTGCTCTTTTCCATGCCCTCCCTCTTCACGGCCATCTGCACCGTGGGCGAACAGCTCTGGCAGGACACCCAGACTTCGTGGATGAAGCTGCTGGGAGACCTGAAGATCGAATCCCGCTTCATCGCGGGCGAGGAGATCGTCGGCAAGGGGATCCCGGCCGATTATAAGGTGGTGATCCTGCCCATGGCCCTGGCCCTTTCCGACGGTGAGATCGACGCGCTGGTCAAGTTCGCCGAGCGGGGCGGGATCGTCATCACCGACGGCGCTCCGGGCCGTTTCGACGGCCACGGCCGCAGGCGGGATTCCGCCGCGCTGAACCGGCTTTTCGCCCCGTACAGGGGCCCCGTCAAACCGGGTTACATCACCCTTTCCGGGGTCAAGGGCTCCTTCGAGACGCCGGAGCAGGGGCAGCCCCTGAATCAGTTCAAAGCCTGCGGCAAGGGCGGCGGGATGAACTTTAATCTCCTCATCAGCCGCTACAGCGTCACCCAGTCCGGGGGCGCGGGCGGGGAGCTTGCCACCGTCACCGAGGGGGAAGCTCAGCTTCTGAAGCTGTGGCAGAAACAGGTGGGCGATCTTCTGCTCAAGGCGGGGGTCGCTCCCTTCGCCCGGGTGAGCCGTCCAGACGGCACCCTCTACGGCTGCCACGCCCGGTTCCGGCAGAACGGGACCGGCCGCTTCTACGCCTTCCATCAGCCGGGAAGCCGGACCGGCATGGTGGTGAGCAAGGGCGGACAGGGCCGTTTCGACTTTTCCAAGGCCGAAAAGGTCATCGTCAGGATCCCGGAGAAAGGGCACGTCTACGAGATCCGCTCCGGGAAGTATCTGGGCTTCACCGACACCTTCGAGATGAAGATCCTGCCCGCCTGGAGCATGTTCTACGCTGTTCTGCCTCGGCCGGTGAAGAAAGTGACGCTCAAGGGCCCCGCGGCCGCCGCTTCCGGGAGCGAGGCCGTCTTCGACTTCGCCGCGGAGGGGACCGTCGGGCCGCAGGTCTTCCACTTCGCCCTCTACGGGCCCGACGGAAAAGAGCTGGAGCATTACGCCCGGAACTTCTTCTTCCCGGCGGGGAAGGGGCGGCACACGGTGTTCTTCCCCTTCAACGCTCCTCCGGGCGTCTGGCGGGCCGAGATCACCCACGTGATCTCCGGCAGAAAGGCTTCCGTCAAAGTCGCCGTGAAGTAAGAAGCCGACGGTTCCCCTTCCCGCCGCGGAGGGGGCCGATCCGACGAAAACATTCGAAAAGGTTCGTAAAAGAGAGAAAATGATTTCCGCCAAAGTCAAGGGACTTTCCCTGGGGTTTTTCGCCACGTTGTTCTGGGCCAGCTACTATCCGGCGGCCCGGTTTCTTTTCGGCGAGGACGCCGACCGCTGCGATCCCATGCTGCTGTCGTGGATCCGCTTCACCATAAGCGGGCTTTTTTTCCTCCCCTTCGTGCTGGGGAGTCCCGCCCGGCGCAGGGCTTTCTTTCCCATGGTGGCCAAGGACTGGAAGGCCCTGCTGGGGCTGACCCTTTCGGGCGTGGTGATACAGGGGGTGCTGGTCTTCGCCGCGCTCAAATACACCACGGCGGCGCGGGGGTCCCTGCTGGCCAACGCCAGTCCCATCTTCACGGTCATCGTCGCCTGGCTCTGGCTCAAGGAAAAGATCTCTCCGGGCATGATCGCGGGCATGGTCATCGGCTTTGCCGGGATCGGGCTCGCCATGTTCTCCCGCAGCAGCGACATGTTCATGAGCTCGGGGGCCTCCACCTTTCTCGGGGACATGTTCGCGCTGCTTTCCGGAGCGGCGTGGGCGGTCTACACCGTGGGGGGGGTGCGGGTGGTCAGGCGCTACGATTCCCTCGGCGTGACCATGTTCACCTTTCTTGCGGGGGCGCTGATGATGCCGCTGGTGATGGTGCTATTCCGTTCCTCCTTCGACTTCGGCGCCATGACGCCCCGGCTCTGGCTGGGAATGGTCTACATGGGGGTCTTCACGGGGGGCGTGGCCTTCATGCTCTGGCTGCGGGCGTTGAAGTTCGTCCCCTCCTCCATGCTGGGGGCCTACGGATATCTCTCGGCGCTGCTGGCGGCCTTTCTTTCCATCGTGCTCCTGCACGAAAAGCTCAGCTGGCTCTTCATCGTTTCCGCCGTCATGGCGCTGGGTGGGATGGCGCTGATGATGCGCGGCGGTCAGAAGAAGGGGGCGTAGCCCCGTCCGGGCGAAGGGAAAAAACGGCTTTTTTTCCTCTTCCGCATTGCAAAAAGCTCCGCCGAGGGGTATATTAGACGCCGGCATCCGCCACGGGGCGTAGCGCAGTGGCTCAGCGCGTCTGCTTTGGGAGCAGAAAGTCGCGGGTTCGATCCCCGCCGCCCCGACCATTTTTTGCCGGCAAAAAAGGGTCAACGAAGCCGCACTTGTCCTCCGAAGCCTCGGCGGAGGAGGAAGGCTTCACTTCACGCTTTTGCCTTTTGTGCCTTGCCGCGCCAGCGGCAATCGCAAAAGCTCTTCACTCAAAAGCCGCCAGGCTTTTCTTCACATCTTCACCTCTCCGGAGCCGCCTGCTTGCTTGTCCCGCCATAGCCTCCGGCGACGGCGGATGAAGACGCACCCTCCGGTCGCTTGTGAAGACGTTCCGCTGTCGCTCCACTTGTGAAGTTTTCTCCCTGCGGGAGCAAGGTCGGTGTTGAATAAACAGCGCGGCTCCGCCGCGTAAAACGGAAACGAAGCCGCAATGACAGTCTTGTGTTTTTGGGATTATATTCCTAAAAAGCACTTGAAAAACCAACTTTTGGGATTTTATTCCCAAAACCCGTAAACGGCGACGGCAGTGATGACGTACCGACTCTTGCATGTATGGTCAGTGGTGTGTCGAGGAATTTCCGGGGAATGTCCGGTGATGACGTACCGACTCTTGCATGTACGGTCAGTGATCGCCCCTCGTCCGTGGTTTCCTCAGTTTTTTTGCGGGTGTTTATCGGCGAGTTGCGGCTGTTCTTTCAATAATTTTTTCCAATCGCGTTCGCTTAACTTGCTCCAATCACATTTGTCGGCCAACTGCGGCTGTTTTCCAAGCAGAGTTGCCCAGTTCCTGCCATCCAGCTTTTTACAAGGGCACCTGTTTGCGAACTGCGGTTGCCTCCCAAGCAGAATTGCCCAGTCCCAGCCATCAAGTTTATTCCACGGGCACCTGTTTGCGAACTGCGGTTGCCTCCCAAGCAGAATTGCCCAGTCCTCACCTTCCAGCTCCTCCCACGGGCACTTGTCAGTCAGTTGCGGTTGCTTTACGAGCAACCACGCCCAGTCCTCACCTTTCAGCTCCTCCCACGGGCATTTGTCTGCAAACTGCGGCTGTTCCTCAAGCAGGTCTCCCCAGTCCCCGCCGTTTAGCTTTTCCCACGGGCACTTGTCCGCGAACTGGGGCTGTTGCCCGAGCAGTCTTGCCCAATTCCAGCTATTGAGCCTCTCCCACGGGCACTTGTCCGCGAACTGCGGCTGCCTTCGAAGCAGGTCCGCAACGTCGACTCCGTTCAGCTTGTTCCACGGGCATTTGTCAGCAAATTGCGGCTGTTTAACGAGCAGCCACGCCCAGTTTCTGCCTTCCAGCTTTTCCCACGGGCATTTATCAGCGAGCAGGGGCTGTTCCTCAAGCAGGTCTGCCCAGTCCTCTCCGTTCAGTTTTTCCCACGGACACGTGCCAACAAACTGCGGCAGTTTTTCAAGCAACCTCGCCCAGTTTTCCCCCTCCAGCTTGTCCCACGGACATTTGTCCGCGAACTGCGGCTGCCTTCGAAGCAGGTATGCCCAGTCTCCGCCGCTAAGTTTTTCCCATGGATGTTGGGCAGCGAACTGTGGCTGCTTTCGAAGGAGGTCCGCCCAGTCTTCTCCATCCAGCTTCTCCCATGGACACCTGCCTTCGAACCGCGGCTGCTTTCCAAGCAGGTACGCCCAGTTTTTGCCGTCCAAATTCCCCCACGCGCACCTGCTTTCGAACTGCGGCTGAGACTCAAGCAGTTCCGGCCAGTTTTCGCCATCCAATTTCTCCCACTGGCACCTGACTTCGAATTGCGGCTGAACTTTAAGCAGGTCTGCCCAGTTTTTTCCGTTCAGCTTGTCCCAGGGGCACCAGTCTCCGAATTGCGGCTGCTCTTGGAGCAGGCGGGCCCAGTCTCTGCCATCCAGTTTTCCCCACGGACACTCGTCCTTGAACTGCGGCTGCTCCATAAGCAGGTTTGACCAGTCCCGGCCGTCCAGTTTTTCCCACTGGCACCTGTCTTTGAACTGCGGCTGCATTTCAAGCAGGCATGCCCAGTTACAGCCGTCCAGTTTTTCCCACTGGCACCTGTCTTTGAATTGCGGCTGCTTTCCAAGCAGGTACGCCCAGTCTCCGCCATCCAGCTTTTTCCACGGGCACTTGTCTTCTTGATCTGGATGTTCTGCCAGGAGTTCTGCAAAGAAACGTCCGTTGGCGATGACATCGGGGAGCCACGGGATTATGCGGGGGAATTGTTCCGTCAGGGAGGACCATATTTCGGAAGATGCACCATAGTATTTTGCGAGGGAGTGTCCGACGGCGTCGACGAATTCCGGCTCCGCATCGCCCAGCTCGCGGAGGATCGCCTCGCGGTCGAGGCGGTGGATCCGGATGGGATCCGTGCCTTGGAAGATGTTGTAGACCCGGCACATCTCCAATACGAATTCGAATGCCTCCTCCGGGGGCATCTCCTTCTCCCCGAACTTCGGGAATACCTCCGTGTCCCACAGGCGCCGGAGGAGATGTTTCGGGAAACCGTCTGCGGAAAAGTGCGCCGCCAGACGGATGAGCCGGAGCGCGGCATCACCGAGAAGACACCCCGAAAGCGACTCCATGGTCAACTCCCACAGTTTTCCCGGAAGATGGAGTTCATCGACCTTGCCCGTACAGGAAATGGTCGTCAAAGTATCCTTCTCCAGAGCCTTGACAAGGGACGTGTAGCTGCGGCAGATCACCTTCGTCCTGCTGTAATTTTTCGTGTCGATGATCGCCGGCACACGCCGGAGGAAAAGCGCACGATACCCGAGAAGCCTTGCGACATTCGCCGCCGCTCTTTTCTCCTCGTCTGTTTCGGCAGGGTGCTCCGACAGGAGAAGTTCCAGGGCGGGGGCCGGGGAGAGGTCGCCGAGCGGAAACTCCACGATGCTTCCGTCCTCAGGGGCGGCATCGAAGACACGTGCGGTCGCGACCACATTGATTTTTACCCTTTCGGAAAAACCCGCCGGGAAGAACCGGGCCGCGCCTCCCTCGAAGATCTCTCCGCACTTCTCGACGTTGTCGAGGAACAGGAGCACGGGACCCGATGTCCCGGCGCGGCGGAGAATGGCATCGCGCACGTCGGCGCCGGAGAGCCTGCCGGAAGTTTTGCTGTTTTCCGGGCCGTTTCCCCGGACATTGCCCTCTCCGAG
>JAFSYV010000165.1 GCA_017443585.1 Lentisphaeria bacterium | reverse complement strand
CGTCTTTACGCGGAGCGGTCCGGGCAAGCTCAGCCTTTATCCCGTCCAGAGCCTGCTCGTCAAAGAAGAGGATGGGGTACCGTTCCTCGAGCCCGCGCAGTTTTTCCCCGGCAAGAGCGGGATCGACGGCATAGGGGTTGAAGACGGGATTGCGCATGTTCCTGACGCCGTTCTGAATGAGCATCCGGGCGCGCTTCCGCGCCTCCGTCCCCTCGGGCGGGTAGGCGGGCAGTTGGCTCAAAGCGGTGAAATTGGCGGCCGAAGGGACGCACTCCCCGATCCCCGGAAATTCCCCGGCCCGGAAGGCCAGCTGCAGCGGCTCCCCCGGAGCCGACTTCACCGTGACGACCAGCAGATTTTCCCCTGCCCTGACGGGCGCGGGGACGGTGAAATTCTCGGGGCGCGGCGGGATGGGCCAGGGCTTGTTGCCCCATTCGCCGTTGTCCAGGAGCAGCCGACCGTTGAGGTAGAGCCGGCAAAACCAGCAGGCCCCGACGCCGAAAGCGAGAAACCCCGCCTTTTCCGCCGTGAAACGGCACATGAAAAGGGCGCTTTCGGGCTCTTCCGGCGCCGTCGGCCGGGAAAAGAGAAAGTCGGTGAAAGCGGCCGGTTCCCCGGCGGCGCCGTCGATTTTCCCGGGAACGCCGGCAAAGGCGGCCGCCCGTTCCGGAGTTATTTCGACGCCGTTGAAAACGGTCCAGCGGAATTCCATCGCGACTGCCGCAGCGTCACTTTTTCTCCTTCTTGGGCGCCACGTACCTTCTGGACCCGAAGCTGGTCTTTTCGACCTGCAGACGCTTGTCCGTGTTCTTCTTGTAGTAGACGATGAGCTGATCGGTCACGAACTTGGCCGTGCGCCATTCGCCCTTGTAGAAAATGTAGCCGTTCTTCTCGTTATCGAGCATCTTGGCTTTTTCGCGGGAATAGAGCCGGTTCCTGTAGTTCTGCACGATCTTTTTGTAATTGGCCTTGAAATAATCGGCGAATTTGCTCCGGGCCTCGCGGTTGAGTTCGGGGTTGAAGTATTTGCGCTCCTCTTCCATCATTTCCGAAAGGCGCACCAGCTGATCGCCGATCTCGAAGACCGTACCGTCCTCGCGGATGCTCTGGAGCTCGCCCGAAATGGTTTCCATTTTTCTGTTGCGGGTGAAGCGGACCGTCACCTTGTCCTTGACGGCGGCCAGCGGGTATTCCCGTTCGGATTCGATCACGGCCCCCTTGGCGATCTCCTCGGGCGTCTTGTAGGGGAAACGGGTCGTCATTTCCTTGTTGATCTCACGCGCCGCGGGCGCCGGGATCCCGACCAGCTTCGTCTTGGCCTCGAAAGGTTTGACCTCCTTCTGGACCTTGGCGTAGATGTTGGTCTTGATCTTGGGGTCGCCCGAGTTCCCGTAGATCTGCCACTTGCCCGGACGGGTGGGGTTTTTCACCTTGTTGAATTCGGTCCGGACGATCCGGGCGATGACGTCCACCTTGCTGTCGCTCACGGCTCCCGCCTGCACGGCGGCCGCGGCGCAGAGCAGCAGAACAAAGTACCAGATTTTCATGACATCTCCTTTTTATGCTTTTTCAGCGTTTGAAACTCAGTTCCCGGTATTCCTGCGTGCGTCCCCGCACGGCTTCGAGGGCGGCGCGGCTGTCCGTTCCGGCCAGGTGGTGCTGCATGAGCAAACCTTCCACCGCGGCGAAATCGCGGAGCTGGGGGAAATAGTCCCGGAGCAGGAAATGACCGTATCTCACCGCCCGGAACGAACCGAAAAGTTCGGGCCGTTCGCCGGAAGGCGCACACACGCCCATGCTGTTGCATTTTTTGACATTGGCGATGAGAGAGGGCAGTTCGCACTCCTCGGCGAGGACGATGGTGTAGTACCAGTCGAAGAGATCGCCGTCGGAACTGTCGGAAGTCATCCGGCCCTGCCGGGACACGCCGGGATCGAAGGGGAAGCTGTCCACGCCGTGGCAGTCGCTGACGCCCACCACCGGAAAAACGTTCCCCTTGGCCTGTTCCTCGTAGTAGCGGACGACCTGAAGGTTGTTGGAGTGGTACTGCCAGCGGTAGAAGCCGCCGATCACCTCGTAGGCGTCGAATTTCCGGCGTCTGAGGATCTCGTCGTTGACCCACTCGGGGTTGACGTTCCCGGCGGCGACGTTCCAGTAGGGATGGCAGAAGACGGCCAAGCCCCCCGCCTCGCGGATCTTGCCGAAGACCCATTCGGAGGCGGCCACGGGGAAGTAGTCCTTGCCAGGGATCTTGTCCGGGATGCTTTCCGCGATGGCGGCCACCTCTTTCCGGTATTTCTCTTCGTCCTCGCGGTAGAGGGCGTTGACGCTCCGGGAGCCGCCGAAGTTCACGATATGGACCAGATTGTCGGGGGAGTGCACCTCTTCGCCGGGGAAGAGCTTGAAGTCGGGATTGATCTCTTTCCAGTAATCCCGGACCTCGACGGAGGGCTCGTAGAGCCGGTGGTCGGTGAGGGCCATGAAGTCGAATCCGGCTTCCCGGTAGCGGGCGGCTATGTAGCGGCCCTCCTCGCTGCCGTCCGACCGGGTGCTGTGCAGGTGGATATCCCCCTTGAAGGGGCGCAGGGCGTACCAGTCGGGCTCGAGGGAGTAGAGCCGGAACCCGATCTTCCTCACGCCGCCCTTGGGCGTGGTTTCCTCGACGGTGATGCAGTGCTCCTGCTCGGACTCGAAAAGGAGCTCGAACACCAGAGTTTCCCCGTCCATGCGCCAGGGGATCTCTTTCAGGGGAGAAGTCCGGTCATAGGGGGAATGGGTGACCTTCATCTCCCGTTCCGGATGGAACGCGGCATGGCCGTAACGGGGCCGGATCCGGATCTCGGAAACCTCATCCGCCGGGACCACCTTCGGATAAACGTCGTAATAAAACATCTCTTTTACCTTCTGCTCGACTTCGAAATTCCTGTTTTCCGCGGGGAGCGGCTCCCCTTACTTGAACAGCTTCTTGATGCCGTCGGAAACTTTCTTCCCGGCATTGCCCACGGCATCGACGCCCCCCATGATGGTCCCGCCCGCCGTATCCGCGGTCTTGACCAGCACCTTGAAGAGCGTGAGCAAAGTTTCATCCAGCGAGGATCCCTTGCCGCCGACATTCTTCAGATAAATGGGAGCGATGGGGATCGGGACCGAACTCTTGAGGGTGGAACTGGACATGGAAAGACGCATATCCTCGAGGGCGATCTTCTGAATGAGCGGCTGAGGCCCGGATCCGGACTTCTTCTTTTTCTTGGCGGCGGCCTCTTCCTGGCCGACGACCTTTTCGAGATTGGCCTGGATCTCAGTCAGATTGCTCCGCGTCCCCTTGACCTCCATGTCGATCCGGACCCCTTTGACCATCACATGTTCCACGATGGGCTCTTCCTTGAGGAGCGTCCCCACGTCTATCTTGACGCTGACGCTGCCCACTTCGATGGCGTGAGGCTTATGATAGCCCTCGGGATTGCCCACCTTGAAGTCCCGCACTTCGACGGAGCCCTTCAGCGTGGTCTTGAAACTGCCGATGGTGACCTTGGTCCCGGTCAGGAAGGAGCCCACGTGCTTGACGCCCAGTTCGATGAGGGGATCCCGGAAAATGAAGGCCAGGATCAGCACCGCCACGATCCCGCCCGCCGTCCAGCCGGCGATGCGGAGCGTCTTCCGCCAATTGAAGGGCTTTTTGCCTTCCTTGCCTTGTTTCTCTTCGGCTCCGGTCTGGGTCTGTTCGACTTCCTTTTCGGCGCCGGCCTGAGTCTGTTCGACTTCCTTTTTTTCTTCCGCCATGATCTTTCTTCCTATTTTTGCTTGTCCGTTTTTTCGCGATATTTTTCCGCAAGTCTGGCGAGGGCCGCCATCTGTTTAGCACTCAGGCTTTTGCCCTCATCGAACTGCTTTTTCACAGAAACGTAGAACTTGCGGTCGTCGTAGGTGAATCGGCCGCGCTTGACCGGAGCGGCCCACTCGGTGACCCCGGCCAGTTCGCCGAGGAGCGCCGCCGCCTGCGCCGCGGTGTCGGGAGAAGGAGCCGCCGCCGGAGCGCGCGTGCTCTTCTTCCCGGCGCTTTCGGGGACCTGCTCGCCGAGGAACTCGGCGACACCGGGCTCGGCGCCGATCGCCCCATAGTACTTCGCAGCCATCCGCTTGAGCACCGCGATCTGTTTCTCGGAAAGGGCCTTGCCGCTTTCGTACTGCTGTTTCAGCGACGTGAAGAACTTCCTGTCGTCGAAAACCCGTTTCCGCTTGGGATCCGGGGCTTCGAAGGCGACCTTGCCCAAGGCGGCGAAGACGCCCTGCAGATTGGGATCGGGGGCACTCGCGGGAGCCGCCTCGGCCGCCGGAGCTGCAACCCGCTCCAGCTGTTCCCGGTACTCCTGGGGGAGCGCGGCGAGGCGCGCGGGGTCGATGCGGTCCCGGTAGCGGCCGGCCATGGCCAGAAGAGCCTGGAACTGCCGTTCGGAAACGGTGTGGTCGGCGTCGAATTTTTTCTTCAGGGAGCGGTAGAACCGCCGGTCATCATAAGACCGGGCCCCGATCTTCTTCGCCGGGTCGAAGGCCAGATCCTCGAAGCAGGCCAGCAGTTTTCCGGAGACGTCTCCGTCCATCTGGGGCCGTTCCTTCGCGGCGGCGAGCCAGGGCACGAACTGCCGGTAGAACTCGGTCATCATGTCGATCCACCCCAGTTTCCCCTCTTCGATCTCGTCGAGCTTGGACTCCATCTGAGCCGTGAAGCCGATATCGAAGAGCAGCGGCAGTTTCCCGGTGAGGAAATCGTTGGCCTCGTACCCCAGCTCCTCGGGGATCAGCTTGCCCTGCTCCCGGCGGACGTAGTCCCGGTCCTGGATGGTGCGCAGGATCGTGGCGTAGGTGGAGGGGCGGCCGATGCCGTTTTCCTCCAGCGCCTTGATGAGGGAGGCTTCGGAGTAGTGGGGCGGAGGTTCGGTGAACTTCTGCTCCCTGTCGAACTTCCGGATCGTGACCTGTTCCCCTTCCCGGAGCCGGCCCAGAACGGCGGCATTTTCCTTTTCCTCCCGGTCCTTGCTGTTTTCCTCCCAGAGCCGGGTGAAGCCGGGGAAGAGGGTGACCGTGGCCGTGGAACGGAAGTCGAAGAGCCGCCCGTCGGCCCCGCGGATCTCCACATCGACGGTGGTCAGCCGCTGCCGGGCGGGGGTCATCTGGCTGGCCACGAAACGCTTCCAGATGAGGGTGTAGAGTTTCAGCTGGGGAGGATCCAGATAGGGGGCCAGAGACTCGGGGGTCCGGGTGACGTCGGTGGGACGGATCGCCTCGTGGGCTTCCTGAGCGGCGGCCTTGTTCCGGAAATAGTTGAATTTTTCGGGCGCGTATTCCGGCCCCCAGGTGGAGCGGATGAACGCCGCGGCGGCGACCTGAGCCTCACGGGCCACGGTCACCGAATCGGTACGCATGTAGGTGATGAGACCCACCGGCCCGCTGCTGCCCAGCTCCACGCCCTCATAGAGCTGCTGGGCGTAGCGCATGGTGTTGGTGGCGGTGTAGTGCAGCACGGTGTTGGCGCTCTGCTGAAGCGTGCTGGTGGTGAAGGGCGGCGGGGGAGTCCGGCGGCGCTCCTGGGCGGTGATGGCGGCGATGACGGGGGTGCTCCCGGCCCGGACGCTCTGCTCCAGTTCCAGCGCGCCCTTCTCGTCGGGAACGGTGAAATCCCTGCCGTCGATCTTGAACAGCTTGCTCCTGAAAAGCCCTGCTTCCGCGCCGAACAGGATGGTGAAGACCCAATACTCCTTCGGCACGAAAGCGGCGATCTCCCGCTCCCGTTCCACCACGAGGCGGAGCGCGGCGGACTGGACCCGCCCGGCGCTGCTGCCCTTCTTGACGTTGCTCCACAGCAAGGGGCTCACCTGATAGCCGACGATGCGGTCCAGGACCCGCCGGGCCTGCTGGGCGTCCACCAGATTGAGGTCGATCTGCCCCTTGTTGCGCAGGGCCTGCTCGATGGCGGAGCGGGTGATCTCGTGAAAGGTCACCCGGTAGAAAGGCGCTTTGGTCTTGTTTTTCAGCACTTCGTGGATATGCCAGGCGATGGCCTCCCCTTCCCGGTCCGGGTCGGGGGCCAGATAGATCTCGTCGGCCCTGGCCGCGCACTCCCGGAGCTGTTTCACCACGGAACGGCTGCGGGGGGTGTCCACATATCTGGGAGCGAACCCGTGTTCGATATCCACGCCGAGCTCATGCTCCGGCAAATCGCGGATATGCCCCATCGAGGCGACGATCATGAAATCCTTGCCGAGCATTTTTCCGATGGTACGGGCCTTGGTCGGAGACTCGACGATCAGCAGTCTTGTCATAATATCCTTTCTGAAACGGCCGTGACGACGACGGCCTTTTTATATAAAGTATATGTCACTCCGGGCCGTTGTCAAGTGTAAAAACCAAAAAAACCGAAAAAAAGACGATTTTCCCGAAAAAGTCCTCACTTCAATTCCGTCCCGGTATCGGGGTCCACCAGTTTGAACTCCTCGAAATGGAGCAGCGGGTCGATCCGGAAACTCAGTTCGTGATTGTATTTGCTTTCCAGCTCGTCCAGAAGCTGGGAATCCTCGTTGCGGAGCCGGGCCAGCACCTCCGGGTGCATGAAGACCCGGATGGCTCCCACGTCCTTGTAGCGCCGGTCCCGGAGCACGGAGTTCAGGCGGCGCTGGATCTCCGCGCTCATGGTCAGGGCCGATTTCACCAGCCCCGTGCCGCCGCAGTAGGGACAGGGGTTGAAGACCTGGTCCAGGATGCTCTCGTGCTCCCGCTGCCGGGTCATTTCCATCAGCCCCAGCTTGCTCACGGGGAGCAGTTTGGTCTTGGCCCGGTCGTCCTTGACCAGTTTCTTCATGGTCTTGTAGACCTCGTCCCGGTCCTTCTGGGAGCGCATGTCGATGAAGTCGATGACCACCAGCCCTCCGATATCCCGGAGCCGGAGCTGCCGGGCGATCTCCTCGGCGGCCTCCAGGTTGGTCTTGAGGATGAAATCCGGCTGGTCGGCGGCGCCTTTCCTGCCGTGTCCCGAGTTCACGTCGATGGCGATAATGGCCTCGGTCTCGTCGATGACGATGGCCCCGCCGCCGGGCAGATGGAGCTCCCGCTGGAAGACCTCCTTGAGCTGGTCGTTGATCTTGTAGTAGTCGAAGACGGGAGTGGCCGAGTTGTAGAAGTGGACCTTCCCCGCCATCTTCCGGCCGCCGATGCGTTTCAGGGTGCTCAGGATCTCCTTGTAGGCGTCCTTGTCATCGACGACGACGCCGGAAAAATCCTCGGTGAGGAAATCCCGCACCGACCGTTCGATCAGATTGGGTTCGGTGAAAAGGAGCGAAGGCGCCTTGGCGGACTCCATGGCCTTTTCGATATCGTACCAGTAGTGGAGCAGGATGTCCAGATCGTTCTTGAAGAAACCGGCCTTCCGGCCCGCGCCCACGGTGCGGCAGATGAGCCCCATGCCTTCGGGCAGTTCCAGCTCGGCCAAAACCTTCCTCAGCCGTTCCCGTTCGGCGCCGCCCTCGATCCGGGTCGAAAGCCCCAGATGTTCGCAGTAGGGCATGAGCACCAGAAAGCGGCCGGGAATGGAAATGTCGGTGGTCACCCGCGCCCCCTTGGTGCTGATGGGCGCCTTGACCACCTGGACCAGTATCTCGGTGCCGGGCTTGAAGATGTTGGGGATGTCGCTTGCGGAAATACGCCTGTTCCGCCGTTCGGATTCCGTGGCGCTCCGGGTGCTGCCCGCCTGACGTTTCCGCCGCTTGACGCTGAGCGTCTCGCCCTGAGCGGGCGCCTGCTCGCCCTCGTTTTCCATGCGGTACTGCTCGATGAGCCCGCTGTTCCCCGGCAGCATGTCGTGGTAGTGGAGAAAGGCGTTCTTCTGAGCGCCGATATCCACGAAGGCCGCCTGCAGCATGGAGTCCAGATTGACGATGCGCCCGAGGTAGATGTCTCCCACCTTGGGCGTCTTGTCGTCACGTTCGATCTCATAGGCCTCGATGCGGCCGTTCCGGAGCATGACGAAGCGCCGCTCCAGCTTCTCGCAGTTGAGAATGATCTCTTTGACTTCGTTGACTTTCATTCCTTTTTTCCGTTCGTTAAAGGGTCTTGTTTTCCGGGAGACTCCCGGGCAAAAATTCCAGTTCGGCCCCGCGGAATCCGTTGAGGAAAGCCGCGACGGGCATGGGTTTGCGTCCGGCGGGGGTCACTTCGAGCAGCTCGAGGGCCCCTTCGCCGCAGGCCACGATCAGGCGCTTGCGGTCATCGGGCGCGAGACGGCTCCCCGGTGTGCCGGAAAGGTCGTTCCTGACGGCGGCGCGGCCGATGGTCACCCGGCACACGGCGCCGCCGCACTTCACATCGAAAAAGGCTCCCGGCCAATTTTCGAAAGCCCGGCTCATGGCTTCGATACGCTCTGCCGGGAATTCCCACCGCACCGCCCCGTCGGCGCGGGTGATCTTGCGGCAGACGGTGACGCCTTCGGTCGGCTGGGGCCGGGCCTGAAGCTTCCCCGAGGCGATGTCGAGGAGCGTTTCTTCCGCCGCCTGTGCGGCGAGACGGCCCAGAGCCATTTCCAGAGCGTCCGCGCCGCAGTTTTCCGGGATCGGCATGGCAAGGGTCCGGAAGACGGGGCCGGAATCCAGTCCCCGCTCCATCCGCATGAAGCAGACGCCGGTCTCCTTTTCCCGGTGCAGGAGCACCTGCTGGACCGGAGAAGCTCCCCGCCACCGGGGCAGCAGGGAACCGTGGATGTTGACGCACCCCAGCTCCGGCAGTTCCAGCACGGGCTGCTTCAGCAGCTGGCCGAAGGAAAGGACCACGATCATCCGGGGAGCACAGGCCCGAATGGCCGCCAGCGCTTCCGGAGCGTTGATGTCGGGGAGCTTGTGGAGTACACACCCCAATCCGGCGGCCAGTTCCCCCACGGGAGTGGGCGAAAGGAGCCGTTTCCGGCCCACGGGGCGGTCAGGCTGAGTGCCCACGCCGACGAGTTCGATCCCGGAAGCTTGGCTCAGGGCGGTCAACACCGGCAGGGCGATCCGGCCGGAACCGGCGAAGTATATTTTCAGTTTTTCGGGCATACTCGCAAGGCTTTCACTTTTTCAGTTCGAAAGAGCATTTCCACAGCGAGGCGTTGAAGTGGAAGAGTTCGAACTCCAGTTTGTCCCCTTTTTTCTTCCCGTTCAGGACGGCGGCGGCGGCCAGTTCCAGCCGGACGCCGCAGATCCGGCCCGCCTCGGCCACGGCGGCTTTGGCGAAGGGCATGGCAGCGGCGTCGGCCTCCACCGCCACGGGGGATCCGGGGAAATACTGCATGGCGCTGGCGGCCAGCCGGGTGCCCAGCGCCAGTTCGATCTCGCTCCGGGTCAGCTTCTGCGGCGTGGGATTTTCCACGATGGGCCCCGCGGGCGGAGTCCCGGAAGGCAGCAGGGAAAAGGAGGAACAGCCGCCGCAGAACAAAGCCAGCGCAACTCCGGCCAGAAAGAGGTTCGGGAATTTTTTCATCTGCGTCTCCGGCTCCTTTTTATACAGTAGGCGTTGCACCGCGGACAGCGGCAAATGGTCACGGGCTCGTCCGGCACGAAGGAAAGGTGACAGTTGTCGCACTCGAAAAGCTGCCGGCTGGAAAGATGCCACTCGCGGGAACTGCTGCGGTACTGGAGCCTCAGGGCCAGATAGGCGATCCACGAGGTCGACAACAGCAGAACAAGGCTGAAAAAGTCACTGACGCTCAGCTCGATCATCTGGTCTCCTTTCCGCCGCCCCAGACCGTCAGGATCCCGGCGAAGGATCCCCCCTGACGGACGCGCCGCCCCAGTTCCTCCAGCGCGCTCCGGTCGAATTCATCGTTGCCGGAAGGTCCGACGACCCGGAACTCGGTCCCGCCGATGGTCCTCTCGGCCCGGACCATCAGGGGGCCGTGGAGCGTGTTTCCCTTGAGTCCGGTCAAGGAGAGCCGGACTTGGCCCGTTTCATCGTAAACGACCGCTCCTTCGGCGAGGGGGAGCTTCTTCATCTCATGCCCGGCAAGCACGGGCAGCGGCACGGGCGAAAACGCAGTTCTCACCCCCGTCCGGGGAACGGGATACGCCGGGACCGTCAGTTCCGGCGTGAAGGCCGAAGCGGGCCGGTGGGAAAAAACCGGAGGCTCAGCCTCCTTGCCTTTGCCGGGAAAGAGTTCCGCCGCGAAGGCCCCCGAAGAGCGGTAGCCGAAGATCCTGCCGGGGTCGTTCAGTTTCGCCCAACGCTCCAGGAAGGCCCGTTCCGCCCCCCCAGTGGAAGTCAGCAGAAACACCCGGACGTCGGAGGAACTCGTCCTGGGCGCAGCCGGGGCCACATGGCGGGTTCCCCAGAGCAGCAGCGCGGCGATGGCGCCGACGATGAGGACGCTCTTGATCCAGATCGCCCGGTCGGAACCGCTTTTCAGCAGATTCGTCACTTTTCGAACCTCCGTTCCGGCTGCGCCTTGGGAGGCATGACCGGGAGAAAACAGTTGAGCCCCGTATTGCCCACCCTGGCCAGCACCTCGGATACCAGTTCGTAGGGAACGTGCCGGTCGGCGAGTATGGCCACCACGGGAGCGGGTTTCCGGGACAGGTCCCCCAGTTTCTGGGTCAGGTCCGCCAGTCTCCTCTGAAGTTCTTCGAGGTCCACCTCCTGATTCTGAAAAAGGATCCGGAACTTCCCGCCGACGCCTGCCGGCATGATGGAGATCACAAACTGATCGATGACCGCGATGGAGGAAGCCTTGACCCGGGGCAGTTCCACCTGGATCCCCGCCAGCCGGACGGAAGAACTGAACTGGACCCAAAACCACAGCAGAAGGAAGAAGATGTCCACCAGGGCGATTATGGGGGGCCACCCGGTGTACATCCGCACCTTGGAGGTGTAGCGCCTGATCCCCAGTTTCCGTTGGTTCCGAAGAATCATTTTCCCTGCTCCGCGGGGGACCGCCGGTCGAAAAAGGAGATGATCTCCATGGAGGCCTTTTCCATATCCAGCAAAATGGCATCCAATCTGGCGGCCAGATAATTGTGGGCCAGATAGCAGATGACCGCAAAGGTGAGCCCCGCCGCTGTGTTGTTGATGGCATTTTTCATGGCGACAGGCAGGCCGGAGCTCATTCTGGAGGCTGTTCCGAAGGCGTCGGTCATACTGTACACGGTTCCCAGGAAGCCCAGAAGGGGCAGAATGAAGCCGAGGGATCCGATGAAACGGATGAACCGCTCCAGCCGGGGGATCTCGGCTATGGCGACCTCGTCCATGGCCATGCGGAGGTCATCGCCGTTCTGGTGGGCGAGGATGGCCGCGCCCAGCAGTTTGGCCGTGGGGCCGGGGGTGTTGTCGCAGAGGCTCAGAGCCTCGACGAACGCGTTGCGCTGCAAAGTGTTCCGCAGTCCTTTGAGCAATTCGGGGATATTGATCTCATCCCGGTGGAACTGCATGACCTTCGTCAGAAAGAGGATCATGGCAAGAGCGAAAACCCCGACGATGATCCACATGACGGGACCGGAACTGGTTAAAATCTCCCAATATTTCATCTGTTTCTCCCTGAGTTGCCCGCCATATCGAGCGGGTCGTAAATCTTATCAAGTTCAGCACGATAGCGACTGATTTCTTCGTCACTTCCCGGCAGACCGAGCTTGGAATAGAGATCGTGGATCGTGTAGGCCCGCTGGTTGCCTTCAGGCATATCCCGCGTACTCAGGATGATCCGGAGCGCGTTGCGGGCGGCCCGTGCGCACCAGTCGCCGATCCCGGCGCTCCGACGCGCTTCCGGGGAATCGCCCCCCAGCTTGAGCAGTTCTTCGTAGGCGTCGATGGCCTTCCGGTTCATTTTGGCGTATTCGCAGGCCAGACCGAGCTTGAAGAGGGCCTGAGCCCGCATGGCGGGGTTTTCGCTCTTGTCGGCCAGCCCCCGGTAGATCTTCCGGGCGGCTTCGAGATCCTCGGGTTTGCGCAGCTGCAGATGACAGTCGGCGGCCTCTCCGGCGGCCACCTGCGAAACGAGGCCGCCTCCGCCCAATTCGCGGGCCCGCTCGTAATACTTGAGGGCCCGAACGTAATCGCCGTTCCGGAAGCAGGAGCTGCCGGCGAAGAAGGCGGCGTCCACGGCCTCGCCGGAACTGGGAAACTTGTTGAGGATCCGGTCCGCATACTCGAGCGTTCCGGTGTGTTTGCCGGTTTTGTCGGAGATCTTCAGCGCCAGCAGCAGGGCCTGGGGGACCTCCGGACTTTTCGGACGGTCCTTGAGGAAAGGCTCCAGCAGTTCGAGGGCCCGGCCGTACTCGGCCCGGTCTTGCGGAGGTGTGCTGTGCACGGCCCGGTCGAAGCGGTAGCGGACGAGCTCCATGAGTCCCAGCTCGTACTCCCGGCTTCCGGGGAACTCCTTTTTCAGCCGTTCCAGCAGCTGCGAAGCCTGGCGCTCCTGGCCCCCCCCCCCCTGCCGGAGCAGGGCGTAAATGGCCGCCCACAGGGCTTTCCTCAGGTCGCTCCGCTTGGGATTCTTTTGGGCGAACGAGCCGAATTCCGCCGCGGCGGAAGCGAAATCCCGGTTGCGGAGGGCGATCCCCGCCGCGGCCAGCAGCGCATCGGGAGCACGGGGATCGCCGGGGAATTTCCGGGAAAATTCGAGGTAGAGACTGCGAGCTTCCTTCGCTCGTTCCTGAAGTTCCGTCAGCCGGGCCAGCTGCCAGGCGCCCTCGGCAGCCAGGGCGGGCGTTTTGGAACGGGCCAGCTTCGCCGCCTCGGTTGCGGCGGCGGAGTAGCGTTCCAGTTTGGACAGCGCCTGCAGACGGCACAGACTCAGCCGTTCCGGATCCACGCCGGGGAGCCCGGAAAGCTCCTCCCCCAGCACGGCGGCAGAGTCGAACTCTCCCGTCCGCAAATAGAACTCCAACAGCTGCATCTTCGCCTGCCCGGCCTCGGGTCTCCGGGGATCGAGCCGGCGAATGGCCGAATTGTACAGCTCCCGCGCCAGACTCGGATTGGAAATCTTTTCCGCGGCAAAGGCCCCCTGCAGGGCGGCCCGGGCCCGGATCATCGGGGAAAGATTCCCGTTGTTCAGCACCTCGTAGAGAACTTGAAGCGCCTGCCGATGCTCTCCGATCCTGTTGAGCGCCTCGCCCCGCACCAGCCGCATGTTGCTCCGTCCGGGTTCATCCTTGTAGAATCTCAGGAAAAAGTCGGTCGTCCGGAGAGCGCGCCGGGGGAAATGGTCCTTCTGCAGCTCCGCCAGGGATTCGAGACAGTTCCGCCGCTCCCCGTCGTTCGAAGCGAACTTCCAGGCATCGGCAAACAGCCTTTCGCCCTCGGCGAACATCCCCTTCTTCACCGCGGCGGCGCCGCCGGCGCTCAGCCCTTCGAACAGCAGAGGATCGGGATGAGGCAGGTGATTTTTCCCGACCCGCGCCCAGTAGAGGGCAAGATCTCCGGCCCGGCCCTGACCGGACCGGCCGTAGAGCCAGACGGTGTATTTCTCCCAGAGCCGCGCTTCGCCGGGAAATTCGGCGGCCGCCTTGTTCACCAGCTGTTCCGCCTCGCCGACGGCCCCGGAATTCATGAGACAACAGATCCGGCCGGTCCGGCCGCGGAGCCGCCACGGGGCGGGTACCTCCTTCTTATCCAACGATCCGAAAAGGGCGGAGGCGACGAAATACCGTTTTTCGTCGAAGGCCCTGCCCGCCAGCAGGGAGAGCGCCTCGAAGCGCTCCTCGCCCTGCCCCTTTTCCGCAACGGAACGCAGGTAAGCCCACGCCTCCTCGCTCCGATTGGCGGCGAGGCCGATCCAGAAGGGCAGCAGTCCGGGGGAACGGCCGGGGAACTTCCGCCGGAAAAGGGCGAGGCAACGCTCCGCACGGGGGACATTCCCGGCGACGAGGGCCCTGCGGGCGGCGTCGAGCAGAGCTCCCGGCTCCGTTTTCAGGGCGGTCAGGCCGGAAAAAAGGGCCGATTCGCCCCCCTTCGGCAAAGTTCCGGACTCCGCCGCCACCGCGCCGCAGGTGAGCGCAGCCGCGCAGAGCAGAATGGAGCGTCCGAATGCGCGGAACACGGGAAACCTCCTTCAGGGATCACTCCGAAGCGTCGACCTTGGCTCCGGCGCCGGGATTGCTCTTGAGCTTTTCCATGATCCGGTCCTGGAGTTTCTGACACAGTTCCGGATTGGCCGCCAGCAGGGCCTTGGTCTGGTCCCGCCCCTGCCCCAGCTGTTCGCCTTCGAAGCTGAACCAGGAGCCGCGTTTTTCCAGAAATCCCATATCGGTGGCCACATCGAGGATGGAGCCGATGCGGGAGATGCCTTCGTTGTACATGATGTCGAATTCGGCCACGCGGAAGGGCGGCGCCATCTTGTTCTTGACCACCTTGACCTTGGCCCGGTTGCCCACCACCGCGTCGCCCACCTTGATCTGCTGGGTCT
This sequence comes from Lentisphaeria bacterium, assembly GCA_017443585.1. Lineage (GTDB taxonomy): Bacteria > Verrucomicrobiota > Lentisphaeria > Victivallales > Victivallaceae > UBA1784. The sequence goes on along the minus strand of JAFSYV010000165.1, from coordinate 1,993 downwards.
TGCGGATATCCATGCGGATCGACGCGTAGAACTTCAGGGCGTTGCCCCCCGGCGTGGTCTCGGGATTGCCGTACATGACGCCGATCTTCTCGCGGATCTGGTTGGTGAAGATCACGCAGCTGCGGCCCTTGCTGGCCGCGCCGGTAAGTTTCCGCAGCGCCTGGGACATGAGCCGGGCCTGCAGCCCCACGTGGGAGTCCCCCATCTGGCCTTCGATCTCGGCACGGGGCACCAGCGCCGCCACGGAGTCCACCACCAGCACGTCCACGGCGTTGCTCCGCACCAGCATATCCACGATGTTGAGGGCGTCCTCGCCGCAGTCCGGCTGGGAGATCAGCAGATTGTCGATATCCACGCCGATCTTGCGGGCGTACGAAGGATCGATGGCGTGTTCGGCGTCGATGATGGCGCAGCGGCCGCCCTTGGCCTGCGCGTTGGCGATGACGTGGAGACACAGCGTGGTCTTGCCGCTGGACTCGGGCCCGTAGATCTCCACGATCCTCCCGGCGGGAAGTCCGCCGATGCCCAGGGCGATATCCAGAGCGAGGGAACCGGTACTGAAAACGGGCACGTCGGCCACGGCGGCCTCGGCCCCCAAACGCATGATGGAGCCCTTGCCGAACTCCTTTTCGATCTGATTGATGGCAATCTGGAGCGCTTTGTCCTTGTCGATGGCCGGAACTGCCGGCATTTCCTTGTCAGCCATGAGTGATTCTCCTTTTCCCTTGTGTTTCGGTGCGTTAAATGTCGAGGTCCTTGACGTTGGCGGCATGCTTTTCGATGTATTCGCGCCGCGGTTCGACGACATCGCCCATGAGCAGATTGAAGATCCGGTCGGCTTCGATGGCGTCTTCCATGGTCACCTTGATCATGGTCCGGCGCTCGGGGTCCATGGTGGTTTCCCAGAGCTGGGTGGAGTTCATTTCACCAAGACCTTTGTAGCGCTGGATCCGGACGCCGCCGCTGGACTGGCCGCTGCGGCGGACGGCGGTGAAGAAGCCCGCCAGAGAGTGCACCTCTTCGCTCCCGGCCTTGAAGAGCACTTCGTCGCCCTCGCTGTACAGATCGGCGGGCTTGAGGCCGAAAGCGGCCAGTTCCTGCGTGAACTTGGTGCACTCGGCGGCTTCGAAGATGTGGGTGATGTCGATACGCCGCTTGATCTCCTGACGGCGCATTTCGATGTCCGCCTCGGTCGCCTCCTGCGGCAGAGGCGGCAGCGTCTCGTCCAGCTCCCGCTCGGCCTCGGCGACGAGGGTGTTCAGCTCTTCGTCGCTGTAGACGAAACAGCTGCGGGAGATGCCGTCCGCCTGACGGACGGTCAGATGCGCGGGCGGGCAGACGCCTTCGGGAGTGATGGCGGTGAAATACTCCTCGGGTTCGAAGCCGCCGCCCCGGCGCAGCCCGGCGGTGATCTTCGCCCCCTGGTTGTAAAGTTCGATGAGCTGTTCGGCCTTGGCCTTTTCCATGGGGGTGCCGTCGGCTCCGAAGAACTCCAGATCCTCGAGCCCCAGCTGGGTCAAATAGCGGTTGAGCTGGTCCTCGGTGTCGATATAGCGCTCCTTCTTGCCCCGGGTGACCTTGAAGAGCGGGGGCTTGGCGATATAGACGTACCCCGCCTCGATGAGGGGCTTCATCTGACGGAAGAAGAAGGTGAGGAGCAGCGTCCTGATGTGGGAACCGTCCACATCGGCATCGGTCATGATGACCACCCGGTGATAGCGGGCCTTGGCCACGTCGAAGTTTTCCCCGATGCCGCAGCCCACGGCGTAGATGAGAGACTGGACCTCCTTGTTGTCCAGCACCCGGTCCAGCCGGACCTTTTCCACGTTGAGGAGCTTGCCCCGGATGGGCAGGATCGCCTGATACTTGCTGTCCCGGCCCTTCTTGGCCGAGCCGCCGGCGGAGTCGCCCTCGACGATGAAGATTTCCGACTTGGCCGGGTCGCGTTCCTGGCAGTCGGCGAGCTTGCCCGGCAGCGAGGTGATGTCGAGCG
>JAFSYV010000164.1 GCA_017443585.1 Lentisphaeria bacterium | reverse complement strand
GAAGCCGACGTCGCGGCCGCCTATGCCGGCGACCCGGCCGCCAAAAGCGGCGACGAGATCATCCTCAGCTATCCCGGACTCAAGGCCATCGCCGTCCAGCGGTTGGCCCATGTCCTCTACGACGCGGGGATCCCCCTCATCCCCCGGATGATGACCGAGTACGCCCACTCCGTCACGGGGATCGACATCCATCCCGGCGCCCACATCGGCAAGGGATTCTTCATCGACCACGGCACGGGGGTCGTCATCGGCGAAACGGCGGTGCTGGGGGAAAACGTCCGGATCTATCAGGGCGTCACCCTGGGCGCGGTGAGTTTCCCCAAGGACGCCTGCGGCGCCCTCATCAAGGGGCGGAAACGCCATCCCACCGTGGGCAACAACGTCATCATCTATTCCGGCGCTTCGGTCCTGGGCGACATCACCATCGGGGACAATTCGGTCATCGGCGGCAACGTCTGGCTGACCGAAAGCCTGCCCGAAGGCACGAAGATCACCGCCGCCGTGCCCGAAAACCGGAAAAAGTTCAACGGAGCGGCCCAATGAGCTGTGTGGAAAACTATTTCGCCATCAGAAAGGAACTGGAGCAGGCGGGCAAAGGCGGCGTCCTGCTGCTGCCCGTTTCGAAAACCGTCGAAGCGCCCGCCATCCGGGAGCTCTACGACGCGGGCGTCCGGGATTTCGGCGAAAACCGGATCGAAGTCCTGACCCCCAAGGCCGAAGCGCTCCCGAAGGATATCCGCTGGCACTTCATCGGCCGGCTCCAGAGCAACAAGGTCCGCAAGATCTTGAAAGTGGCGCAGGTCATCCACTCGGTGGACTCCATTGAGCTGGTGGAACGGATCAGCCGCATCGCGGGCGAGGAAGGGGTCCGGCCCAAGGTCTTTCTGGAGATCAGCGTTTCCGGCGAAGAGCAGAAGGGGGGATTCCCCGTCGCCCGGGCGGCGGAGCTGGCTTCCGCCGCGGCGAAGGCCCCGAACATCACCCTGGCGGGCCTGATGACCATGGCCCCGCTCGACGCTGACGAAACGGTCTGCCGCAAGGTCTTCGACGGGCTCCGCGCCTGCCGGGACGAACTGGGAAAGGCCCTTGCCGTCGCGCTGCCCGAGCTTTCCATGGGCATGAGCAACGACTGGCCCGCGGCGGTGGCCTGCGGTTCCACGCTGATCCGGGTGGGATCGGCCATCTTCCACCGGCCATGAAGTACTGGAAACTGCCCGTCGCCGCGGTCGTCTTCTTCGGACTGGTCGCCTTTCTCATCATCTGCGGCTGCGGCATCATCGCGGACAAGCTCACCTTTCTGCCCCGGAACGACACCTATCCCGGCTTGAAGGAGGTCGTGACGGCCGATCTCGAAACGGGGGGCCGCATCGCCCTGCGCTATCTTCCCCCGGCCCGGCCCGACGGAACGGTCTTTCTCCACTGCCACGGCAATTCGGAAAGTCTGGGCACCATCGCCTGGCGGCAGGAGCTTTTCCACCGCCACGGCTACGGGATCCTCGCCTTCGACTACGAGGGCTACGGCAGGAGCACGGGAAAGGCTTCCGAAGAGGCGGTGGAGCGTGATGTGCTCCGGGCGTGGCGATATCTTACGGAGACCCTGAAGGTCCCGCCCCGGCACATCGTCATCCACGGTTACTCCCTGGGCACGGGGGCAGCCTGTTATCTCGCCTCGCGTGTTCCCGAAGCCAGGGCCCTCGTGCTGGAGGCCCCCTTCACCAGCATCTACGCCGTGGCGGGCCTCGGATGGATGCCGGGGAACCGTTTCCCCAGCGACAGGAGGATCGGCAAAGTTTCCTTCCCGGTGATGATCGCCCACGGCAGCGGAGACACGGTCATCCCCGTGGACCACGGCAAAAAGCTGTACGCGCTCGTCCGCTCCCCCGGAAAACGCTTCTTCGAGGTGAAGGGTGCCGGGCACAACGACATCATCGCCGTCGCGGGCGCGGAATACTGGCGAAGTCTGGCGGACTTTCTCGACCCGAAGGGCCGCAAGTGACACGGCTTCAGTAGACGGTCACCGGCGGTTTGTACTTGAGGTGGCGGCGGTAATCCCGCCCCGCGCTCGGCAAATTGGAAAAGGTGGCCGCTTCGACGGCGAAGGCATCGGCATCGTATTCCCCCCGGCTCCGGACGAGACAGGGCGTTTCCGGCCTGATGTTGGCCTGGATCCGCCCGGTGGCATCGGTCTTGCCGTAGCGGACATGGTGTTTCCCGTCCAGCCAGAGTTCGATCTTCATCTGCCGGTTGGCCGCCCGTTTGCCGTCGGGCCCCGTGAGGGTGAAGATGAAACTCGCCGTTTCCCCGATCATGAAGACCGACTTGTCCCCCCGGCGGCGGACGGAGACCCGCCACGGCCCCTCCTTCTTCGCGGGGGCGGGAGCGGGCTTTGCGGGGGCGGGAGCGGGGCCGGGCTTTTCCGCACCGCTGAGAAGCGTCAGGCCCGAAACGAGCAGCATGAGTGACAGCAAAACTCTCATCAGACGTCCACCGCGGGGTTGGCGCACCGGGCGATGGCCACCCGGCCGCTCCGGGCCATGTCGATGATCTCGAAATCCCGGATGAGCTCCATGAAATCGTCGATGCGGTCGCTGCGTCCGGAAATTTCCACGGCGATGTCGTCGCGGCTCACCGAAACCACGCTGCCGTTAAAAATTTCCACCAGCTGCAGAACCTGGGAGCGGAGCTCCGGCGTGGGGGTGCGCAGTTTGACGAGGGAGATCTCCCGTTCCACGAAGCCGCCCCCCGTGAGGTCGGCCACGTTGACCACCTCGACCAGCTTGTTCAGCTGTTTGTGGATCTGCTCGATGATGTCCTTGTCGCCGGTGGTGACGATGGTCATTTTCGAAAAGCGGGGGTCGTTGGTCTCGTGGACGGTCAGCGAACCGATATTGTAGCCCCGGCCGGAAAAAAGCCCGGCCACACGGGCGAGAACGCCGAAACGGTTTTCCACCAGAACGGAAATGGTATGGGTCTCACGGGATTGTTCCATCGCGTCTGCTCCTCTATGATGCCGAAAAAACTGTTGTAACACTAATGTACACCGGGAAGGGGAATTTTTCAAGCCCCTGTCCCGTCTTCGAGCAGCGCCCGGATCAGAGCCAGATCCGTTTCGGGCAGATTCCCCGCGGCGAGCAGCGCTCCGGCCAGCTGCCGGAAAAGTTCCGGCGGCAGATCCCCCAGCTCCTCGTATTGCCCGGAGTTCCGCAAGGCGATGAGTTCATCGACCGTGATCCGCTCCGGAGCCCCCAGATCGAAGGGGGCGTCTTCCGAAGCCGACCAGAAGCGCAGGGACTCCAGCGCCATTGGGTTGTGGTTCACCAGCACGAAACGCTTTCCGCTCGCCTTTTCGAGGTAAACGGTGCCCTGACGGATCGTTATATCCATAAATCGCTCCTCCTCACTCTCCCGGATCGCATTCGAAGATGATAACCTGCCGCTCCGCGGCGAAACCGGCCAGCTCCCGCCGGGCGGCCCGCTTGCGTTCCGGGTCGAAATCCACCAGCACGTCGTCCAGCACCACGGGCAGGGGTTCGGCCCCCGTGTCCAGCGAGAGGATCAGGGCGAGGCGCAGGGCCAGAAAGAGCTGTTCCCTGGTGCCGCGGGAAAGTTCGTCGATGCCCCGGTCGCTCCCCTCCCCCGGCCCCGAAATCCGCAGCGATCCCGTGGTCAGCTGCTTGTAGACGCGGGTGTACGCGCCGCAGGTGAATCCGGCGAGGATGCGCGAGGCCTCGTTCAGCAGTTCGGGCTGCCGCTCTCTTTCGCAGCGCTCCACGGCCTTCTGGAGCACGGCTCCCGCGGCGGCGAAGACCAGAGCGCGTTCCGCCGCGGAACGCATCCGCCCCCGGAGCTGTTCCCGCACGTTGACCTCGACGGCGCAGTCGGTCCCCTGCATCAGGAGTTCCGCCTCCCTGCGGGCCGCCCCGGAACGGCGGAAAGACTCCTCCACGCCGGAACGGAGTTCTTCCCGCTTCCGGCGCAAAGCGGCCAGCTCTTCTCCATCCACCGGGTCGCGGCCCGTTTCGGCGAGAAGCGCGTCGATCGCGCTCCGTTTCAGAGCCAGGGTCTTCTTCCTGACCTTCCAGTCCTCGAGAGCCTGACTCCGGGTCCGGCACAGCTCTTCGAAGGAATGGCGTCTTTTGTCGTACTCTTCGCGGCGGGCGGAAAAGGCGGCGAAACGCTCATCGTAAACCTTGCGCCGGAGCTCGTATTCGCGCCGGAGCCCTTCGATCTCCCGGTCGCGTGAGGCGCATTTCTGCACTTCGGATTCGTAGAGCTTCCACCGCTCCTGCCAGAATTTCAGGGCGTCGAGCAGGGGAAGAAGCTCCCCGTTCCCGATCAGGGGATTGAGGCAGAAACGGAAGTTGAGATCCTCCCTGAAGCGCCGGGCTTCGTCAAGAAGCTTTCCATGCTCCGCCCGTTCCCGGGCCCGGCGCGCGAAGATCACGATCCCCGCCGCCAGAAGGCCGATCCCCGCGAATGCGGAAAGGATGCCCCAGACGGACCCCGCGGGGAACAGCAGCCCCGCCGCCGCAAGTGCGCCCGCGCCGGCCGCCAGGCAGACGAAACCCGGAATCGGGAACCGGGGCCGGAAACAGGCTGCTTCGAGGGCCGTGATGCGGGGTTCCCATTCCGCCACGGATCTGCAGAGCTCTTCAGTGACGGGAGACGCCCGGCGGCAGTCGCATCTGCCGTCCAAACCGGCCGAATACGGCACGGGAGGCGGGACAAGGCGTTCCGGGAACTCCGGTTCGGGTGGCGGTTGCGGCGGCTTCTCGCCGAAGGGCGGAAGCGGCGCGGGCAGTTCGGGCGGCGGCGTCTCGCGGGAAAAGCGCCGCTCCTCCTCTTCGACCGCCCGCAGACTTTCGAGGGCTTGGGCCCGTTTTTCCAAGGCGGCGATCCTGCCCTCCAGCCGGCACAGATCCGCCTTCATCTTCTCCGCGCTCTTCGTCAACTCCTCCGCCTGAAGCAAGGCCTTTTCGTAGGCGGGGAGCGCCCCCGCGGCGATGCTCAGGCGCTTTTCGCTTTCGGCGAATTCCCCGGCGAGTTTTTTGAGCAGATTGCCGCTTCCCCGGCTGCGGTAGATGTTCCCCACCTCATCGGCAAGCTCCTTCCGCAGACGGGAAAGGGAAAGGCTCCCCATGCTCAAGGCGTTGCCGTACAGTCGGTTCCGCACCTCTTCGTCGTCGAGGGCGGCGAAGGCGGTGACTTCATCCACGGTGACGGCGCAGACGTTGCGGTAAAAGTTTTCCGAAACGGCTGAAAGTTCCCCGATGTCGTCGCACACCTCGATCCGGCCGTCGGGGCAGATCAGCTTCAGACGGCCTCTTTCGCCCCGCCGTTCCAGCCGGAGCGCCTGCCCGGAACGCAGGGTCACTTCCAGAAAGCCGCCGTAATGGCCCGACCCCTTCAGGGCCGGGTAAGGATCGAGCTTGCGCCGTTTGTCGGGGAAGCCCCAGAAAAGCCGCCGCAGGAACTCGAGGAGCGTGGTCTTGCCGAATTCGTTGGGCCCGGCGATCCGGTTCAGTCCGGGGGCAAGCTCCAGATCGAAATCGTGGAAACAGCCGAAATTGTCGATGTGCAGACGCCGGACGATCATGGTTTCAGCCCCAGTTTCCCGGCCAGCAGTTCCGCCAGCAGGGCGCTGCCCTCGCTCCGGAGTTCGGCAAAGCGCTCGGGGCGGATGGGCGGCAGTTCACGGTGCACCCGGCGCATCTCGTCGTAAAGTTTTTCCAGCACCCCCTCTTCCGCGATCTCGGCAGCGGCGCGGGCCAGCTCGTCGGCGGGCAGCACGGCGGATTCGTCGGAGGGGGGCATCCGGGTGAGCAGGACGATCTCCTCGAGAAAGACGCCGTCGAAGGCGTTTCTGACACCCTCGTAAAAGAAGCTCCGCAGTTCCTCCGGGTCGACCCGGCGCAGTTCGCCGTCGAGGGGCGTGACGCCGATGAGTTTGAGCCGGAAAAGCAGCTTATCCTGCGGGCCGAGTTTTTCCAGCTCCGCCAGCAAGATTTGCAGGAGCTGGTCCAGATTTTCCGAAGCGCCCGCGTCGACTTCCACCACCTGGAATTCCAGCACCGAGGTGGGGTGGAAGGTGAGGGAAAGCCCCCCGAAACCGTCGCAGTCGACCACGTAACAGCCTTGGGTCCCCGGCTCGTGGATGTCCTTTCCCTGCACACAGCCGGAGTAGACCACGAAGGGTTTTTCATGGAGCACCCGGCGGCTGTGGACATGCCCCAGCGCCCAGTAATCCACGGGCAGCGCGGTCAGCTCCGCCAGCGTCGCCGGAGCGGCGTGGGGGTCGCCGCACAAGTTGGCGTGGACCAGGGCGATCCGCACTCCGGGGGCATTTTCGAGCGCCTCCCCGGTGCGTACGGCCAGATTGTCGAGAACGTTCAGGGAATCGTGGCCGATGCCGCCGATGGTGGCGGCGACGGAGCCGTTCTTGCAGAATCGGTGGAGTTTCACCTCGCCCGGAGGGAAAAAGGTGACATTTTCGGGCAGCGTCACCGCCGCCGACCAGGCCTGCGGCCAGGGGTCGTGGTTGCCGCTGGTGATGAAGACCGGGATCCCCGCCCGGCAGAGGGAGTCGAGCCCTTTCCTGAACTCGATCCGCCCCTGAAGCGAGGGGGCGCTCCGGTCGAAGCAGTCCCCGGCGATGAGGAGGAAATCCACCTTTTCCCGCAGAGCGACGGCGACGGTGTTCCGCCAGGCGAGGAAGGGGGTCCGGGAAAGTTCCCCGTCCAGTTCGGGGATCCGGCGGCTCAGCCCGGTGAAGCCGGAGCCGATATGCAGATCGGCGCAGTGCAGGAAACGGAATCTTTCGCCCATGCCGGCTTCTCCCGCTTCTTTCGTTCAGATGAGGTGGGCCGCCACGGAACGCTTTTCGATCTCCTTCCGGGCGTCGGCGCCGGTGCGGCCCGTGTAGATCTGCCGGGGCCGGACCAGCTTGGTGGATTCGCCGATCATCTCCTTCCAGTGGGCCACCCAGCCGGGGAGACGGGCCAGCGCGAACATCACCGTGAACATGTTTTCGGGGATCCCCATGGCCCGGTAGAGGATCCCGGTGTAGAAGTCCACGTTGGGGTAGAGCCGACGGTCGATGAAGTAACTGTCCTTGAGGGCGGCCTCCTCCACCCTCCTCGCCACGTCCAGCAGCGGGTCGGTGTAGCCGATGGCGGCCAGATACTTTTCGCACTCCTTGCGGGCGATCTCGGCCCGGGGGTCGTAGGTCTTGTAGACCCGGTGCCCAAAGCCCATGAGCCGGAAGGGGTTGTCCTTGTCCTTGGCCATGCGGATGAATTTCTCCACGTCGCCGTCCTGCTGGATCATGCGGAGCATCTCGATGACCGCCTGATTGGCCCCGCCGTGGAGCGGGCCGGAAAGGGCGGAGATCCCCGCCGAAATGGTGGCATAGAGGTTCACCTGGGCGCTGCCGATGACCCGGACCGCCGAGGTGGAGCAGTTCTGCTCGTGGTCGGCGTGGATGATGAACAGCACGTTGAGCAGCCGCACCGCTTCGGGACTGATGATGTAGGGCCGCACGGGGGAGTCGAACATCATGTTCAGGAAGTTGGCGCAATAGGAAAGATCCTGCCGGGGATAGACCACCGGTTCCCCGATGGACTTTTTGTAGGCGAAGGCCGCCATGGTCCGCACGATGGAGATTACCCGTGCGCAGGAGTCGTCGATGTTGTCGGCCATGGATTTCAGATCCACCTGCGGATAGAAAGCCGCCATGGCGTTGATCATGGTCGACAGGATGCACATGGGATGCGCCCCCTGGGGAAAGTTGTCGAAGAAGCGGCGCATGTCCTCGTGGATCATGGAGTTCAAGTTCAGCTGGTTGGAAAAATTCCGCCGTTCCTTTTCGGTGGGCAGTTCCCCGTGGACCAGCAGATAGGCCACGTCCACGAACATGACCTTGCGGCAGAGTTCGGCGATGTCGTACCCCCGGTAGCGGAGGACGCCGTTTTCGCCGTCGATATAGGTGATCTGGCTGTAGCACGAAGCGGTGTTCATGAAGCCGGGGTCGATGGTCACGCAGGAAGTGTCGCGTCGCAGTCCGGTGATGTCGATGCCTTTTTCACCTTCGCTGCCGATGACCAGCGGCAGTTTGATCTCCTTGCCTTCGACGGTAAGGAGCGCGAACTTTTCCTCTTTCTGTGCCATAGTACACCCTCGATCCCGATTTTGTGAATGAAAAAGACGCGACGCGCGTCAGCCGACTTAATATACACCCGTCCGGCGGATTTTTCAACCTGAAGAGGCAAAAAAATCGGCCATGCAGAGAAGTGTTTTTTTGCATTGTGCAAAAGATTTTTTATGCTTGATTCAGCGCTCTGCAAACGTTATTTGATGTGTGCGGTGCGGGGGAAAGACAACCGCTTACGCGTTTTTCTTTCCCCCGCGCCCCTTTTCTTTTCCCCGGGGCGCCCCGTCTTGGGGGTGAAACGGCCGCCGTTTTTTTGGATCGTGTGCGGCTCCGACCGGCGTTTAGGGAGAAGCATCTCTTTGATTACAGCGGGGGCATGGGCCAGCCTGCGGCTGATTCCATGCCCCCTTAATGCTCGTCGCCACTTCGCCCGTCGGCCTTCGGCCGCGTCCGCCGCCGGAGACGGCGGCGGTGCGCTTCGTTCGTCTCCTGCGCGCTCGGCGCGAAGCGCCTTCGCCGTGCAGCTCCGACCAACGTTTGCAGACGCCCCAGCCAGCGGGATCTTTCACCACCGTCCGATACGCGCAGCGTGCGACACTCAGCGGCTCGCCCGCAGACTGGGAGTCGGCCCGGCGGTCATGCCACGCGTCCGCGGCGCCTTCACGGCGTTCGGCAAAGTTTTGGTCTGTGCCTCACCCACTATCGCAAACCAACGTTTGCGGTCAATCAAAACGCAGTATTCACAGTATTCACAGTATTCATAGTATTCACAATATTCACAGTTTCCCCGTTGGCATGTTTTGGGTCTGTGCCTCATCTGCTATCGCAACCCTGCGTTTGCGGGTGATTTATTTGCCGCAGCACTTGACAAAACTGTACCCGTGATGTATATTCTGCACAGACCTTTATTTCGTCATCAAAAACATAAGAGACCTTTCATCATGGCCAATTTCGGGAGCCTGCTTCAGGAGTATTACGTCGATCTGTTCCGGAAAAATGCGGAAATCAGAAAAAAGAAACTCGCCGCGTTGAAAACGCCGGAGGACGTCCGCGCCTACATTTCCGAACTGCGGGCGAAGTTCGACCGGGCCTACACCTTCCCCACGGAAAAGTGTCCTCTCGATCCTCAGAGCTGCGGCGTCATCCAGGGCGACGGCTACAAGCTGGAAAAACTCATCTACTGCAGCCGGCCCGGCTTCCCCGTCACGGCCAGCCTCTACATCCCCGAAAACGCCCGGCCCGGCAAGACGCCCGCCATACTCCACGTGCTGGGCCACGCCCTCTACGGCAAGGCCAGCGTCGAATATCAGACGTTGGGCATCACCTTGTGCCGCAAGGGTTATCTGGTGCTCATGCCCGACCCGCTGGGACAGGGGGAGCGTTTCAGTTTTCCCGATCTGCCGGAAAAAAACGTCCGTGAGCATAACATCCTCAACCGCCGCCTGATCCCGGCGGGGGACAACGTGGGCGCGTGGCGCATCTGGGACGCCATGAGAAGCGTGGACATGCTCCTCGCCCGGCCGGAGACCGACAAAGACCGCATCGTGGTCACGGGCAACTCCGGAGGCGGCACGCTGACCACCCTGGTCAACGCGGCGGATCCCCGGATCAAGGCCGCCGCCCCCAACTGCTACATCACCACCTGGCTCCGTCTGGTGGAAAACGAAAATCCCGTCGACGGCGAACAGATCGTCCACGGCTTCGCCGCCGATGGCGGTGAAATGGCGGACCTCCTTATCCTCAAGGCCCCCAATCCGCTCCTCATCATGGGCGAAAAGGACGACTTCTTCGACATCCGGGGCACACGGGAGAGCTTCGAAGATGTCAAACGCATCTACACCATTCTGGGCCATCCGGAAAACGTGCGGTACTTCGAGGGAGAGCTTGGCCACGGCTACAATCCCGAAGGGCGCAAGGCGGCCTACAACTTCTTCAACGACTTTTTCGGCATCGCAGGGGACGATTCGGAGCCCGAATGCAAGACCCGGACCAGGGAGGAGCTGGCCTGCACGCCCCGCGGGACGATCCTCGACCTGCCCGGAGCAAAATCCGCCGACATGCTGGTGCGCGAAAAGATCCGGAAGATGGCGGCGGAGCGCCCCCGCCGGAGCCGGGAGGAGATCATGAAAATGCTGGCGGCGGAACTTAAGCTGCAGATCCCCGCCGGTGCGCCGGCCTACCGTCAGCTCCGGCCGAAGCTGATCCGGGAAAGCGTCGGTGCGCAGTCCCCCGCCCTGATCGACTCCCGGTACGGCATCGAGACGGAGCCCCGCCTCATCACCACGCTGCACTTTATTTCGCCCAAAGAGTACATGCACCTGCCCGGAGCGGAGCGCGCGGAGCTTTACCTCCCCAACACTTCCGCCGAAAAGGAGCTGGCGAAGCGGACGCTCCCCGAAAGCACCCTTCTCTTCGGCTTCGATTACCGGGGCGTGGGCGAAACGATCCCGGGCGACTGCGACAAAGGCCCCGAAGAGTTCTTCTCGCTCTACCGCTGGGACTATCACCTGGACGCCATGGCGCGGCTCCTGGGATTTTCGGTCCTCGGCAAGCGGGTCGAGGATGTGATCAAGGCGATCCTGCTCCTCAAGCAGGCGGGGACGAAGGAGATCACGCTGACGGCCTCGGGCATCGGTCTCGTTCCCGCGGTGCTGGCGGCGCTCTTCAGCCCCGTCAAGGTGAAGACGGCTTTCACGACCCGGTGCCGGACCTTCTTCGAAAGCGGCCTGAGCGGCACGGACAACCTGCCCCAGTCCATGGCCGTCGCCGACATCCTCGAATTCACCGACATGGACGAACTTCAGGCCTGGGTCGAAGAGTAACGGCGCACGAAAGTTTTTGAAACAACAGCAATGGAGGACGTATGAAAAACGAGTTCATCACGCAGGGCGGGATCGAAACGTTTCCGGATTTTCCGGTACGGACGATCCTCCCGGAGTCCGACGGGGAGAACTCCGGCGCCGGGTGCGGAAGCGGCGACAAAGTCGCCGTCGGGATCGCCGTTTCCGGCGAAATCTCCCCCGGCTTTTACACCGGCGCCGACGGACTCGGCGACGGCCTTTCATCCGAAGTCGTTCCGAATGACGATATGTCGCCCGGCGATGTCGTGCTCTCCGGCACGGTGCCCCGGGCGGAGTACATGTACGGCTGTGCCGCCACCTCCGTCGGGATGCTGCTCGGGTACTACGATCTCTACGGATACCGGTCCGGAGAGATCACGTACAACATGGACAACCTGATCGAAGGCACGATCTCGGTAGATTCCCGGGGCAGCGACGGCGGTTCCATTTACGATATGACGGATCCGTCGCTTCTTGCGACCTTCATTGCCTCCAGCGAATACAAGAGCCGTTTCTACGGCACTTCGAGTGCGGCGGAGCGGCCCTATACCTACGTCAACGGCGATCCCGCGCAGGGGCTGAACATCTCGGTGTGGAACTGTCTGGCCGATTATCTGGGCACGGGCCAGTACTGGCGCGGCAACGGCGATCTTTCCACCAAGCACTACACCGCCACGCTGAGCTGGCTGAAAACGACCGGGCAGACCTACACGGTGGAGGCTGTTTCACTCCCCGCCAGGTACGTGGACTTCAAATACGGCCTCTCGTTGTACGTCGAAGGCCGGGGCTATACGCTGGACGCGGCAAAGACCCAAACGCTCGAAGTGGGCGGCGGATTCACCTTTTCCATGCTGAAAGCGGAGATCGATGCCGGCCGGCCGGTGCTCCTTTCCATGAGATCCGCCGACAACCACGGCCACATGGTGCTGGCCTACGGCTACAATGCGGGCACGCAGGAGGTGATCTTCGATGACACCTACGACACCGACTGCCGCATGAGCTGGGGAGGCACCTACGACTACAGCAGCCGGGATTTCCATCTCACCGAAGCAACCACTGTCGTGTTCGATACCACCGGGCTGCCGGTATCCTCCAGCACCGAGGTCCACAATGCGGTGGTTGCGGGAACCGTGGTGATCGACAGCGGCAAGACCTATTTCGACACTTCCGTCATTTCCGGCGGAAAACTGCGGGTCCAGACCGGCGGCGCCGCGAGCTCGACCGCCATCGGCTCCGGAGGCAGCATGACCGTTTCCAACGGCGCCGCGGCTGCCGGGACCACGGTCGCCCAGGGCGGCTGGATGGTCATTTCCAACGGCGGCACGGCGACGGCCATCACGGAAAACGGGGGTTACGTCTACGTGAACGACGGCGCAAACGTCACGTTCGCTCCGAACACTTTCGACGGGCTGGTCCTCAGCGGTTCCGCCACGCTCCACTCCGGGACCACGGCGAACTCCGCCACCATGAACTCCGGGCACCTGTACATTTTCGGCGGCGGCACGGCGAATGCGGCCACCGTCAACACCTATGGACGGGTCCTCATTTCCAGCGGCGGCAGGGCGAACAGGCTCACCGTCAACGCCTACGGGCAGGTTTCCGCCTGCAATGCCGCCACGGTGAACAACGTTGCCGTCGGCGCCTACGGACAACTGTACGTTTCCTCGGGCGGCAAGGTGACCGGCGAGATGAACCTCGCAAACGGGGCGACCGTTTCCGCGTATGCCGGCAGCATCATCGACTTCGACATTTCCGGCCGGACCGCCGGGAGCGGCGCCCTGGTGAGCAATCTTTCGCGCATCTACGGCATGCCCGGCTACACGGTCACGGTTTCGCCCGGTCAAACCCAGGGCAAGTATTCCCTGGCGGCGGGTGCGGCGAGTTTCAACAAGACCGTCACGGTCCGGTTGGCGGACAATACGGAACTCGGGACCATCTCCGCGGGCGGAACGCTTTCCGCCGGCGGGAAGACTTATTCTCTGGCTAAGGAATCCTCGACGCTCACGCTGACGGTGTACGGGCTGGACGTGGTCGCCGGAGGCTTCTCGGGCGGCGCTTCCACCGAAGTCCTGAAACACAATTCCGACGGGTCGCTTGCTATTTTCAATACGCAGACGGGAGTTTCCACCCCTGTCGGCAATCTCGACCGGGCGAAGTGGGCCATCAAGGGCGCGGGCGACTACTCGCACACCGGGTCCACCGAAGTCCTCATGCAGAATCTCCAGACGGGCGACGTCTATCTCGTGGCCAACGCCGCCGCGGGCGTCAACGAAGCGAAAGTGACGCAGAGCGTCCGGCTGGGGATCGTTTCCGGCGGATATGAGCTGGGCGGCGTGGGCAACTTCAACGGCTCCACCCATCCGGGAGTGCTCCTCACCGCTCCCGAACAGGTGAGTCCCGGCTTCTCCAAGGTCACGGGACTTGCCTGCTGGACCCTCGATGACGCCTTCTACATGCACCCCGGCTGGCTCGGGGCCATGGTCACCACCTGGGACGGCGGTCTCTTCAAGATCGATCCCGCCGACATGACCGCAAGCGATGCGGCCATCAACGCGAAGTACTACAGCTTCGAACTCATCGGCACGGGGGACTTCAACGGCGACGGCAAGGACGACGTCATGATCCGCAACAACATGCCCAAGACCGCCGAAGGGCGGAACATCACCGGGTCGGGCGACGTCTTCGTCTTCCTGACGGGCCCGGATATTTCGGGCTATCAGGCGGTGAACGTGGCCTACACGGGCTGCGCCGCGGATCCGTGGCGTCTCGCGGGCGTGGGCGACCTCAACGGGGACGGCATCCAGGACGCGATCCTGCAGAACACCGAGGACGGCGGCATCGCCAGCTGGATCCTCAACTCCGAAGCCAGGTACGTCTCGGCCTCCGGCATCGGGACCTTGACCGCGGGCCAGAGCTTCGCGGGCGTAGGCGACGTGGACGGGGACAATATCGACGACGTGCTCTTCACCGACTCCGACGGCAGTCTCAAAGCCTGGACCGTGGATAACGGCGCATACAAGGGCCTGATCGCCCTCGGATGAGCTTGACACGGACCGACACGGACCGACACACGCCCGTCGGCGGCATTTGCCGCCGACGGGCTTTTTTTGGGGTCAACAGATGCGCGGGAGAAGTTCTCCGCCGGGGGGCGGGAGCATGGTTTGCGCGCCGATGGCGGTGGTCATCACCACCTTGCCCGCGGGATCGGGCAGGACTTCGCCGATGATTGCGGCCTCTTTCGAGTAGGGGAGAGTCCGCAGTTTCGCCACGATGGCGGCGGCCTTCTCCCTGGGGGCGAAGACCACGAGACGCCCTTCGCAGGCGAGGTAGAGGGGCTCCAGCCCCAGCATACCGCAGACACCTTTCACGTTTTCCGCCACGGGGACCGCTTCGGCATCGATGCGGATCCCCACGCCGCTCTGTCCGGCGATCTCGTAGAGGACCGTCCCCACGCCGCCCCGCGTGGCGTCGCGGATGACGTGGATGTCGGGCGCAACTTCCAGCATTTCCTCCACAGTGTGCCACAGGGGGGCGCAGTCGCTTCCTACTTCGGCCTCGATCCCGAACTCGTTGCGGGCGAGGAGGATGGTACAGCCGTGACGGCCCACGTCGCCCGTGACGATGACCGCGTCGCCCGGACGGGCGGCGGTCCCCGACGTGCGGACTCCGGGCAGCAGTTCGCCGATGCCCGTGGTGGTGATGAAGATGTTGTCCACCTGTCCCCTGCCCGCCACTTTCGTGTCCCCGGCGACGATGCGGACGCCCGCTTCGGCGGCGGTCTTTTCCATGGCCGAGGCGATCTTTTCCAGATCGGAGACCGGAAACCCCTCTTCGATGACGAAAGCGCAGGAAAGATACCGGGGCCGCGCCCCCATGCACGAAAGATCGTTCACCGTGCCGCAGATGCTCAGTTTGCCGATGTTGCCTCCGGGGAACTCCCACGGGGAGACGATGAAGCCGTCGGTGGTGAAGGCGATCTTCCCCGGTCCGGGAGTCAGGACGGCGGCATCGTCCCCGGTGAACTCCGGATTGGCGAAATGGGCTTTGAAAACCTGCTCGATGAGCTCGTTGGTCTGGCGGCCTCCGGCGCCGTGGGCCAAGGTAATGTATTTTTCTTCCATGATCGTTTATCTTTCGTATTGGTAGTAAGCGGAACAGGCTCCCTCGTGGGAGACCATGCAGGCCCCCACGGGGTGCAGCGGGGTGCAGACCTTGCCGAAAAGGGGACACCCTTCGGGTTTCAACACCCCTTTCAAAATTTCTCCGCAGCGGCAGCCGGGATGGGGACGGCCCGAACATTCGGGTTCGCCGAACTTCAGCCGGGCGTCGAAGTCGGCGTATTCTCCCCCGAGCTTGAGTCCGGAACCGGGGATGACGCCCAGCCCCCGCCACTCGGCGTCGCAGGGCGCCATGACTTCATCGAGAAGTTTCAAGGCGGCGGGATTTCCCTCGTCCCTGGCCACACGGGGATAGCAGTTTTCGAAGAAGGCCCCCTGCCCTTCGTTGGCCCGGACGGCGATGACCGCCAGCGCCGTGAGGAGTTCGTCGGCCTGGAATCCCGCGATGACGCCGGAAACGCCCGACGTGACCAATTCCCGGCAGATGCCCGAACCGATGATGGTGTGGACGTGCCCCGGATAGAGGAAGGCGTCCACGCACCCCGCGAGGGTCCGGTAGGCCTGAGGCATGGTCTTGTTGGAAGTAAGGAGCGAAAAGTTCTTCACCTTGTCCCGCTTCGCATGCTTGACGGCGATGCAGGCCGAAGGCGCGGTGGTCTCGAAGCCCACGGCGAGAAAAACCACCTCCTTTTCGGGATTTTCCCGGGCGATCTCCACCGCGTCGAGAGGGGTATACACGGGGCGGATCTCCGCCCCTTGCGTACGGGCTCCGGCGAGGCTCGTCTCGCTGCCGGGGACCCGGATCAGGTCGCCGAAGGTGCAGATCACGGCATGATGCTTCAGGGCGAGGTCCACCGCGCTGTCGATGTACCCCGGCGGCGTCACGCAGACGGGGCATCCGGGGCCGGAAACGAGGGTGATCGCCGGGGGCAGGATCTTCCTTATCCCGTGGCGGAAGATCTCGTGGGTGTGGGTCCCGCACACCTCCATGATCCGCAGGGGGCGGCCGGAGTACTCCTCAATGATTTTCAGCGGGCTTTTCATCGAGTTTCTCCATGATCTCCCGTGATTCCGCTTCCGGCTCCCCGGTGATGCGGGCAATGGCCACCCCGGCGTGGACCATGACGTATTCTCCGGGTTCCAGGTCCTCCAGAAGCTCCGCCGAAACGGTTCTTCTCGCTCCCGAGGCGTCGATGACGGCGCTGCCGTCCTTGACGCTCACCACTTTGGCTGAAAGTCCGACACACATGATTTTTTATCTCCTTGTTGAATCGATCATATACATGGCCGCCAGCGCCTGCCCGAGGGCGATGCCGCCGTCGTTGGGAGGCACTTCACGGTGGCGCAAAACTTCGAAACCCGCCCGCTCCAGCTCACGGGAAACGAGTTCCGTCAGCAGAGCGTTCTGGAACACGCCGCCCGTCAGGGCGCAGCACTCAAGATCCGTCACTTCCCGGCAGCGCCGGACCCCGGCCGTGATGAACGAGGCCAAAGTCGCATGGAACTGCCAGGCGAGAAGTTCCGCCCCCGCCCCGGCCAGACGGGCCCGCGCAAGATGCCGCACGAGAGAAGTGGTGTCGAGGCGGAAGAGCTCCCCTTCCCGCACGGCGAAGGGTTCCAAAGGCAAAGGCTCCTGTTCTCCGGGATGTTCCCGGCGGTAAGCCAGTGCGGCGAATTCCAGCTTCATGGCGGCCTCCCCTTCGAAGGTGGATTCCGTGCACAGCCCCAGCAGGGCCGCCGCGGCGTCGAAGAGCCTTCCGGCACTGGTGGAAAGAACGCAGTTGAGGTTCTTTTCGATCATTTTGAGCTGGAACTGCCACTCCTGCGGCTTCTTTTCGGGGATGAGGGCCGAAAGGAGCTTACGCGTTTCCGGATCCTCCGGAGCCCCCGCCAGCGAAGCGGCGATGCGCCACCCCTGCCGTGAGGAGGCGTTCCCCCCCGCCTGCGCGAAAGGAGCCGTCGATCCGAGCCGGGTGAAGCCGCCGGGTTCCGCCCGCATGAATTCCCCCCCCCAGATGGTGCCGTCCGTGCCGTACCCGGTGCCGTCGAAGGAAACGCCGATGACGGGGTCGAGGCGGCCGTTTTCCGCCATACAGCTCAGGACGTGGGCGTAATGGTGCTGGACCTTCAGCACCGGGCCCCCCAGTTTTTCCGCCAGAGCGCTCGAGTTGTACCGGGGGTGCAAATCGCAGGCGACCAGTTCGGGGCGGATCTCCAGCAGCGAATCGAGCCGGGCCACCGACTCCTCGAGGGCGCGGACGGTCCGCACGTCGGCCAGATCCCCCAGATAGGGCGAAGGGTAGAAAAGTTCGTCCTTCGCCGGGCAGAAGGTGTTCTTGAGTTCCCCGCCGATGCCCAGCACCTGCCCCTTGAAACCGGGCAGGCGGAAAGGCAGCGGGGCATACCCGCGGGAACGGCGGACCATGCAGGGGCGGTCCCCGGAAAAGTCCACCACGGAGTCGTCCGCCCGGAGCCGTATCCGGCGGTCGTGGGAAAGGATGAGGTCGCAGAATGCCCCGATCTGCTCCTGCGCCTCCTCGTCGTTCCGGCAGATGGGGGCCCCGGAAACGTTGCCGCTGGTCATGACGAGCACGTCGGTCATTTCCACGCCGTCGGGGTAAGTGAAAAGGAGCAGCTGCAAAGGCGCATAAGGGAGCATGGCCCCGATGAAGGGATTGCCGGGAGCGACGGAGTCCGGCAGGGCAGAATCGGGCCGCCGGGGCAGCAGGACGATGGGCTTGCGCCAGGAATCGATCAGCTCCTCGGCTCCGGAGGGGAGTTCGCACTCCTTCCGCACGGTTTCGAGGTCCCTCATCATCAGCGCAAAGGGCTTGACGGGGCGGTGTTTGAGGAGCCGCAGACGCTCCACGGCGGCGGGATTCCGGGCGTCGCAGCACAAGTGGAATCCCCCGATCCCCTTGACGGCGGCGATGCGTCCCGCCATCAGAGCCCGCCGGACGAGGGTGATGGCCTCGGCCCCCCGTTCGCTCCGGCCCGCGAGATAGACTTCGGGGCCGCAGTCGTTGCAGCAGACGGGCTGGGCGTCGTAACGGCGGCTGGCGGGGTCGTGGTACTCGGAACTGCATGCCGGACACATGGGGAAGACCTTCATGCTGGTCCGCTCCCGGTCGTAGGGCATGGCGTCCAAAATGGTCAGCCGGGGGCCGCAGGCGGTGCAGTTGATGAAAGGATGCAGATAACGGCGGTCCGAGGAGTCGAAGAGCTCCTTCCGGCACTCCGGGCAGACGCCGATGTCGGGCGAAACGAAGATGTCCCCCGGCTCGTGGCGGCTTTCGATGATGGAAAATCCGTCGTACTCCCTTTCCTCATCGTCGCGCACCTCGGTCTCGAGGACCACGGAACGGGGGGGCGGATCGGCGGAAAGGTGATGGAGAAACGACGCCAGCTGCTCCTCCGTTCCCCGTGCGCGGATCTCCACATAGGAGCCCTTGTTGGCTACGCTGCCGGTGATGCGGCAGAGCTCCGCCGTCCGGGCCACGAAGGGGCGGAACCCCACCCCCTGGACGATGCCGTAGAGCCGGATGAGCCGTGAAATTTTTTCGGACCGCTCCGCCATGATCACTCCTGCCGCTCCGTAAGTCTCCCCGATACGGCGAAGTGGGGGAAGTCGATGAATTCCCCCTTGAATCCGGGAAGGACTTTTTCGAAAACCCGGTCGGCGATGACCGCGTCGGCGCCGAACGCCGTCACGGCGGCGGCGAGATCGTCTTCCTCCGCAAGGCGGCGGTCCTGCGGCTCCCGCAGGGCGTCGGTCATGGAAAACCAGCTGCACACGGCCACGGCGGCAGCTCCGCACCCGAGCAGTTTTTCCCGCAGCGCGGCGCAGGCGAACTGCTGGTGGACGGCCAGCACCCGTTTGCCTTTCAAACGGGGGAGCGCTTCGAGCACGGGCTCGGGCAGATACGGACACGCCGGGCGCCACGGGGTGCCGAAGCGCTTTTCGAGCAGCTGCGCCGCGGCGACGCCCGCGGGAGAAACGACGAGATTACAAGCGTTGGCCGAAGCCCGGCGCACCGCGTCGAGCCCGGCCCCCATGCCGTAGACCTGCGCGCCGGGACCGAGGGCTTCACGCAGGAGATCCCCCGCCCGGAGCGTCCCGAGATCGAGGGGCGTGGCCCCGATGACGCCCACCGTCTCCTTTTCCACGGGGAGCTGTTCCGCGGCAAAGGCGTCGAAGAGCAGTTCGAAGGCCCGCGACGCCCCCCGGTCATAGTGGTTCACGCCGGTGCTTTCCACGGCGAGGACGGGGACGCAGGTTTTCTTTTCCGTCAGACGGCGGAGCGCTTTGAAGTCGGTGGCGATCACCGCCGGAACGGGGGTCCCCGCCAGCACGACGAAGGGGGCCTTCACCGTTTGCTGAGCGGAAACGATCTTTTCCACCAGCTGGGCGTCCCGTCCCAGAATGGCGTCCATGTCCCGCATCCCGGCGCTGAAGACGGCGCTGCGCATGGTGAACCAGCGGGGCTCGTCGAAGCCGCAGATGTTCCCGGTGCACCCCCCCGCGTCGCAGATGACGACGAGCCCGCCCAGTTCGAAGAGGGCGGAAACGGCGCCCGAGGTGTCGGGGGCGAAGGGCGCAAGACGTTTCAGGAGACCTTTCATCGGGCGCCCTCCTTTCCTGAACTCAACGCCCGGTCCAGCTCCCGGAAGAGCGCGGCGATCCCGGCGTAGCCGAAGGGCTGGGCCTCCCCGTTCCAGTCGATGCCGGGAAGGTGCGGGTGGTAGAAGCGGGCGTCCCGGCCGATGAAGGCGTCGCAGGCGGGCGCGTCTTCGCCGTAGAGGAGCATGGTGGGGGAAAGATTGGAACTGATCCGGGTCTCCGGGCTGAGTTGGGCGATCTTTTTCACCCAGACGAAGTTCCCTTCGCCCACGGTGCCGAAAATTTCCGGCACGGCGAAGCCGTAGCGCAGGAGCGCCAGCGCCAGTTCGAAGGGGTCGCCGTTGAGCCATTCGCCCACCGAAAAGGCGATTTTGCCGTGACGGTCCGCGAAGTTCCGGACCGCTCCCTCCGCACGGGCGTAAAAGGGACCGTCGTCGAAGGAAGCCCCGATCGCCGCCCCGAAAAGGGCGTACTGGCGGCGGACCTTTTCCAGATCATAGAGCCGGACCAGCTCCACCGAGGGGATCCCCAGCCTTTTTTCCAGATCCAGAGCCGCGTAGCGGGCCTCGTGGTGCAGGACCACGTCGAAGTTGGCCTCGGCCATTTCCAGATATTCGGCGAAGGTGCGGCACCGGGCGATCTCGCGGATCTTTTTCACGCCCGCCTGGCGCAGAAGCGCGTAAAGTTCGCAATCCTCCTGCAGGGGGGTGAAAAATCCGAGCAGATTCACCGCATCGGCCTTTTTGGGCATGGGCTCAAGGAGCGAATAGACGCTTTTGCGCACCTGGACCATGGGAGGCAGCCGCCCTTCGCGGGTCAGGGCATACATGTAACAGGGGACCACCGGGACCCCGGCGGCTTCGGTGCATCTGCGGCAAACCCGCTCCATGTCGGTGCCGAGGAGCGCGTCCACGCAGGTGATGCAGATCATCACCGCGGGGGGCGGCGCGGGGAGCGTACGGCAGATTTCCTTCACCGCCTCGGGGATCCGGACCAGATGTCGCCCGGTGACGATGTCCGTTTCGTCCAGCAGCAGATAGAAGAAGCGCTCGCCCAGAGCGCCGCCGGGAGAGGCCAGTGCGGAGGTGTTCCTCCCGCAGCAGCGGGGCGCCACGAGGAGCATGACCGACTCCGGCACCGCCAGCCCCGCCCGCTTCACGCCGAAGCCCTGAGCTCCGGGGGAGTTGAAGGCCAGTGTGGCGGGGGAGCTGTAGATGAGATGCCGGTTCCCCGCCAGCTCGCGGGGGAGATCTTTGATGCCCCGTTCGGCCAGCTCCCCGGCCTTGATGTAAAAATACCCGTCCGCCATTTTCTATTCTTTCGATTTTTCCGGGAGCCCCTCCCGGACCAGCAGGTCGGCCAGGGCGAGGAAGGCTTTGCTCACGGGGAGTGCGGGATCCCCTTCGACGACGGTCTTCCCCATGTCCTCGAAGCGGATGATGTCATTGCTCCGGGGGATGTCCGCCACCACGGGAAGATCGTTGGCTTCGGCGAAGGCCCGGACTTTCTCTTCCTCGTTTTCCACCATGCGGCGGTTCAGGATCACCCCCCGCACCCTGGCGTACCCCCGGTCGGCGAAGTTGTCCACCGCCCGTTTGATGTTGCCTGCGGCGTAGAGGGCCATCTTCTCCCCCGAGGTGACGATGAGCACCTGCGAGGCGTACCCCTCGCGGATGGGGGCGGCGAACCCGCCGCAGACCACGTCGCCCAAAACGTCGTAGAGCACCACGTTCGGGCGGAAAGTCTCGAAAAGCTCCAGAGACTCCAGCAATGCGAAGGTGGTGACGATGCCCCGTCCGGCACAGCCCAGCCCCGGCGTGGGCCCCCCCGTTTCGATGCAGAGGACGCCGCCGAAGCCCTTTTTGGCGATCTCGTCCACGCTTTCGGGGTCACGGTCATGTGTTTCCAGAAAGTTCATCACGGGAGTGAGCGGCTCCCCGTGGAGCAGGTTGACGGTGGAATCTGCCTTGGGGTCGCAGCCGATCTGGATCACCCGCAGCCCCCGGAGCGCGAAGGCCGCCGCGAGGTTGGAGGTGACGGTGGATTTGCCGATGCCCCCCTTGCCGTAAATGGCTATTTTCAGCATGATGGAAACTCCTTTGCAAAATTTCTGCCGATGAGGTTTTTCATCCCTTTCCGGAAACACCGGCCCGAAAAGGCCTCGTGCGGGAGAGCAATGAAAGGCGTCCCAGCCGGGACCACAGGGCGGTACAGGGGGTCCCCGATGACGGCGGGGGCCCCGGCGAAAACGGAAGCGACCGCCGCTTCATCCGGAACCGACAGGTCCCCCGGCCCCCGCAGGCCGAATTCGGGTTCGAGGGGGTCCAGCACCCGGCAGGGAAGCGCGCGTTCCAGCTCCAGCGCGCAGGCGATCGAAACACTCATGACTGTTTCGCCGATGACGCAGGGCCCGGCGGGATCCCCCCGGCGGCAATCGAGACAGGGCCGGGAACTGCGGCCGGAACGGGCCGCCTCGCGCAGGGCCTCCGCCAGAAAAGCGGCGAACTTTTCCCCCACGGGGACGCCCGCCACGAAGGGGATGCCGAAGCGGCGTTCGAAGTACGCGCCCAGGGCCAACGCGCCGGAGGAGATCACGAGATCGACCTCCGCTCCGGCGGCGAGACTCAGCTCGTCGAGGCTGCTTCCCATGGCCCAGCAGGAGCGGACCTGAAATCCCTCCTCCCGGAGCCAGGCGCGGATGGATTCGACCTGACCGTTGACCGAAAAATCCAGGGGGGTCGCCCCCAGCACGTTGACCGTGCCGGGACATTTTTGCACCTCCTCGCGGCAGAAACGCTCCGCAAGGGCGGTGAAGCTCTCCGCCATCCCCGCCAGATAGGAACGCATCCCGTTGGTGTGCAATGGGATGACCGGCAGGGACGTCCTCTCGGCGATGATCTTCGCCAGAGCGTCGAAATCGGTCCCCACCATCATGGGCATCGGGGAGCCGCAGATGGCGATGAAGCGGCACGTCCCCAGATCCTCCGCCGCCCGGACCACTCTGGTGACGAAGGCGTCGTCGTCCCCCATGATCGCCTCGGCCTCGGTGAGAGCGGAAATATAGACCATGCCGTTCCCTTCGTACCACCGGGGTTCGTCGTGGGTCGCGTAGGTGGAGTTGCACCCGGAGGCGTCGTGGACCACCGTCATGCCCCCCAGCTCGTACAACGCGGAGCAGACCCCGGCCGTGTCGGAACTGTGGATGGAGATCACCGTACTTACCGCTTTCATAGACAGCTTTCGCACCCCCATCCCTTGTGCCGGATCGTCTGCGGCAGCTCCTTGGGCGCCCGGAAGGCGTCGACGAGCAGGTTCGCGATCTTCCGCACACCGTCGAAACCGTAAAAACCCCGGCCCCACACCAGATCGGCGAAGTGGGGCGTCCCGGTGAAAAAGGCGGCTTTCTGCCCGACTGCGAGACATTTTCCGCTCCCCCTGCCCTCTTCGGGGAACCGCATGGAAACGTGAAGCGTCGGCGTGATCCGCAATTCCGGGAAACGCTCCCGCAGGAATTCGAAATCCGCCCGATCCCCCGGAATGAAACTGTCGGCGAAGATCCGTTCCACGCGGATCCCCGCTTCCAGAAGCCGCCGGGCGAGGCTCAGGATCCGGGGGGCCGCGGTGTAGTCGAGGACGACGGGGGTCTCTCCGATCTCCCGGCGGAGCTCCGCCAAAGCCGCCCGCGCATCCTCCTTTTCGGCGCTGAAATCGGGAAAGGCAAGGTCCATCACCCCGGCAAGAGTCCGGTAATTTCCCTCGATTTCCTCCTCCCCGTAACACATGGGGAGATGCAGATGCTTCTGCCCGAGGCGGCTCTGCAGGGCGTCGCCCGCGGCGGCGGCCTGAGGGATCCAGGTGAAGTTGAGGAAACTGCGGCCCATTTCCAGATACTCGTCGAAGGTGCGGCACCGGGTGATTTCCCGGCAGGTGAAACCGGCATGTTCCAGCCAGGGGAAAAGTTCGCACTCCCGGTCGGCGGGGAAGTCGCTCCCCAGCAGATTGACGCTGTAACGGTCGAATTTTGCCGGCGCTTCGAGGGCGGCAAAAAGCTGCCGCCGCGTGAACTGGTCCGGCGTCAGGCCGCTCTTCCGCATGGTGGGGTGCATGAGGGCGTCGATGAAGACCACTCCTGGGAACCGGGAGCGCAGTTCCCGCAAAATTTGGGAAAAATCCACCCCGGCGAAAAGCTGGATGCAGCTCAGGTACACCCACACCGCCCGTGGACGGCGGGGACGTTTGTGCAAAATCTCCGTCACGCCGTCGATGACGCAAGACTCCATGGAGCTGTCGAAAAAGTCGCTCTCATCCACGCTCACCCAGGACATCCGGTCCATGGCGTTCATTTCGGCGGCGGTCAGGATCACCCCCCGGAGACACCCCCGTGCGCAGACATAGATCTGGTGGGATTCAGGCAGCAGCATGGAGGTGTGGACGATGTTCCACATGCCCCGGGCGGGGGGCGAAAACTCCAGCCCCGCGGGGAAGACCTGGGGGAACTCCGCCCGGCCGATGGGCAGGGAAAGGGCGTCGAATCCTCTCTTCACGGCCGCCCTTCCTTTCCGGCGGCGGCGAGGACTGCTCGTGCGAGACGCCGGTAGCACTCCGCCATTTCGGACCGGGGGAAGGCCGCCGGCAAAACTTGTTTCTTCTCTTCCGCCTCCTGAACGAGGGGACTCCAGGGCAGAGTGCCGACGACGGCGCTGCCGAAATCCGCGGCCAGTTCCCGGACGCGGGGCTCCTCGTCCTTCACGTTCCTGCTGTTGAGGATGAAGCCCCCCAGCCGGGCGTAATCCCGGTCCCGGAAGTGCTCCACGGCCATGGCGATGTTGGCCGCCGCGTAAAGGGCCATCTTTTCCCCGGAAGTGAGGATGAAAACACAGTCGGCATATCCCTTGCGCATGGGCATGGAAAAGCCCCCGCAAACCACGTCTCCCAGCACGTCGTAAAGGACCACGTCAGGGTTCCAGAGCTTGAAAGCCCCCCTGCTTTCCAAGGTTTCCAGCGCGGTGATGATGCCGCGCCCGGCGCACCCCACGCCCGGAGCGGGGCCGCCGGACTCCACGCAGATGACGCCCCCCGCCCCGGTCCGGCCCTGTTCCGCGACATCGAAAGGGACGCCCCGGCGCACGAGGTCCAGCACGGGGACCGCCCGGTCCCCGCGGAGCAGGAGCGAGGTGGAATCCGCCTTGGGATCGCAACCGATCTGCACCACGCGGAGCCCCTTTTCCGCCAGCGCGAGGGCGATGTTGG
>JAFSYV010000163.1 GCA_017443585.1 Lentisphaeria bacterium | reverse complement strand
GGGCAACACCGCCTGCCGGCTTCTGCGGAACATGGACGTGGACCTCGCCGGGGCCCGGAAAGCGGTTTTGCAGGCGCTGGATTCCTCATTCATGCCGCCGCCTGAGGAAAATTCCGAGAACGGAACGCCCGACAATCCCGACGCCCCCTGGGGAGCCGAAGAGGAAGCCCCCCAGGGGAACAGCTCCGGCAAAGGGAGCGGCAGTAATGCGCTGGCGGCGCTGAACACCTACGGGCGCAACATGACGGAACTGGCCGCCGCGGGCAAGCTCGATCCCGTCATCGGCCGCAGCGGTGAGATCGAACGGGTCATCCAGATCCTCTGCCGCCGCACCAAGAACACCCCGGTGCTCATCGGCGAGGCGGGAGTGGGCAAGACCGCCATCATCGAAGGACTGGCTCAGGCCGTAGCGGCCAAGAAGGTCCCCGACCTCCTCTTCGGGAAGCAGATCTACTCCATCGACCTGCCCCTCATGGTGGCCGGGACCAAGTACCGCGGCCAGTTCGAGGAGCGGATCAAGGCGGTCATCGACGAAGTGCGCAACTCCGGAAAGGTGATCCTCTTCATCGACGAGCTCCACACCCTCGTGGGCGCGGGCGGAGCCGAAGGCGCCCTCGACGCCGCCAACATCATCAAGCCCGCGCTGGCCCGCGGGGAGCTCCAGTGCGTGGGAGCCACCACATTGGACGAATACCGGAAGGGCATCGAAAAGGACGCGGCCCTGGAACGCCGGTTCCAGCCCGTCATGGTCAATCCCCCCTCGGTGGAGGATTCCGTCAGGATCCTCGAAGGCCTGAAATCGACCTACGAGGAGTTCCACCATGTCCGCTACACGCCGGAGTCGCTCCGGGCGGCGGTGGAGCTTTCGGACCGGTACGTCACGGGCCGTTTTCTGCCCGACAAGGCCATCGACCTGATGGACGAAGCCGGCGCCAGGGCCCGCATCGGCTCCTCGGGCGACGCCCCCGACACGGCGAAGATCGAGGAGGAAATAAGAAACGTCCGGGCCGAGAAGGCCCGCTCCTGCGCCGACCAGAACTTCGAGGAGGCGGCGAAACTCCGGGACAGGGAGCACGAACTGCAGGAGGAACTCGAAAAGATCACCGCCCAGTGGCGGGCCGAAAAGGCCGAACGCCGTCCCGAAGTCGGAGTGCAGGAGATCCGGGACGTGGTCTCCCGCCTCACGGGCGTCCCCCTGCAGCAGATGTCCGAAGGGGAAAACACCCGGCTGCTGCGGATGGAAAGCGAACTGGTCAAACAGGTGGTGGGACAGGACGAGGCGATCTCCTCCATCGCACGGGCCCTGCGGCGGAGCCGGGCCGACCTGCGCAATCCCGGCCGCCCCATCGGCTCCTTCATCTTCCTGGGGCCCACGGGGGTGGGCAAGACGCTCCTGGCCAAGTGTCTGGCCGAGTTCATGTTCGGCGACCCCGACGCGCTGATCTACGTGGACATGTCCGAGTACATGGAAAAATTCAACGTTTCCCGGCTGGTGGGCTCGCCCCCCGGCTACGTGGGCTACGGCGAAGGGGGAGAACTCACTGAGCCCGTGCGCCGTCATCCCTATTCGGTGGTGCTCTTCGACGAGATCGAAAAGGCCCATCCCGACGTGATGCACACGCTCCTCCAGATCCTCGAGGAGGGGCGGATCACCGACACTCTGGGCCGCCGGGTGGATTTCCGCAACACCATCATCATCATGACCAGCAACGTGGGGGCGGCGGAACTGAGCCGCTCCAGCGGTCTGGGGTTTGCGGGGACCCACGGCAGCGATCCCGCCGCCGCCCGGCTCCTCGACGCGGCGAAGCACACCTTCAAGCCGGAGTTCCTCAACCGGGTGGACGACATCATCGTCTTCCGCAAGCTGGGGAAGGAAGATCTCCTCGCCATCGTGGACATCGAACTCGAAAAACTCCGGAAGCGGCTGGAAGGCCGGGGCCTCACCCTCGAGATGACCGACGAAGCCCGCGAGTTCATCGTCGGCAAGGGCAACGCCACGGAGTACGGCGCCCGGCCCCTGCGGCGGGCGGTGGAACGGTTCCTCGAAGATCCCCTTTCCGAGGCGCTGCTCAGGGGGGAATTCGAGGGGGCTTCCGGCATCGGCGTGAACGCCAGCGAGGACAAACTGCTCCTGACCCCCATCCCGAAGAAGAAACACAAGACCGATGGAGAGGGAAAGAAGAAATAAACTCCTCCGGAACCTTTTCCGTGCCGTCTATTGGAGCGTCACCGCCGCGGTGGTGCTGCTCCTGCTGTGGGGCAGCTTCGTCGAACCCAACCGGCTCGTCGTGAGAAGGTGCAGTGTTTCCATCCCCGGCCTGCCTCCCGAACTGGAGAACACCCGTGCGGTGGTGATTGGAGACACCCACTTCGGCAGTTCCTTTCTCGAACGGCGGCGCATGGAGCGGATCCTCCGTTGCGCCCTGCGGGAAAAGCCCGACACCGTCTGGCTTCTGGGGGACTACGCCGCTGCCGGCGCGGCCCACGGAACGCGTGCCATGAGCGACGAGGACTTCGTCCGCTTCTTTTCCGCCCTCAAGGCCCCCCTGGGGACCTACGCCGTGCTGGGCAACCACGAGCTCTGGTTCGGCCGGGAAAAGATGTGCCGTCTGCTGGAGCGCTCCGGCGTGGACCTGATCGAAAACAAGGTGGTCATGCTGGGGGGCAAACTCGCCTTGACCGGCCTCACCGACCGGGCTTCGTTCTTTTTCGAACGCCGCAAGGCGAAGGAGCTGCCCGGCGGACACGACCCGCTCGTCATTCTCACCCACCGGGCGGAAATGGTACGCCGCATCAAGGGCGGTTTTTCCGGGCTGACGGTGGCGGCGGACACCCACGGGGGCCAGATCAGGCTCCCCCACAAGGGCGCGCTGGGCCCGCTTCTCAAGGGCGAAAAGGAGATTCCACCCGGTCTTTCGCTTTACCACGGCAGGCAGCTCTTCCTCACCTCGGGATCGGGCGGCCACCGGCTGGGATTCCGGCTCAACTGCCCGCCGGAGATCGCGGTGCTCACGCTGAAGCGCGGAAAGGCGGGAATATGAAAGTTCTGCTGGCCATGTCCGGCGGCGTGGACTCCTGCTGCGCCGGAGCCCTGCTCCGCCGGGCGGGGCACGAGGTCGTCGGCGTCACCATGCTGGTGGACGGCTTTCCCCCCTCCCCTGCGGTGGAGCGGGGCGTCGCCATGTGCTGTTCCAAACTGGGCATCGAACACCGTTATCTGGACGTTTCCCGCAAATTTCAGGAAGAGGTGGTGCTTCCCGCGGCGCGGGAATACGCTTCGGGCCGCACCCCGAATCCCTGCTCCTTGTGCAATCCCGCCGTCAAGTTCGGCGAACTGCTGAAATTCGCCGACGCCGTCGGGGCGGACCGTCTCGCCACGGGCCACTATGTGCGGCAGGGACGGCATGAGGGGAAGGAAGTTCTGCTCCGGGGCCGGGACAAAGCCAAGGATCAGAGCTATTTTCTCGCGCTCCTCGACGAGGCGGTCTTCCCCCGGCTGCTCTTCCCCCTGGGGGAGCTGACCAAGGAGGTGGTCCGGGGCATCGCCCGCGATCTCGGTTTCACCTTCGAAAAGTCGGAGGAAAGCGAAGAGCTCTGCTTCGTCCCGCCGGGGGTGAACGCGGGGGACGAACTGCTCCGCCGGGCGGGGATCCCGCCCCGGCCGGGGATCATCCGGTTCCGCGGCAAACAGGTGGGGACCCACGGCGGGATCCACCGCATCACCCTCGGCCAGCGGCAGGGGCTGGGGGTGGCTCTGGGAGTTCCCGCCTTCGTGACGGCCATCGACGGAGCTTCGAACCAGGTGGAGCTGGAAACCGACCCGTCGGCCCTGCTCCGCGACCGTTTCGCGCTGAAGAAGGGGAAGAGCGGCGTCCTGCCGGTTCCGGGAGAATATGAGATACAGATACGCTACCGTTCACGGCCCGTCCCCTGCACCGTCGCGGCGGCGGGGGAAAACCGCCTCGCCGTCAGCGTTCCGCGCCCGCTGCGGGCGGTGACGCCGGGGCAGATCGGAGCCCTCTACCGGGGCGACAGGCTCATGGGCGGCGGCATCATAACTTTGGAGAATTGAAAAATGACGGACTTCCGGGTGGGACAGGGATTCGACGTCCACAGACTGGTGGAAAACCGCAAACTCATCCTCTGCGGGGTGGAGATCCCCTATGAACTGGGCCTTCTCGGCCACAGCGACGCGGACGTGGCCATCCACGCCCTCATCGACGCGCTCCTGGGGGCGCTGGCATTGGGGGACATCGGCGAACATTTCCCCGACACCGATCCCCGGTGGGAGGGCGCGGACAGCCGGGAACTGCTGAAGGCGGTCCTCGCCCTGCCCGAGTTCGCCGCGTGGCGCATCGCCAGCGTGGACGTCACCGTCATCGCCCAGCGCCCGAAACTGAGTCCTTACAAGGAACTCATGCGCCGACAGCTTTCCCAAGTCATGGGGATCCCCCTCGAGCGGGTGGCGGTGAAGGCCACCACCACCGAGAAGCTGGGCTTCACGGGCCGGGGCGAAGGCATCGCCGCCGCCGCCGTGGCGGCACTGATCCGCTGAGCGTCAGGCTCAGGCCTTCCCGCAGACGACCTTCCAGCGGCAGGGACCGGAACGCAGGGGCTTGAGGGTGAGTTTCGCCGTCTGCCCGGCGATGGTGAGATTCTTCTGCGGCGCAAAGCGGAATCCTTCGGGGGCGCGGAACCACAGTTCCGTTTCGTCGCCGGCCACCAGCTCCGCCGTACCGGAAAGGAGCTCCTTTTCCGGATCGTATCCCCACTTGGTCAGCTCCACCGCCCCCTGGAGCAGATGCCGGGTCGAGCCCGCGACGAAGGGCGCCTTTTCCACGGGGGTGAGCCTGAAGGCGGCGCACCCTCCGGGGGGCAGTTCCACGGTGAGACGGCCTTTCTTCACCTCGGCGAAGCTCCGGCTCCAGAACTCGAAGGCGGTGTGATCCTTTTCGGGCAGGCCCAGATCCCTGTTCAGGTCCAGGGTGACTTTCCTTTTCCGTTTTCCCAGATTGAAGACCCCGGCCACATGCCAGCCGCCGGAGGCTTTCGCCACCGACGTGACGATCACTGCGACGTCGCCGGAAAAAGTTTTGCGCACGAACTCCGTCGGCCGGATCTCCACCGTGGGCATGGCCCGTTTCAGGGCGTCGATCCGCGGCGGATCCAGCTCGGCCACGGGGTCGCCCAGGGTGAGCTGCATCCCCGTGAGGGAGAAGAAGGTGATCCGGGAACGGGCCTGTTCCAAGGTGCTGTATTCCTTCCGCAGCACCAGAGTGTCCGGGTCGAGGAAGAGGGAGGTGTTGTGGAGCGGGAAGTAGGAGTAGATCAAAGCCACGGCGTTGGATTTGAAATCGTCCCAGCTGAAAACGTCGCCGCCGATCCGGCAGGCGTCGAAGAGGTCCGGCGCGGCCAGCACGGAGCGCTCCTGCCCGGTGCAGCCCAGCAGATAGGCCTTGTCGCCGATGACCTTGCGCGCGGCGGCGATGCAGCGGTGGATGGCTTCGTCGGTGGAAAGGCCGGGGTCGTAGCGGCGGGCCCGTTCCTCGTCGTTGATCCGCATGGTGTTGAGCAGGCAGTCCCACTTGATGATGTCGTACCCCCAGTCGAGGATCTTCTTGAAGACCTTGGGGATATACTCCTTCGCGGCGGCGGGATGGCTCAGATCGAGCCAGTAATAGCCGCCCCAGGTCTGGAGTTCCGTCAGCAGGAGACCGGGGATCTTCCGGAACATCTCGTTCCGGTTGCCGTCGCAGGTGCAGCCGGTCCACAAGGCGGGACGGAGGCCCATCTTCCGGATCTTCTCCGAAAGATAAAGCAGCCCGTGAGGATAAGCGTCCTTGCGGGGATGGAACACATCCACCCCGGGATCCCCGTGGTCGTAAAGACGGCGGTGGCACCACTCCCAGTCCACCCAGACGCAGAGTTTTTCGTCGAACTTGCCGAAGAGCTCCTTCATGGCCCGGGCGTTTTCCAGCACGACCTTTTCGCAGGCGTCGAAGCGGACCGCGTACCAGGTCATCCACCCGGCGGGGGGCGTGTCGAAGCCGTGGGCGTGGGAAATGCCCTTCCAGTGCTTCAGGGCGAAGAGCTTCCGCCCCATCCCCTCCTCGAAGGTGACGCGCAGGGGGGCGTTTTCGGCGACCTCCGCTTCGAGGAGGTATGCGTTCGCTTCCCAGTCGAAGGAAAAGAGGGCCTTGCCGTCGAATCTGACGGCGGAGTCGCTCTGCCGGTCATAAAGCATGTCGGCCCCCTCGGGAACGGCGGGACCGCAGGAACCGTGGAGCGCGGCGGAGCCGCCCTCGCTCCGGAGCGGAATCAGTTCGGAAACGGGGGCGTCGTTCCATGAGGCATGGCCCTGAAGCAGAAGTTCCGGCCCCTCGACCGAAAACTCGACCAGGTTGTTGGTCAGAGCGATATCGAGTTTCGCTTCGGGGGCTTCCGCGGGGCCTTCGGAAAAGGCAAAGGAGCAGTGCCAGACCATATTGGCGTGGGGGTAATGGAACAGCACATCGGGGTCGGTGGCGCAGCGGCAGACGGCGTAGGCCGCGGGCGAGAAGACCTTTCCTCCGGCCCGGAAAGCGGCGGCCCGGACATTTTCCCAGAAGGGCGCAAGCCGTCCGGTCCGGGTTGCGGCGAAACAGGTGAAAGCGCGCCCGGCGTCGCTGTACTCCACCCCCAGATCCCTGAATTCGATGTAAGCCATGATCAAGAACTCCCCAGAAAAAGACAAAAACTCAAGGCACGGTCTTCCCGGCCCCCGGACTTCGGGCCCGCTTCGGGAATCGTCAGTCGGCCGCGGCCTCCGCGGGGGCCTCCGACAGCCGCTCTCGCATTCCGGTCAGA
Organism: Lentisphaeria bacterium; assembly: GCA_017443585.1. Lineage (GTDB taxonomy): Bacteria > Verrucomicrobiota > Lentisphaeria > Victivallales > Victivallaceae > UBA1784. The sequence continues at coordinate 7,584 of JAFSYV010000163.1, read as the reverse complement.
TTGTTCTCGTAAAGCTTTATCTGAGGATGAGTCGGCGGCAGGACCTTCCGCACGATCGAAACGGCTTTCTCCATATTCTCGAGGGCCTCTTTTCTGTTCCCCATCTTCCAGAGGATCACGGCGATGTTGTTGTAACTCGCGGCGGTATCCTGGTGGAAGGTCCCGAATTTGGCGGCGCGGTTCGCCAGCGCCTTCCGGTGGAACCTGAGGGCCTCGCCCAGCTTGTTCTGCCTGGAGTAAACCAGCGCGACATCGTTGTAGATCGAGGCGGTGGAGGGGTGCTGTTCCCCCAGAGTCTTCAGCGTTATCGCCAGCGCCTTCCGGTGGAACTCGAGGGCGTCGTCGAAACGGCCCTGAGCGGCGTAGACCGAGGCGATGTTGTTGTAGCTGGTGACGGTGTCGGCGTGAAGTTCACCCAGTGTCTGGGACCGGATCTTCAAAGCTTTCCGGTGGAATTTCAGCGCGGCGTCGAACTGCCCCTGGGCGGCGAAGACGGCGGCGATGTTGTTGTAGATCCGGGCCGTGGCGGGATCGAGTTCGCCCGACTTTTCGAGCCAGATGCCCAGCGCCCGCTTGTAAAATTTCAGCGCCTCGTCGAACTTGCCCTGCTTGGAGTAGACCAATGCGATATTGTTGTAGCTTCTGGCCGTGTCCAGGTGGTATTCGCCCAGCAGGGGGACCCGGATCTCCAGCACCTTCTTGTGGAACTTCAACGCCTCGTCGAACTCCCCGCGGGTGGCGCAGAGGGTCCCGATGCTGTTGTAGATCCGGGCCGTTTCGGGCCGGAAGTACTCCGGCATCTTCTCCGCCGTGGCCAGCGCGGTCCGGTAGGACTCGAGCGCCTCGTCGAACTTGCCCTCCTCGACATACACGGCGGCGATGCTGCAGAAACTCGCAATGGTGTCCGGATGCTGTTCGCCCAGGGTCTTGAGCCGGATCGCCAGCGCTCTCCGGTGGAACTTCAGCGCCTCGTCGAATTTGCCCTGCGCGGTGCAGACCGAGGCGATGCCGCTGCAGATCCCGGCGGTTTCCGGATCGGGCTCTCCCCGCTCCGCCACCGCCGTTTCCAGCGCCTTGCGGTAAAATTTCAAGGCTTCATCGAACTTGCCCTGAGCCTCGCAGACCGAACCGATGGCGCAGTAACTGCGGATCGTTTCCGGGTGGGAGGGACCGAGTCTTTCGAGCCGGATCGCCAGCGCTCTCCGGTGGAACTTCAGCGCCTCGTCGAATTTGCCCTGTTGCGAGTAAACCGAACCGATGCAGGTGCAGGCCGCCGCCGCCTCGGGATTCTTCGGATCGTGGGCTTCGTGAAGTTCGAGAGCCTCCCTCCCGAGCTGCAGGGCGGGGGCGTATTCCCCGAGATTCCCCAGTATGATCGCCGTGGAGATCGACACCGAAGCGCGGAGCTGCCACGGGGTGAGCTTCGGGATCTCCGGAAGTTTCGCCCGGACGGTCTCCTGCAGGGTCTGGCCGCTGCCGCCCTTCTTCGCCGGATCCGCGGGATCGAACACGGAACGCAGGAAGTCGAGGGACTTCTGGGCGATCTCCGCCTGCCTTCCGGCCTCCCTTTTCCCCTCTTCGGCCCGCATTTTCTGGACTCCGGCCTCCCTGCTCCTTGCGATGGCGAGAAGGGCGTTCTGCTTCGCCTCGAGCTCGTTTTTCCGCGCCTGTTCGGCGTTCTGTTCGGCCAAAGCCCGCTCCCTGCGCGCCTGTTCCGCGCTCTGCAGGGCCTGGGTCTTCCCGGCGACGGCCCGCCGGGCCTTCCGGGCGGTGGTCCAGCCGATCCGGAGCGTCCAGACCGCAAAGGCGGCGAAGACCAGCGCGGCGACGATGCCGATGTCGGCGCAGACCCGCATCCGGCGGAACCTTTCCCGGCCGATGGCCGCGGTGATCTTCTGCCGGTCCAGGTGGAGCATGGCCCCCAGGACCTGAATGAAGCCGTTTTCCCAGCCGTCCTTCCGGCGCTCGCCCTCATCGGGGAGCATGGTCGGCAAGTCGCGCGAGGTTATGGCATGAGTCCGGAGCAGAGGGGGCAGACACTCGTCTTCGCCGCCGCTTCCGGCGCGGCCGTCGAGGATCACGGGCACGACCCGCGAAAAGTCGTTGTCGTGAGCGGAAAGGAAATACTCGATCTCCTTGTGCACCCACAGGGAATTCGCGGCGTTGGGGGAGCAGATGACCAGCAGATAACGGGAATTCGTCAGCGCGTCGAGGATATCTTCGCCGGCGGCATACTCCGCGCTTTCCCGGTCGCGGCGGTCGCAGAAGACGGGGCCGGCGAACTCAAGATCGGGGGGCAGGTATTCGGGGGAAACGAGCTGCGCCGGAACACGGAAGCGCCCGAGCTGGCGCCGCAGAAACGCGGCGGCCCGGCCGTCCTTCCGCGAGTAGCTCATGTAGACATAGTACTTGTACCGCTCCATCGTTCGTTCTCCGAATCGCTCCGCCGGGAAACGCCTTCTTCGGGCACTCTCGCATCCCACCCGACGACGGGTCGGGATGTCTCCGGCGACAATTATTGTCATCATATTAATTTACACCGTCAAGACGGAATTTGCAAGTCCGGACGTTGACCTGTGAACGGTTTTTCCAAAAACTTTTCTTCTCCCGCGGTCCGCACAGGGGCTCATTTTTCTCGGAAAAAAACGGCGAAAAAGCCTTGACAAATCGGGGATAAGGGTGTATATTGTGAATCGTGCGGAAAATCCTGCACATGTCGGTTCCGGCCATGATGAGGTGTCTGGCCGGAAAACTTTTTAACCCCGGAACAACAGGAAACAACAACAACATGGAAGAAAACAAATTCGAGAACGCTTTCCTTGACTTCACCGGTATGCCCGAATCCATGGGCGAACTGCTCGAGGCCGGAAGCGGCAGCGCCGCCTTCAAGAAGGGCTCCATCGTCAAAGGCCGGATCATCGAAAAACGCCCCGATGCCGCACTCGTGGACATCAGCTACAAGGCCCCCGGCACCGTGCCCGCCTCCGAATTTCTGAAGTATGACGAAGTCAATGTCGGCGACGAGATCGAAGTCTCTCTCGAAGAACTCGAGACCCGCTCCGGCGGTCCCTCTCTCAGCCTCGCCAAGGCCCGTGAAGCCCGCGCCTGGGAACGCATCACCACCGAATACGGCGAAGGCTACGTGGTCAAAGGTTTCATGCGCCACAAGGTCAAAGGCGGCATCATGGTCGACGTGGAAGGATTTTCCGCCTTCCTGCCCGGGTCCCAGCTCGACGTGGGTCCCGTGCGGAACGTGGAAGACTACCTCGGCAAGGAATTCGACCTCAAGATCATCAAGATCAATCTCGACCGCCACAACATCGTGGTTTCCCGCCGCGAACTGCTCGAAGAAAACCTCAAGGGTCAGCGCAGCAAGCTCCTCGCCGAGATGAACGTGGACGACGTCCGCAAGGGCGTGGTCAAGAACATCGTGGACTTCGGCGCTTTCGTCGACCTGGGCGGCATCGACGGTCTGCTCCACATCACCGACATTTCCTGGAAGCGGATCCAGCATCCCAGCGAAGTGCTCCACATCGGTCAGGAGATCGAAGTGGTCATCACCGGCATCGACCGGGAAAAGGAGCGCGTTTCCCTGGGTCTCAAGCAGCGCACCGCCAATCCCTGGGACGGCGTGGCCGAGAAGTATCCCAAAGGCAGCCGCGTGAAAGGCAAAGTCCGCAATCTGATGCCCTACGGCGCCTTCGTCGAGATCGAAGACGGCGTTGAAGGTCTGATCCACCTCACCGAAATGAGCTGGACCAAGCGCATCGCCAAGGCTTCCGACGTCCTCAGCGTGGGCGACGAAGTCGAAGCGGTCGTGCTCGAAGTCGATACCGAGAGCCACAAGATCTCCCTGGGGCTCCGCCAGAAAGAGCGGAATCCGTGGGAAGTCCTGGCCGAGAAGTATCCCGTCGGCAAGCACATCATCGGCAAGGTCCGCAACATGACCAACTACGGCGCGTTCGTCGAGATCGAGAACGACATCGACGGCATGATCCACGTTTCCGACATGAGCTGGACCCGCAAGGTCAACACCCCCAACGAAGTGCTGAAGACCGGCCAGGAAGTCGAAGTGGTCATCCTCGAGATCAATCCCGAACAGCAGCGCATCTCCCTCGGCCTCAAGCAGGCCGAAGAGGATCCCTGGGCCAGCATCGACAAGCTCTACAAGGTCGGCGACGTGGTCAAGGGCAAAGTCACCAAGATCACCGCTTTCGGCGCCTTCGTCGAACTTTCCAACAAGATCGACGGACTCATCCACATTTCCCAGCTCAGCAAGGATCACGTGGAGAAGGTCAAGGACGTGCTCAAGGTCGGCGACGAAGTCGAAGCCCGCGTCATCAAGGTGGACACCGCCGAACGGCGCATCGGTCTTTCGATCAAGGCCGTGAGCGAGACCCTTTCCGAGGCCGATCTCAAGGCCGCCGAAGAGGTCTACACCTCAGCCTGGAAGCCCGGCGAAGACATCGTCAACATGGGCGACGTCATGAAGGGCATGGACGAACTCAAGCTCGACTGAAGTTCGAATCAGTTCCGACAAGAGGCTGCCGCGAATTCCGCGGCGGCCTTTTTTTGCCGAGCGCCGGTCAGAAAACATAGCATTCGTAGTATTCTTAAGCTCAGGGTCCCCGGTTTTTACAAGCGCTCTGCAAGCCTTTTTTGCGTGTGCGGCGCGGGGGAAGCAAACCGCTAACGCGTTTTTCTCCCCCTCGGCCCCCTCTTTTTCACGGGGCGCCCCGTCTTTGGGGTGCAACGGCCGCAAACCTTTTGGCGCGTTTGGGGCTCCGACATGCGTTTGGTGAGAAGCCTCATTAGATTTACTGGCGGGGGCATGGGCCAGCCTGCGGCTGATTCCCTGCCCCCTTAATGCTCGTCGCTAAGCGCCTTCGCGTCCGCGGCCCACCTGTTGGTTTTGCAAAGTTCCAGCCAGCGGGATCTTTCACCACTGGCCGATACGCACGGCGCGCGACACTCAGCGTCACGCCCGCAGACTGACAACCGGCCCGAAGGTATTGCCAAGCGACCGTGGCGCCTGCATGGGGCTTGGCATGGTTTTGGTCTGTGCCTCACCCACTATCGCAAAATTGCGGCGGCGGATGCCGCCGGGGCAGTATTCATAGTATTCGCAGTATTCATAGATCAAGTTTGCCCTTTTCGCGGGCAAACGGCCGCTTGACTTTTTTGCGCAAGGGGGCTATATTTTCTTTCAGGAGAGGGAATACCGTGAAAAATCTGCTGAAAAAACTGTTCTGCCCCGAGTCGCCCGCGAGAGTCGCCGTTTTTACCTGGACCCTGGGGACCGTCGGGGCCCATTACATCTGTTTTTCCCTCTTTCACTTCCTCTTTCTGCAGGGCGTTCTGAACCCGTGGCCCGCATGGAACGAATCCGGCGACGAGTGGATCTTATACACGGGACAGACGGCGATCTGCCTTGCCGCTCTGCTCTTTTTCCTGAACGCGCTTTTCCGCTGGGGAGCGGGGCTGTGGAAGAAACGGGATCCCCGTCCTCTGCTGTGGCTCCTGCCCGCAGCGGGGTGTTACGGCGCGGGACTCTACTGCTGCATCGGGGCATCTCCGAAGCTCTTTCTGCTCAACAGACTCCATGACGATCCGTATAATTTTGCGGAAACCTTCATGATCGATCTCCCGCTGGCCCCGGAGCAGTGGGTCTTCGTGTTTCTTGCAGGAGTCGTGCTGTTGGGGGCGGGCTATCTTTTCTGCGCCAGAAGTCTGGCCGCCGGAGAAGGAAAAAAACTCCGGCAGGTCTTCGGGAAGGAGACGCTGGTCCTCTGGGGCCTCGCCCTCTGCGTCCATCTTTTCGCCCTCGGCTTCGCCCTGCGGGAAAGCTGCCGGACAGCGGAACTCGATGCCGCTTTGGAATGCCGCTTCGGCCGTCCTCTGACCGCCGCCGCACTCGGGGAACTTTACCAAAGCCGGGGCCGGGCCGACGGCGCGTTCTGGGAGAAGGCCGCCGAAGCACGGAAGGAACTCCCCTCCGAACTGAAGATAAAAGGAAAGGAACTGTGCGGATGGGATCTTTCCCTGCCCGATGCGCTGGAACCGGATTTCCGGGCCGCATACGGGGAATTCCTGCGGCGGCACGAAGGGGCGATCCGGCGACTGGAAAAATCTTTCGACACCTGCCCGCCCCTGCCGGAAAGGGATTTTTCCCCGGGGAACCTCGCCGGAATGCCCCTGCCGGAACTGCAGACGATCCGCAACTTCGCCCGGCTCGAATACGGCCGGGCGCAGAACGCGCTGAATAACAACGGGGACATCGAAACGGCGTGGAAATGTTTTCTGCGCATGGAGAATGCGGGGATGCCGCTCCGGAAAGGGCCAGGCTTCCTCAACGGCGTGGTCTGGAATTCCGTCGCAAACAAACGGCTCGACTGCATCGAAAGGATGCTGGAGTCGGGGCTCCTTTCCAATGCCCGGATCGCCCGGCTCCGGACCGATCTTGAGGAGCTTGAGAAGACGATCCGGAAAGTCAGCCGTGAAACCATGTACTGCGAGGCGGTCTTCGCCCGTGATGCTCTGTGGGGCCTCGAGACCGGAAAAACGGAAGGCTGCCGCATCGCCTTCGCCCCTTTCCGCTGGATTTTCCCCATGGTCTGGTATCACGCCGCGCTGGACAAGGGCTGTATCTTCGGGGCGTTTTTGCGGCCCGATCTCGCCGCCGTCCCCCGCGTCGTCCCGCTGCACTATATCTTGAGTTCCATGCTGGTACCCGCCCTGAACACCGTCGGATGGCAGTTCCACGATCTGGCGGCCAGAACTGCCGGGATGGAGGTGCTGCTCCGGGCGGAGCAATACCGGAGAAAGCACGGTTCCTTCCCTGCGGAAATACCTGACCTGCCCCTCGATCCCTACACGAAAAAGCCGCTGGTCTATCACGTCGGCGAAGCGGAGATACCGGAAACTTTTCTCCGGGAAGAAGAAGAGATCAAATGGTGTGAAATAAAGACCCGCACGGTGAAGGTCAAGGCCGTGACGGTCCGCAGTCCCCGCGAGGCCCGCTCCAACGGGAACCCGGCCGCCGACCGGACGCTGGTCCGGATCCGCCTGCGTTAATTGCTCCCCGCCTCACCGCGCCAGCGGCCCTGAAAGATGAGTTTTTTCCTTCGCTCATGACGGCTTTCCCTTTCAGCCGGTCCACGGACTTGCACTCGAGCCACGAAGAATCCATATTGACGTATCGCTTCAACACGGAGCCACTCATGTCGGCTTTGACGTCGGCGATCCCGTCCCGGTCGAGGTCGAAGAAAGCTGCGTCCTCCACGATCAGGTAGGTTTCGCGGTCGTTGGTGTGGAAGACCACCGTTTCGGGCTTCCCCTCCTGACGGAAGGAGATGTCCAGCCACCCCGGCTCCCGGAGGACCATGCAGCCCATGTCCCCCTGCTCCAGGATCATGGCGGCCTTGCGGCTTTGCGTCAGGCGGAAAGCGAACCAGCCCCCCGCCGCCAGCAGAATTCCCGCGGCCAACCCGCACAGGAATATGATCCCCGGTTTTCCCATATCGTCTTTGCTCCCCTGCCTCACAGCGCCAACTGGAGCGCGAAGGTGCGCAGGGCGAGTTCCAG
>JAFSYV010000162.1 GCA_017443585.1 Lentisphaeria bacterium | reverse complement strand
GGATCGGTCAGGCTCACCGCCCGGCCCGCGAAGCCCGAGCGCCACTCCAGACACTCCCCCTCCAGCGCCCGGATGACCCGGCGGACCTGCTCGGGATTCAGTCCGGCCACCGAGGCCAGGTCGTCGATGGAGTAGGCGTCGAAGTTCCGCAGCTTCGTGCCGTAGCGGCGGATGACCCGCGAAATGAATCTCGACCGCTGGGTGGATTCCAGCTGATGGATCAGCGCCAGCTGCTTCAAATCTCCCGTGAAACGCATTTCCCCCGTCCCCTGGTGGCGGAAGTCCCGGACGATCAGATTGAGTTTTTCCAGTACGCTCAGGGCCGCTCCGGCCTGCCCGTCGGACTTGCTCCCCGCGAGGGCGGCCAGCTGCTTCAAAGAAAGCTCCACGTGGTTGACCCCCGTGCGGCGGACCTCGGCCTGCAACGCGGAATAGACTCCCGCGATGCATTCGAGGGGCGGATTGTTCATGTCGATGAGGAACTGCTGGATGTAGCGGTCGGAGTAGGCGAAAAAGAGGATGCACTCGGCCTTTTCGCCGTCCCGCCCGGCCCGGCCCGCTTCCTGATAGTAAGCCTCGATGGAGCCGGGGATCTGGTAGTGGATCACCCGGCGGACGTCCGCCCGGTCGATGCCCATGCCGAAGGCGTTGGTGGCGGCGAGGACCGGGTGCGGGTCGTTCATGAAGCGGTTCTGGGCCTCGGTGCGCGCTTCGTCGCTCATGCCCGCGTGGTAGCCGATGACGCCGGGGAGCGATTCGGCCAGCGTATCCACCGCCTGACGCGTGGCGGCGTAGATGATGGTGGTCATGGGCTCCTTGAGGAGACTCCGCAGCGCCCGGAGTTTTTCCGCTTCGCCCGAAAGCTTCATCACCTTGAAGGCCAGATTGGGGCGGCGGAACCCGGCCACGAAAAGCTCCATGTTCTCCCGGTGGAGCTGTTTGCGGATGTCCCGGCGCACGGTGGGGGTGGCGGTGGCGGTGAAGGCGCAGATCTGCGGGATGTCGAAATTTTCCGCCGCCTGTCCCAGTCGGAGATAGGCGGGCCGGAAGTCGTGGCCCCACTGGCTGATGCAGTGGGCCTCGTCCACCACCAGAATTTTGGGCGGCGTCCGGCGCAAAAATTCGCGGAAGAAATCCACCCCGAAGCGTTCGGGGGCCACGTAGAGGAGTTTCAATTCCCCGCTGGCGGCCCGTTCCAGCGTCTCCCGCTGTTCGGCGAAGGGGACCATGCTGTTGACGCACCCCGCCGGGATGCCCCGCGCGCGGAGAGAATCCACCTGGTCCTTCATCAAGGCGATGAGGGGCGACGCCACGATGCCGTAGCCCGGCGTCATCAGCACGGGGAGCTGATAGCAGAGGGACTTCCCGGCTCCCGTGGGCATGATGACGCAGAGCTCATCGCCGGAAACGATGCGCTCCACGATCTCCTGCTGGTAGTCCAGAAAACGGTCGTACCCGAAAAAGTGCTTCAGGGCCGCGAGGGAGTCGGACATGGGAGCTGTGGAAGGATCAGAGGCTCTTGACCAGTTCGGCGGCGGCCTTGACGGTGGCGCGGATCTTTTCCCACTCACCGGCGGCGATGAGGTCGGCCTTGCCCAGCCAGGTGCCACCCACGGCGGCCACTTCCTTGAGTCCGAGGTAGTTCTTCACGTTGTCGGCGGTGACGCCGCCCGTGGGCATGAAGCGCACGCCCAGATGGCGGTAGGGGGCGATGAGGGACTTCAGCATGGGCACGCCGCCCGCGGCTTCGGCGGGGAAGAACTTGAGGAAGCGGCAGCCCAGCTCCATGGCCTGTTCGATCTCGGAGGGGGTGCAGACGCCGGGGGCGAAGGGGAAGCCGCACCGGACCGCCTCATTGACCACCGTGGGATTGAACCCGGGGGCCACGGCGAATTTGGCTCCCGCGTCGAAGGCCTTGTGCAGATCGGCGCAGTTGAGCACGGTCCCCGCGCCCAGATAAAGTTCGGGGAACTTGACCGCGGCCTTGGCGATGATCCCGGCGGCGGCGGAAGTCCGGAAGGTGATCTCGGCGGCGGGAAGGCCGCATTCGAGGAGGAGTTCGCACATCCTGAGACCGGAAGTTTCCTCTTCCAGCACCAGCACCGGGACGATCCGGATTTTGGACAGCGCTTCGAGAACGATACGGGATTTTTCTTCGAAAACCATTTTTTTCTCCATTATATAAAGGTTGAAAGGTACACCTCCTTACTATACCACGCGGGAGGTTCTTTTTCAAGGCGGGGAACGCTTTTTTGTCTTTCGAAACAGGACGGCGGCAAAGAGCCGGGGGAGGGTGTCGGAGGGGTTAATGTTGCAATATTTGCAACTTTGAAGACTTTTTTTTAAGAATCCGGCGGAAAGTGTTGCAGATTTCCCGGAAATGGCGTAAAATTCCTGCAGTTCGAATGGAACCGTGGGCGTTCCGCATGGGTGCGGAGCGGCGGTTCCGTGAAAAAGTCTACTCTGTAAACAACAAAAGAAAAGAGGACAAACAATGAAAAAGAGTCGTGGATTCACTCTGATCGAGCTGTTGGTGGTCATCGCCATCATCGCCATCCTGGCCGGCATGCTTCTGCCCGCCCTGCAGCAGGCCCGTGAAAAGGCCCGCCGCATCAACTGCGCCAGCAACATGAAGCAGATCGGCACCGCCCTGAAGACCTACTCCATCGACAACGACAGCAAGCTGCCCGCGCTGCCCACCCGTATCGGCACCAACGTCACCAAGATCCTGAACGCCGCCGAAGGTTGGGAATCCTTCGAAATTCTGCGTGGCAACGACTATCTGAGCGACTACGCCGTCTTCACCTGCCCCAGCTCCATCACCGCTACCGGTACCGGCACCAACTCCCTGAAGTATGTGGGCACCGGCGCTGATGCCGCCAACACCCCGAACCTCAGCTATGCCGGTAACCTCGGCATGATCGAGGGCGACAGCCAGACCTACGGCCGTGCCGACTCCGCCATCGCCGCCGACCTCTGCGGCGCTCCCTATGCCGGTGTCACCGTTGCTTCCGCCAGCTTCTCCAACGGCGGTAACTCCAACCACACCAACTTTGGCAACATCCTCTTCCAGGGTGGTCATGTCAATGGTTTCAACGGTGTTGGCTGGTACAGCCCCGAGAACTCCGGCTATGTCTTCGCCAAGACCGCCAAGGAAGCCGATTGCGCCGGCAGCGGCAGCTATGTCAAGCCCAACCTCCTCCGCAACGTCGGCAACGGAACCACCACTCTGTAAGTGCTGATTCCCTGACACTCGAAAACCCGGAAGGCAACTTCCGGGTTTTTTTGTGCCTCGAAATTGGCTGCTCAAAAAAAGACCGGTCGGCTCGTCAGGGCTGATCGGTCTTGTCTTTTATACGGCGCGGTGTCTTCGCCGGAGGGGAGGCGTCAGCCGTCGTTCCGGGTGACCACCGCGTAAAAGCGGGGGTAGACGGCTCCCCTTTTGCTCAGACGCACATGGACTTTCTGCGTCCCGGCAGGGAGCGGCACGGTAAATTTCCCTTCGGCGTCGAACTCGGCCGGAATGGATTTTCCGTCGCAGGCAAGCGTGAAGAAAGGTGTTTCTTCCGGAGCTCCGTAGATCACAAGTTCCTTTCCCCGTTCCAGTTCCATTTCCAGGAACCCGTTGGGGAAGACCCGGTTCCCCGCCCAGCGGGAGGGCAGGCCGTTGTACGTCCCCGAGTGGG
>JAFSYV010000161.1 GCA_017443585.1 Lentisphaeria bacterium | reverse complement strand
TGTCATAGATCATCTTGCATTCTTCTTTGATGGAAGGATTTTTGATTTCCTTATCGATCGTTCCGTTTGTTTTCAGTGAACATTCCTCTTAAAATACTCCGCCGCAGAGGGTTTTTCAAGCGGATTTCACCATTATTCCCGATAATTCTCCCGCGGAGAAACGGGTACACCCCCTATAATATATTTCGCTTTCAAAATGATGAATCTTACACGAAAAACGAAAAAAATGCAAAAATTCCCGTTTTCGGCGGTATTCGCCCCGACTCTCTGCCGCAGGAGGACGTTTGGCTGCCTGTTCCGGAAATTTTGCGGGATATTTCCGTTTCCGATTTGACTTTCAACTCCTCCGGGCTTATAGTAAGTGCCGTACAGAACTTTTTTCATCAACCGTTCGAAACAAGGAGTGTCGAAATATGAAAAAGATCCGTGTTGCCGTCTTCGGCGCCGCCGGCTATGCCGGGGAAGAACTGCTGCGCATCCTGCTGCGCCATCCTCAGGCGGAGATCACCGCCGTCACCTCCCGGAAGAACGCCGGGGAACCCGTCGCAAACGTCTTCCCCCGCTACACCGGGCTGGATCTGAACTTCGTCATGCCCGACGTGGCCGCCGTCTCGCCCCAGTGCGACGCGGCGATCCTCGCGCTGCCCCACGGACTTGCCGCCGAGTACGCCAAGCCGCTCCTCGAAGCCGGGATCCGGGTCTTCGACATTTCCGCCGACTTCCGGCTCCGGAGCACCGCCAAGTATCAGGAATACTACAAGACCGAACATCCCGCGCCGGAACTTCTCAAGGAAGCCGTCTACGGGCTCCCCGAACTCTACCGGGAACAGCTCCGCAATGCCCGGCTCGTGGCCTGCGCCGGGTGCTATCCCACCAGCTCCATATTGCCCACCGTGCCCCTGCTGCGCGCCGGGGCGGTAAAGAAAGAGGGCATCGTCATCTGCAGCTGCTCCGGCGTCACCGGGGCGGGCCGCAAGGTCGATCTGCCCTACATCTTCCCCGAATGCAACGAGAGCTTGAAAGCCTACGGCGTGGTGGGCCACCGCCACCTGCCCGAGATCGAACAGGAGTTCGCCGTCGCGGCGGGCGTTCCCGAAGTCGCCATCAACTTCATCCCCCATCTGGCGCCCTTCAACCGGGGGATCAACTCCACCATCCTCTACGACGCCGCTCCGGGGCTCACGCTGGAGCGCATCGGCGAGATCTACGCCGAGGCCTACGGCAAGGAGCAGTTCATCCGCATCCTGCCCGCCAAGCGCACCTGCGACACCAAGTACGTCTTCATGACCAACTGCTGCGAGATCGGCTACAATCTGGATCCCCACACCAACAAGGTGATCGTCACTTCGGCCATCGACAACCTGACCAAGGGCGCCGCCGGACAGGCGGTCCAGTGCATGAACATCGCCTTCGGCATCGAAGAAGCTGCGGGGCTGATCTGAAATGAAAATTCTCACCATCGGCAACAGTTTCACGTGGAGCTTGCGCGCCTGCCTGCCCGGCGTGGCCGAGGAGCGGGGCGAGGAACTGAGACTCGAATTCGCCAACTTCGGCGGCTGTGAATTCCGCCGCCACTGGGCCTACATCACCGCCGAGGAAAACGAACCCGCCTGCCGGATGTACGCCGACTACACCATGAAGCTCCGGGAGCTGCTGGCAAGCGACGCGTGGGACGTGGTGACGATCCAGTCCGCCAGCCACGAAAGCTGGGACTATGCCAACTACGTCCCCTTCGCCGGGCTCATCATCGACTACGTGCGGAAGTACGCTCCGGGAGCCCGGATCGTGATCCAGCAGACCTGGGCCTACCGCGAAGACGCCCCCCGGCTCCGGGAGTGGGGCTTCGACCGGAACGAGATGTACCGCCGCCTGGACGAGGCCTACCGCCGTCTGGGCCGGGAATACAATCTGCCCATCATCCCCACGGGGAAGGCGGTGGAAATGGCCCTCGCGGAACAGCCCGGAGGCAAGTTCGTCAACTACGATCCCGGAATTCTGCTCCAACTCCGCTGGCCCGACCTGCCGCCCCAGGCCCACAGCCTCATCGGCAGCTGCCGCTGGGGCCAGGACAAGGCCACCGGGGAACTCACGTTGAAGCGGGACACCATCCACCTGAACATCCGGGGGCAGTACCTGCAGGCCTGCGTCTGGTACGGCTTCCTCTGGGAAAAGGACCCCCGCGAGATCAAGTTTGTCCACGAAGAAGTGGCCGACTCCGACGCCGCCTTCCTGCGCGATGTCGCCTGCCGGGCCATAAAGGAGTTCTGAAAGATCATGGAAAGCTGGGACGTCATCATTCCCCGGCCCGCGAAGGCCGAGCCTCTCGAAGGCGTACTGAAAGTGGAGTCTCTGGGCTCCGTCACTGCTCAGGCAGGCCTCGCCCGTTTCAAGAAGTCGCTTATCGCCGACGCTTCCGTCATGGGCGTGGACCTGACGGGGAAGGGGCGGCCTGTCCGCCTCGTCCTGTCGCCTGAGATCAAGATCGAATCCTTCGTGATGACCGTGGATTCACGCGGCGTCACCGTCGCGGGGGGAGACCCGGCGGGGGTGTTTTACGGCGTGGGGGCCTTCGTGCAGTACCTCTGCACCGCCGTGGCCCGGGGGCTCCGGGGGGCGGTGCTGCCCTGCTGCAAAATCGAGGATTCCCCCCGCTTCGCCTACCGGGGACTCATGCTCGACAGCGCCCGGCACTTCCAGAGCGTGGCCACCATCAAGCGGGTGCTCGCCCTCATGTCCGAACTGCGGCTCAACGTCTTCCACTGGCACTTGTGCGACAGTCAGGGATTCCGGACCGAGTCCAAGCTCTTCCCCGAACTGAACACGCTGGGGACCATGGCCCCCGGCTTCTATACGGCGGAAGAGATCGCCGAGATCAGGGCCTTCGCCGCGGAGCGCTTCATCACCATCATCCCCGAGATCGAGATGCCCGGCCACTCCGAAGGGCTGCTCGCCCTGCATCCCGAGCTCTGTTGTGACCCGGAGAATCCCGGACGTGAGTTCTGCCTCGCCAAAAGGAACGTCCGGACCTTCCTCAAGAAGCTCATCGCCGAGTTCGCCGGACTTTTCCCCGACTCGAAGATCATCCATCTGGGGGGCGACGAGGCGGAAACGACCCAATGGGAAAAGTGTCCCGAGTGCCGCAAGCTCCTGAAGAAGAAGGGATACACTTCGTTCCGGCAGCTGGAAAACGACTTCATGAACGACTGCGCTTCTTTCGTCCGGTCCCTGGGGCTCACCCCCGTGACCTGGTTTACCGAAAGCGTCATGGAGCGTTCCACCATCATCCAGGCGTGGCGGAGCATCCACGAGCTCAAGGAGACCTGCAAGCACGGCAACCGGATGATCTTCTCGGTCCACGACCAGCTCTATCTGGACTACCCCGCCACCCCCGCGGAGCCCTTCGAGAACTGGATGCTCACGCTCCCCGAATCGGGCGTCTACACGGCGGAACCCTACGCCGCGTGGGAGGAGGAGATCGGCGATCTGCTGCTGGGCCCCGAGTGCTGTCTGTGGACCGAGACGGTCCCGGAACACCGGGTCATTCCGAAACTCCTGCCCCGGCTCTGCGCCTTCGCGGAAACCGCGTGGACTTCAAGCTGCCGCAGAACATGGTTCAACTACACCTGCCGCCGGGAGACCCTCACCGCCTGCGGCTGGTTCGATCTGAAGGTCTGAAAAATGGAGATCCCCGAAGAGATCCGCAATCTCAAGTTCGAAGAGGCCCGCGCCCGGCTCGAAGAGCTGGTGGAGAAGATGGAGTCGGGCAACATGCCCCTCGAAGAGCTCATCAGCGCCTACGAAAAAGGTTCTCAGCTCACCGCTCACTGTCGGGCCCTGCTGGAAGGGCTCCAGCGCCGGGTCGAGATCATCGTCAACGGCGGCGATCCTCAAGCCAAAGAAGCCCGCTGCACCGACTTCGCCCCCGAAGCCAACGAGGGCGACCGGAGCAGCACTCCCTTCTGAAACGGAAAAACCGGCACGGGCGATGCGGCAAAACTCCCCGTGCCGGATTTTTTTGTCCCGTTGCGGGAAAGATCAGAGTTCACCCAGCAGAAGTTTCCGGAATTCCTCTTTGGTGACTCCGCGGCCGTAGGGTGAAAGTTCGAAGCATTCGGCATAGCGGACGAGCTTTCCCGCTTCGCCGAAGGTCTCGGTCAGGACCTGTCTCGCTTCGTTCGCCGCCCGTTCGTAGCGGCTTCCCCAATTGGCGGTCAGGTAGCTCCGGACCTCCTCCCAGGACATCTTGTCCCGGTGGAGCTCCAGCTTCATTTCCCACGGGAGCCATTCGTAGAACTGGGAGACCTGGCAGTCCAGCAGGTGGCACTTCTCGTCGAGGACGTCGTCGATGGGGACCGCCGCGTCGGTGCGGAAGGGCAGGGGGATGGTGAAGGAATCCCAAACGCAGCCGAAGACCGGGCTTTCCTCCGGGATCGGGCTTTCCGGGCAGAACTGGGGCACCTGGGTGAGATAGGCGGCGTCCTGCACCAGCTGGGCCGCCGCCCGGTGGTCCGCGTGATAGTCGCACAGCCGGTGGCTCATCACCACGTCCGGCCGGAAATCCCGGATGAGCCGGATGAGCCTTTTCCGTTTCTCCACGGTGGGTTCCAGTTCGCAGTCGGGACTGTCCCGCCAGACTTCGTATTCGCTGAGGCCGATGGCCGCCTTCGCCGCCTGGGTCTCCGCATAACGGCGGTCGGCCAGCTCCTTCCCTGAAAGGGTCTGGTGGCCGCAGCAGCCGTTGGTCAGGGAAACGAATTTCACCACATGCCCGGCCTTGATCAGTCTGATGGCGGTGCCGCCGAAGCGGATGTCCGGATCGTCCGGATGGGCGCCGATCATCAGATAGCGCCGGGGTGTTTTCACATTTCTCGTAGCCACCATTTTCACATCTCCTTATAAGATCATTTCCCCACGCGGGGGCCGCAGCCGCGCCGGAGCACCTCGGGATCGCGGGGCAGATAGTTGCCGAAGTCGAGCCGGTCCTGCTCCTTCAGACGCCAGAGTTCCCGGTAGCTTTTGGTCTGATTCTTGCGCCAGTTTTTGCTCCACTGGTCGTACCCTGAGTAAGTGATGAGGAAACCGGGAATGAGCTTGATTTTGGGATCGGCGGCGAAAGAGGTGCTCTCACGCCCGAACTCCTTGACGAAAACGCTGTAAGGCACCTGCCTTCTGCCGAGGAAGGGGAATTTCCTTGCTTCCGCCACGTTCTTCTCGGCCGGTTTGCCGTTCTGAAGGTTCCAGCCGTAGATGCGCCGTTCCGGCCAGGGCATCCGCACGAAGAAGCAGTTGTTCCTTTCGGTGAAGAAATCCGGCTCGTGGATGAGGACGATCGGGTTGCCTCCCTTCATGTTCAGCAGATCGGTGAAGATGTTGTCTTCGAGCCGGACCTTGGCACGGTTTTCGTTGCGGAACACGATGTGGCTCACGCCGCCGCAGACGAAGGTGCAGTGCCGGACCGTCACGCCGCTCGAGAAAGCTTCGAACCCGCCGTGGCCGTAGCCGAAGGCGCTGTCCTCGACGGTGATGCCGGAGCAGTTGACCATGTGGATCGTCCACGTCGCGCCCCCGACGAGCACCTTCCGGAAGGTGATCCCTTCGGAGCCATCGAGCCGGACGGGGCCTTTGGAGTAGCCGAAGGACTCCGTAAGGCCGCTGCCGACGAAAACGAGGTTCTCGAAGACGAGATTTTTCTGGTTGGCGATCCGGAGCCCTTCCGCCAGCACACAACCAATGCCGCCGTTGAAGATGACCTTTTCGCCCTTCGCGCCCCGGATGGTGATGGGCCTTTCAGGCGTCCCGGAAACGCCCACATCCACCGTTTCGGCGTAGCTTCCGCCCCGAATGGTGAGGGTGTCCCCCGGCAGCAGGCGGTTCACGGCATAGCCGACCGTGGCGAAGGGGGCCTCCTTCGTTCCCGCGTTGCCGTCGGAGCCGTCGGGCGCGACGAAATATTCTTTCGCCTGGGCGAACTTCGCAGGCGCGGTGAAACTCGCAGTCTGCGTTTTCACCATGCTGACGGGCCGGACTCCCTCGAGGTCGGCGTTGCTGAAGCAGCTGCGGATCTCCGCCCGTGCCTCGCAGAAGGCAGCGTAACTTTTGCCCGGCTCGAGCCCCGTCAGGCTGACGGTGTGCTTCCGGGCCGCGCTGTCCAGCGCCACTTTGTTGCGGCAATCGCCCTTTTCACCCCAGAAGAGGAGGCCGCGGAAGGGGATGTCGGCTTCGATGACCGCCACCGCCGTATTGGGCGAAAGAGAGGTGAAGCGGGGGGCCGGGACCGTGAATTTCACGTTCCGCGTCTGCCTCCGGTAGGGCCCCACGGGCATGCCGTCGATGGCCCGGCCGTCGAAGAGCCACGCGTTGCGGAATCTTCCCTTTTCTCCCGGCAGGGCTTTGGCCCGGAAGGAGTGCTTTTCCGTTGCGGGGACCGTGTCGGCGTAGGCGTTGTAGTCGCTCCAGCCGGTGACGTTCCGTTTCGCGCAGGCGTCGAAGACGTTGGCCGTGACGAAGCTCCCCTTGCAATCCTCGAGCCGGGCGGAATTGAAATAGTTGTGGGTGAGGCGCAGGTTTTCCGCTCCCGCCGCGCTGAATTTGCCGTAACACTGCGTGACGGCGACGCCGTTCCCCTTTTTCACGGTGAGCGACTCGGGGGCGAGCCGTTCCAGCTTCACGTTTTCGCAGTTTTCCAGAGTGATGCCGCCCTTGATGACGGCGGCGAATCTGCCCCGCCCCCGGATCGCGACGTTTTTCAGCCCTTTCAGCACGAGGTCGCCTTCGACGGGGCCGACGATGTAAAGTTCCGCGCCCGGAACGAGCGCTTTTTGCGCCCGCTTCAGCGTGGCGAAGGCAGTTTTCACGGAGCGCCCGTCGGCGGCGTCATTGCCCTTTGCCGAAACGAAAAAGAGCTTTTCCGAAGGGGCCTGCGGCGCCCGGCGGGCAAATTCGGCGGGGATCCCGGCCATGGGGCGGCAGTCGAAATTTTCCGGGTCGGCGAAGATCTCATCGGGAACGATCCCCCTTTCGTAGCGGGGGAAGAGGTTGTTTTGCGTCAGGCCTTCGCCGCTGTCCACGTAGCCGAAGGCGAAGCAGTTGCTCAGGTGGGCGGGCAGGAGCAGATGGGAGAAGACGGCGGCGACGCAGCGGCGAGCTTGAAAACCCTTTTCCTTCTGTCCCTTGCACCGGATCACGCCGTAGGCGCGGTTGTCTTCGAATTTCGATCCGGCCCCGAAGGTGCCGCTGTAGAGGAAGACGTCGTTGCCCAGGTTGTCCGCGCCGATGTTGTTCCGGACGATGCAGTTGGTGTTGGAGTCGTAGATCCCGACGCCGTCGCCGGAGTGGTTGAAGGGGTTGCCGTTGCCCCACGCACGGCAGTTCTCGATGGTCGAGTTCCGGGAGCCCGCGGTGAAGCCGACGCCCAGACCGTTGAGGAAGGCGGTCACGTCGCGGATGACCACGTTCTCCCAGGGCTTGCTGACGACGAGCCCCCACGGGACCTTCTGCTGGGAAGAGGGGATCCTCTGGTCGCTGAACCGGGCCCGGCTGTAGAATCCGGTGACGGCGAAGCCCTCGAAACGCACGTTCCGGGGACCGGACTTCGCGTCCTTGCAGTAGATGTTGAGGCCGTGCTCGGGCGTGACGCCCACGGTGAGGCAGTGCTTCGCCGGGTCGTCCGAAGCGGTGGTGCGGATATAAAGCGTCTTGGTTTTCGCGTCATAGGTCCACGCGCCGCACTCCCGTTCCAGCCCCGACCGGGTGCCGCAATAGGTGTAGCGCGTCAGCGTGTCCCGTTCGAAGACGCACTCGGGCAAGGCGGGGAAAGAAGCTTGCCAGACGCCGTCGCCGCAGGGGGAGAATCGGGGCGCGGGCACATCCCCCCGGAACACCACGCTGCCGGGGATGGCGGCCTTGAAGGTCAGGCCCTGCACGATATTTTTCGCGTCGGAAGCGAGCTTCAGCTGTTCCCGGTACTCCCCGGGAGCGAGGAGTATGGTGTCCCCGGGCTTCATCTTCTTCACCGCCGCCCCGAAGGAGCCGTCGCCGGGAGAGACCCGGAAAATTTCCGCCGCAAGAATCGACCCCGCGCAAGCGGCCGCCAGCAAAAGCATCTGTTTCAGCATATTCGAAATCTCCTTTGTGATAATGTACTCCCGATAGCCCCGAAGTCAAGCCCAAACGGCAAAAAAGTCTCAACTTTCCGCGAAAAACGACGTTTACGAGCCTCCTCGGTATTCCACAGCATTCATAGTCTTCAATAGTATTCATAGTCCGCGGGGGCCCGTTTGCTCACTTCCCGTCACCAACAATACACCTGTTTCCCCTCGAACCGCTATTTTTTTTTTTTTTTGAATTCTGACTTGCAAAAAGACGCGGAATGTGGTATACTTTAACAGGTTGCAAAAAAGAAGGAGTTTTCCCGTGAAAAAGTTCTGGAAAAAGGTTTTCTTTTGGGACGAGCCCGCAAAGGGGGCTTTCTTCGCGCTGGTCCTGCTGCTTTTGGGGACATGGCTTCTGGGAACGCTTTTTCTGCTGGGGAGCGGCTTCCTCGACCTCGATCGTCTCCGGCATTGGGTGCGTTTCAGCGGATCCATGGTGCAGACCTCCTTCCCGTTCGACGCGTGGTGGAATCTCTGCTTGCTCCCGTTGTTTTTTCTGGGGATCGTCGTTTACTTCTTCCTCTTGCAATGGCGGCTCCGGCACACCTTCGACGCCGGAAGCGCCGGGAAAAATTTCGGGAAGTGGGGCCTCGCCCTCGCCGCCGTCTGGGGCGCGGCGGTGGCGTGCATCGGGTACACTTGGCGTCTGATAAGCAAGAACCTTTATTGGGACCACTTTTTCCATTACATCGAAGCCGGTGCGGCGGGGCTGCATTATTGGCTGGCAGCTTCGCTGCTGCTGCTCCTTGCCGCCGTGCTCGTCACGGGGAAAGTCTGCGCCGTCATGGGGAACTTCCCGTTCAAACGCGTATTCACGCTCCCCGTGAAGATCCTCGCCGGGGCCTTTCTCCTCGCCTGGGGCGGGATGGTCGCGGCCTCTCTGGTCCTTGCAGGATTATGCGAAAAGGAAACGCGTATTCTCGAAAAACAGTTCAATCAGCCCCTGACGCGGGCGGCCCTCAAGGCGGCCTCCTTCCGCAGCCGGAGGATCGACAAGGCCTTCTGGGCGAAGCTCATTTCCCTTGCGGAAAAAGACTTGGGGCAGGTATTTTTCCACCCCTTCGCCGAGTTCACTCCGGCGCAGCTCGGCCCGTGGCGGAAGACGTTCGAAAGTTTGCCCGAGATCGCCGAAATCGACCGGATGCTCGACAACGCCCCGCTGCCCGCTTACCCGTGGAACTTCGATGAAAGCTATCCCGCCATGCGATTTCCGGACTTGCGGGTCGTGTACCGGTTGAACGATTATCAGGTGTGGGAAATCCGCTTCGCCCTC
>JAFSYV010000160.1 GCA_017443585.1 Lentisphaeria bacterium | reverse complement strand
CCGCCAAGGGCAATCTGCCCAAGATCTTCTGCGTGAACTGGTTCCGGAAGAATGCCGAGGGCAAGTTCATGTGGCCCGGCTTCGGCGACAACAGCCGTCCGCTGGCGTGGGTCTTCGGCCGCTGCGCCGGTACCGCCCAGGGCGTGGACACCGCCATCGGCGTGCTGCCCACTCCCGAGAGCATCGACCTCACCGGCATCGAAGATCAGGTCTCCCGGGACGATCTGGCCAAACTGCTTTCCGTCGACGTGGAAGGCTGGAAGAAGGAACTGGCCATGATCAAGGAGCACTATGCCAAGTTCGGCAGCAAGCTCCCCAAGGCTCTGGTGAAACAGCTGGAAACTCTGGAAGCCCGTCTGGGCTGACGGAACTCCGGTATCGACCGAAGGCAGGGGGGAGTTCGGACACGGGATTCCCCGCCTGCCTTTTTTTTCGGGATTTCTGCGATGAACGGCGGCAGGAAGGTGCTCTGTCCCCATTGCGGGGAAAAGACCCTCGTCAGGGAAAGAAAAGTCTTCGATGAAAACTTTTCTCCGGTCGGGGTGAAGTTCGTCTGCGCCTTTTGCGGCGGCGAACTGGAGCTTCCTTCCGCCTCCGACTCCGTTCCCGCACCGTCGAAGCAGGAAGAGGCCGCCGAAAGGCTTTCCCGGCTTCTGGGCGGGGAAAGAGCCGCGAAGGCCGCTTTCGCCCCCGAAGCGGACGACGGCCATTTCTGTCTGCATTGCCGGAATTTCGTCAAACACCCCTTCATGAACCGCTGCGGACTGACCATGAAAGAGGTCCAGGCCATCGACAGCTGCGAAAAATTCGAGGCGGCGGAATGAATGAAAAGGTGACGATCGTCGAACTGACGGATCCGGCTTCTTTGGAAGTGATCCGCCGGATCGCGGACGACGTCTGGCCCAAGACCTTCCGCGAGATCCTCTCGCCGGAGCAGATCGTCTACATGATGAAGATGATGTACGCGCCGGAAGTCATGGAAAAGGAGCTGGCTTCGGGCATCCGTTTCCGGGCCGCATATGTGGACGGGGTCGCGGCGGGCTACACCTCGTGGGCGCCGTACACGCTCCCCGGCACGGCCAAACTGCACAAGGTCTATCTGCTTCAGGAGTTTCAGGGGCGGGGCATCGGTTCGCTCCTGCTGGCCGATGCGGCGGAGCAGGCCCGCAAAGCCGGGTTCACCCGTCTGCGCCTCAACGTGAACAAGCACAACGACCGGGCCCGCCGGGCCTATTTCCGCAACGGCTTCATCGACGTGGAAGCGGTGAAGATCGACATAGGGGGCGGCTTTTTCATGGACGACTTCGTCATGGAAAAACTTCTCTGACTTTCCCTCCGCCCCGCACACGCTTCTCAATGGGAAGCGCGTCTTACGAGGGGCATGGGCACGAGCCGCCGGGCCGGAGCGGATCCCGGCGACGCGGTGCGGCGCGTCATTTCTTCGACAGCCTGACGGGCGATCTCCACCGCCGGGATGGCGAATGTGGTGAGTTCAGGGCGGCACCGCAGGGAATACATGGTCATGTCGTTGAAACCGACCACGGCCATCTGCCGGGGAATTTCGATGGAGCGCCGGGCCAGTTCCGTCATTGCCCACGAAGCCACCATGTCGTCGGCGCAAATGAGCGCGTCCGGTTTTCCGGCGAGGACCTTTTCCAGCCCCTGGAGAGTTTTGCCCCGGTCATAGCCGGAAGGGGCCAGCAGGGCCGGATCGAAGACGCCGCCCGTATCCTCCACAGTTTCCCGGAACCGGGCGATACGCTTCCGGTCGCACTCCCATTCTTCCAGTCCGAAGAGGAAGGCGATGCGCTTTCTGCCGGATCCGGCCAGAAGTCCGGCGGCATCGCCGCAGGCCCCGACCACATCGGCCCCGATGTACGAAAACGAGGGAGAAAGCGTCTCCTCCCCGGAACACAGACATACGGCGGGGATCTTTTCAAGAGCGCCGAGACGGGGAAAATCCCTGGAATAATCGAAGACGAAACAGCCGGAAACGTTCCGCAGACGGAATTGACTTTCGAGCGTTTCATCGCTCATACCCTTGCAGAAGATCAGGTTCATGCCGCAATCCGCGGCCCGGAGCGCGTCGCAGAGGGCCAGAAAGACGGGCGCGGCGGCGGGATGGTAGACGCATGAGGGCGTGGGGAAGAGGATGCCGAAATTGCGGTCCCCGGGGAAAGCCGCCCGGTTGTTGCGGAAATCGGCAACGAAGGTGGTTTTCCCCTGCTCCTTGAAAAGGTAACCCATGCCGGCCAGGACCGAGACCACTTTGCCGATGGTCTTCCGGGAGATCCCCAGCTGCTGTTCGAGAGCCCGTTCCGAGGGGAATTCGTCGCCGGGTTTGTATTTCCCGGATTCTATCTGTTTCCGGAAATGCTCCACCAGCTGTTCGCTGATGCTTTTGCGGTTGATGCGAAAGGCCATGTGTACTCCTGCTGTCTGTTTTAATAATATACAGCGGCCCCGCGAGATTTTCAACCTTTTCGCCGGCAAAAACTGCCGGACTTTGCACTTAATTCCGATGACGGACCGGCAAGGTGCCGTCTGAGTGCATCAATGCGGCAGCGGCAGTGAAGATTGGGCATGGTGAAGCCCCCCAGCCGTTCGAATTCCGCGGCCCGGAGCCGGTTGAAGCGGCCCCGGCGGTCGATGAAGGAGCCCCACCAGCCGGTGGAGCCTTCCATGGGCAGACAGAAGGTCCGGTTTTCCAGCCATTCGGGAGGAAAGAGGGCCAGAAACTCCCGGCGGTTGTTGAGCCAGCTGGCGCACTGGACGCGCCGGATCTCGGGATGTTCTGCCATGCACTGTTCCACGACGGAAAGGAGTCCAGCGTTCAGCTCCCGGATATGGCGGAAGGGGGAATCGGGGGCGAATTTGTTGCGGAAGTGGAGCGTCAGCAGCAGTTCCGGAGAATCCATGTAATACTCGGTGTGAAGTTCCGAGAGAAATCCCGCCCGGCTGGCGGAAATTTCCTCGATGGAAGACCGGAACTGCTTTTCCAAAAAGGGGACCACCGCTTCGCGGAAAAGTTTTTCCCGTCCCTCCGGCGTTTCCAGCTGTTTTTCCCATCCTTCCCGGGGCAGACCGCCGCAGTACATTCCCCACTCGGTGTACCTGATGGTCCGGCTGAGGGGACATTTTTCCACTCCGGCCATGCGCCGGGCGTACCGGAGTTCGAATTCGAGGAGTTCCCGCACGGTTTCCCGGCAACCGTCGAAATCAAGAATCAAATTCCACATCTCTTCATATTTCCTCGGAGTGGATCCGGCAGGGCTCATCCAGCGCCCAGGGGGAGGGCGTTTCCGGCTCCCGGGATATCCATTTGCCGTTGGTGAAGTCCGGGAAGGGCACGGGCTGTCCCCCCAGGGCGATCGATTGTTCCGAAAGGAGCGTCACGCTCATCCACGCGGCCGTGTCGTACACATCGATGGGCGTGGGGATATGCCGCCGGACCGAATCCGCGAAGGCGTTCAGCACCAGAAGGTCCATGCCTTCGTGCCCGCCGCCGGCCTGTTTCCGGTATTTCCGCCAGATGGGATGATCGTATTTTTCGTACATGGACTCCACCGGGGACCAGTGACGGACCTCGTAGGGGAATCCCGCGGGGTCGGTGAGGTGTTCCGTTCGACTGATCCCCTCGATGAAGATGCCTCCCGCCTCCTCCGACCAGAGACCTTTCGTCCCCTGGACCCGGCAGCAGCGGGAGTAGGGACGGGGCAGGGAAATGCAGTGCCGGAGCAGGATCGTTTCCCCGTTGGCGCAGCGGATGAGCGAAGTGACCATGTCGCCTTCGTTGAAATTGCGTTCCATGCCCCGCGCCCTGAAAGCTGCGGCGTAGCCCCTGGACTTGGAGGCCGCGGAGCTTATGGTGAGGAAACGGTTGCCGCGGTTGATCCGCAGTATCTTGGCGATGGGACCGAGGCCGTGGGTGGGGTAGAGGTCTCCGTTCCGGTGCATACAGTGGAGCGTCCTCTCGCAGCCGGGCGCATCCGCCAGCATCCCGCTCAGGTCGTGTTCATAGCCGCACTCGCAGTGGATCAGTTCTCCGAAAAGTCCCTGCCGGGCCATATTGAGGGCCATGAGTTCATTTCGCCCGTAACAGCAGTTTTCCAGCATCATGCAGGAAACGCCGCTTTTTTCCACGGCCCGGACGAGCTGCCATAACTCGTCTGCGGAGGAGGCTCCCCCCACCTCGATGCCGACGTACTTACCGCTTGCGACGGCTTCTTCGGCGATACGGATGTGGGAGTTCCATGAGGTGGAAACGATGAGCGCATCCACGCGCGGCGAGGCGATCAGCTCCCGGTGATCCCGGAACATTTCCGGCGTTTCAAAGCCCTTTT
>JAFSYV010000159.1 GCA_017443585.1 Lentisphaeria bacterium | reverse complement strand
TCCCGGACTTCTCCCGTGAACCTGTGCCAGCCGCCGTACGTGGATTCCATCGGATATTTCATTTTTTTACCGCTCCTTCAAGGCATTTTTCCTTAATATAGCGGGAAGTCACCGAAAAAGCAAATCGATTTTTTTCCGAACTCCGGAGCAGTGAGAGACAATAAACGGCGGGAAAATTCCGTTAAAGGGAAGGTGAACATCGAATTTCCACAGTTGCAAGGAGTACACATGAAAGCATCGAAAGTTGTCCCGTCCGCCGTCCTGTTTGCAGGGCTTTTCCTGACCGCCGCCGCCGCCGAACCGCCCTGTGATACGGCGGGAGTGTGCAAGCTCCCCGGGAGCGTGGCCGAGAACGGCGTCTACAAGGTCCTTTCGCCCGTGGGCGAAAGTTCCATCAAGCCCATCGTTCAGGCTCCCCGGCTCAAGACCCTTGCGGGCAAGACCGTCGCCATCGTGGGCGGGAGTTTCATGGCCTACGTGACCCATCCGGAACTCAAGCGCCTGATCCTGCGGGATTATCCTGACGCGAAGGTTCTGGTGCTGAAAGAGATCGGTTCCGCGGGCCCCTGGCCCGGCCCCGGCGTGGTCCGGCAGCAGAAGGAGGATTTCGTGCGGAATCTGAAGAAGTTCCGTGTGGACGCGGTCATTTCCGGCAACGGGGGCTGCGGCCTCTGCACCCCCAAGGAGATGGGCAGCTGCATCGCCGCCGAACACACAGGGATCCCGGCGGTGATGATCGCCGCGCCGGGCTTCGCGGATCAGGCCGCCTTCGCCGCCCGCACCGCAGGGGTTTTCCAGCCCTACGTGGCGGTCTATCCGGGGGCCTTTTCGGCCCACTCCCGAGAGGAGCTTCTCGAGAACACCCGGAAGGTCCTCTACCCCCGGATCGTCGCGGCGCTGACGGGGAAGGCAAAACCCTACGGCGCGGCAAAGAGCCGGAAGAACTCCGGGGACACCGTCTTTTCCGGTTCTCTCGACGAAGTCAATTACTTCTTCCTCCAGAACAACTGGAGCGACGGACTGCCCATCATCCCGCCCACCCCGGAACGGGTGGCGCAGTTCCTGAAATTCACCGATCTCGACCCCGATTCGGTCATCGCCGCCGTCCCGCCCTCCTACCGCAAGGTGACGCCCCGTCTTGTGGCCGTGAACGGCGTCATGGCCGGATGCCCCCCTGAGTTCATGCCTCTCCTCATCGCCTTCGCGAAGAGCATGTGCGACGGGGACTTCCGCCGCACCCTGGCCAGCACCCACGCCTGGACCCCCTACGTCTGGGTCAACGGGCCCGTGGGCCGTCAGCTGGGCTTCGACTGCGGGCAGGGGGAGATCACTTCGCCCTGCAACGCGAAGCTGGGCCGCTGCATCAATCTGGCCAGGCTCAATCTGGGCGGCTACTACACCAAGCTCAACCGCATGGGGACCTTCGGCCACCTGATGCCCTGGGCTCTGGCCGAGGATGAGGAAGCGGCGCTGAAGCTGCGCTGGCTGCCCTGGCACATGCAGATAGGCTACGGCCTCAACGAGAACACGCTCAGTTCCGGCTCCGCGCTGAACTGGGGAAACAACCTGGCCCCCGCCACTTCGGACCCGGTCAAGATCATGGAGCTCATGGCCCAGGACGCGGTGGAAAAACAGCAGTTCGCCCTGGGCAGCGGAACCCCCTTCGTCTGGCGTGTCATGCTGGTGACAAGTTTCGTCGCGCGGGATCTCGCCCGGAAATATCCCA
Organism: Lentisphaeria bacterium; assembly: GCA_017443585.1. GTDB lineage: Bacteria > Verrucomicrobiota > Lentisphaeria > Victivallales > Victivallaceae > UBA1784. Next base: position 295 of record JAFSYV010000159.1, on the reverse strand, counting down.
CCAAGAACGCCCTCGAAGACGCCCTCGTCGCCGCGGCGCGGATGCCCATCATGTCCCGGACCTACGCCAACTATTTCGCCAATCCGGGGAGCGCCTTCGACCCCCGCACCTACGACGTGCGGAAACATGCCTTCAAGATCAGCGCCGCGGAAGAGGGGCGCATCACCCCGACGCCGCCGTGGCTGGCGTGGGTGGACCGGGCCCGGATGGAGACGGTCCCCGTCATGAAGACCGGCAAGACCGCGATCCTCGTCACGGGGGACGCCAACCGGAACAAGACCATGTGCGTCCCCGG
>JAFSYV010000158.1 GCA_017443585.1 Lentisphaeria bacterium | reverse complement strand
CGCAGACAGGTGTTGCTGGCGATAGGCCGATAGGCCGGATAGGCCAAGGTATGCAGGCGCCCCGGGGCTCTGCGGTGGCGTTCGCCGCACCGCACGCGAACGCGCCGAAGGCCGCTCCCCCTTTACTTCGAGCGGGGCAGGGGATGTTTGTGCGGCCGGTGGGCTTCGGGCAACGAAAGGCGGTAGCGGATGGCGAGGAAACGCACCGAAAAGACGAATGCCGAGGTGATCACGAAATTGACGAACCACGGCGTCCCCGAAATGGCCAGCAGATAGTAGACCGCTCCGCCGAGCAGGGAGGCGGTGGCGTAGAAGTCGCTGCGCAGGACGACGGGGATCTCCCGGACCAGCACGTCGCGGATGACGCCGCCGCCGATAGCGGTGATGACGCCGCAGAGGAGCACGCCGATGAAGCTCACGTGACACCCCATGGCCTTGGCGGCGCCGATGGCGGTGAAGACGCCCAGGCCCACTGCGTCGCAGAGCTGGATGATGTTGCGGAACTTCATCCAGAAGCGGACGGTGAAGAAGATGAGGAGCGCGATGAAGATGCACACCGCGAGATAGGTCCAGTTCTGAAGGGCCGCGGCGGGCGTCGCCCCGAGGATGGAATCACGGGTGATGCCGCCCCCCACGCCGACGCAGCAGGCCAGCACCGTGACGCCGAAGATGTCCAGATGCCGCCGGACGCCTTTGACGGCTCCGGTGGCGGCGAAGACGGCGGTCCCGAAAAGGTCCAGCAGAAGGATGATCTCGGATTCCATGGGCGCTTCTTCCGGGGTCACTTCAACTTCCCCGCCGTGACGGTCACGGTAGCGGGATCGGTGAAGTATTGCGCAAGCACGGCATTGAATTGCTGAAGCGTGTAGGAGCTTATCCTGCGCCGGATCTCCTCCCTCTCGGGCAGGGGATCCCCGTAATAGGCGTTGAGCAGGGCGTTGTCCAGAAGTGCGTAGGCCGATTCGGTGAGCTGGGCGGTATGGAAGAGAAGCGTCTCACGGGCGGATTCGAACTCTTCGGCGGTGACGCCTTCGCGGCCCAGACGGCCGATCTCGTCGGCGAAGCACTCCCGGACCTTGGGAACGCCCTCGGGCGTGGTCGCCGCGGAAAAGGCGAAGACGCCGGGGTGGAAGCCGCCCTCCATCTTGGTTCCGACGGAGTAGGCCAGGGCGCATTCCTCGCGGACATGTTCGAAGAGCCGGGAACTCATATTGTTTTCGATGGTGTCGAGGAACAGGTAAAGATCCGACATTTCCCGCCGGAGGCAGGGGGTGGGGAGCAGCTGCATCACCACCGTCTGTTCCCTTTCGATGGGGAGTTCCAGGAATTTGGACTCTCCGGGAAAGACGGGGAGGGGCGGGAAGAACGAAGGCGTATCGTTCCAGGCGATCTTTCCGCAGAGCGAAGAGGAAAAGCCGATGGCTTCGTCGGGAGAGATGTCGCCGGCGATGCCCATGAAGACGTGCTCCTTCTTCCAGAGGCTCCGCCAGTAACGCCCCGCCTGAATCGGCGTGAAGGCGGCGATCCGGCCGGGCATCGCCTTGTCGCCGGTGTTGTAGGGGTGGCTGCCGTAAAGTGCGTCGCATCCGGCGGCCCAGGCGGCCTTGGCGGGCTTCATGGCCCGGCGGCGGATTTTTTCCAGCTTGTGTTCCTTTTCCCGTTCGAAGGGGCCGGCGGGGAAGTCCGGCGCGGTCAGGACGAGTTCGGCCAGCGCGAACGCCTCCTTGAAGTACCTGCGGGGGGCGGTCATGCGGAAGAGAAAACTGTTCCTGCCGGAGGTGAGGGAAACATGCATGCCGCAGCGGTCTGCGGCGGCGCCGAGGCGGCTCTCGGAACGTTTCCCCGCACCCGTGAGCAGAGCGGCGGAAACGAGCGGGGAAAGTCCCCGTTCGTCCTCCTTCTCGTGGATGGCGCCGCCGGGAAGGATCACCGAAAATTCGATCTGCTCCACGGCGTGATCGGGGGCGAAGAGCAGGGGAACGCCGGGAACGGCATCGAGATACCGGCAGCCGGGCAGGGCGTTCTCCGCAGTCTTGGAGCTGCGCTTCCCGGCCGGGGCGGGCCGCTGACGCACCGTGAGCAGCCGGTCGGGCGAGAGCAGTTTGGCGGCGAAGTCCCTGAGTTCGTCGATGGTGATGGCGTTTAGGCGTTTCGTCATCCATTCGGCCCAGGCGGGGTTGTTGTCGGTCAGGACGCCCGACACGAGGAGCGGCGCGAGGCTTTCCGGGACGCACAGGCGCCGGAGCAGTCCGGCGTAACGCTGGGTCTTTTCCCGGCGGAGTTCCGCTTCGGTCAGGGCGCCGGAAGCGATTCTTTCCAGTTCCCGGAGCAGTGCGGACTCCAGTTTGTCCAGTTTGCCGGGCGTGGACAATGCGGTGAGGCCGAAGATGTGATACCCGCAGATGTCGTCGGACGAAGCGCTGACGGAAAGGGCCAGCTCCTTTTCCTGTTCCAGGACCCGGACCAGGGGACTGCCGGTGCTGCCGGTGAGAATCCCGGCGAGGAGTTCCGATTTCAGCATGTCCTCACGGGGGAGGGGCGGATACAGCAGCATGACCTTGGAGAGGGTGTCCGGGAAGGTCGTTTCGAGCTGAAGCGGGGCGAGCCGGGGCGGCACGGCGGGGAGGACCGGCTCGGAAAGATCTCCCGGAGCCCAGTCCCCCAGGCGCTTCTCGACCTCATCGGCCACTCGTTCCGGATCCACCGCGCCGGAAGCGACGAGAAAACAGCGGCCCGGCGTGTAGCGGCGGGCGTGGTAGGCCGCCGCCATGTCGCGGGTGACTTCGGGGATCCGTTCCCGGCAGCCCGTGATGGGGATCCGGGCGGGGTGGGGGCCGAAACAGGTTCCGAATCCGGCGAGGAAGAGCTGGTTCATGGGGGCGTCGAAGTACCGGTCGCACTCCCTCTGGATCACCTCCTTTTCCTCCCGGAAGCGCGCTTCGGGAAGTTCCGGGTACCGGACCATGCCGCAGAGCAGATCCAGCGCCAGGCCGCTCCGCGCCTCCGGGACGCGGGCGTAGTAGACCGTATGATCGAACGAGGTGTAGGCGTTTACGGAGCCGCCGCACTTTTCGACGGCTTCGCTGCCGCTGCGGCCGGGGAAATCCCGGCAGCCCTGGAAGAGCATGTGTTCCAGAAAGTGGGAAAGACCGCACCCGAGGTTTTCGCCTTCGTGGACGCTCCCCGTCCTGACGGCGAGCTGCAGGTCGAAGGCGGCGCTGCCCGGCCGGGGGAGGACGTAGAGGGTGAGGCCGTTGGGGAAAGTCCGGCATTCGAGAGCGGAAAACAGTTTCATTCAAGAAGTTCCTTTATCAGGCGTCCAGAAAGGGAAGTTCGGGGCGGGACGTTTCTTCTTCGGCGGGATAGTCCCAGGAAAAGGGCACGTTGAAATCGTCGGGGGAGTCCTCCGGCGAGGCCGAAAGCACCTCGACGCTGATGAGCAGATAGACCACTTCGCCCACGTTCCGGCTCGTCCTGAGCCCCAGCTTGTCCATGACCAGAGGGGCCACCGCGCCGTACTGTTCGTGGGCGTGGTCGCGGATCCCGACCAGCAGTTCCGCGGCGGAAATGTGCCGGTGCGCCGCCAGCTTGGCGATGGTGCTGCTGACGGCGTTCGAAACGAACTGGTAGCTTTCGAGAGTGTAGTTGGGATAGGAAAGACGGAGTTCGGCCGTCGCCCTGCTCAGTTCGGGATCGATCTTCATGGTCACTTGCGCCCGGATCCCCCGGTTCTGCCGCGGACCAGAGAAGAGGGATCGGCGGAAAGGACGTCCGCCAGAACGCGGAGCGCCTCCAGTGTCTGGTCCAGTTTCATCAAGGTGTTGGCCAACTCCTTCCGGCTGTCGGAGAAGGTGTTCATGGCCCGGCGGAACGCTTCCGTGCTTTCCGGCAGTTTCGCTTCGCTGGTGGTGCTGATGAGGGAGTTCTGCAGTGTGCTCAGCTTCTTCAGGTTCTGCTCCAGAAGCTCCATGACGCCCTTCACCCGCTCCTCGCTCAGCACCGTGGAGACGTTCCGGGTCACCCGTTCCAGATTTTCGGAGGTCTCGTTGATCCGGCTGATGGTGGAACGGATCTCCTGGGAGTTCAGCAGCTGGCCCAGCCCCACGAGGGCCGATTCCAGCCGTTCGGAGATCTGCTCGTAGCGGATCTTGGAGATCCTGTCCACCGCCTCGGTCAGCGTGGCGGTGAAGTCCTTCATCTGCGAGGTGACGCTGGGCACGAAAAGGGCGTTGGGGCCGGTGAATTTCGGCACCTGCTCAGGCATGGGAGCGCCCTTGGCGAAATAGTCGAAGTCGATGTACTTCATGCCGGTGATCCCCAGCATCTCCAGCCGGGCGCGGAGCCCTTTTTTCACGATCTCGGAGTTCATGAACGCTCTGAACTCTCCCGTGGAGCTGCTCTCGCCCTTCCGGCCTTTTGAAAAGAAGCGGGGGTCGATCTCCATATCCACCTGGATGATGTTCTCGCTGACCAGAATGGAAATGTTGCTCACCGTGCCGATCTGCACCCCCCGGTACTTGACCGCGGATCCCCGGCTCAGCCCCTGCACCGATTCGCTGAACCCGGTGCGCAGCAGCACCTTCTGGGTGAAAAAGTCGGAAAGCCCGAGAAAGAACAAAAGCACCAGCAGCAGCGCGACGCCGAAAAGCACGAAGAGCCCCGACAGGAATTGTTTTTTCTGATTGTCGTCCATGACCGTTAACTCCTTCTCAGCCCGTCGCGGTCGAGAAAACTGCGCACGAAGGGATCCGGGCTCGTTTTCCGCAGTTCCGCGGGCGCGCCTTCCGCGACGATGGTTTTTCTGTTTTTATCGATGACGATCACCCGGTCGGTGATGGCGAAGATGCTGTCCAGCTCGTGGGTCACCACGATGACGGTGACGCCCAGCTTTTCCCGCATGGAAAGGATCAGCCGGTCCAGCCCGGCGGCGGCCAGAGGGTCCAGTCCCGCCGAGGGCTCGTCGAAGAAGAGCAGATGGGGATCGAGAGCGATGGCCCGTGCGAGTCCGGCCCGTTTCCTCATGCCGCCGGAAAGTTCGCCGGGGAGAAAATCCCCGAAGTCCGCCAGATCCACCAGCGCCAGTTTTTCCCGGACTGTTTCGCGGATCTCCGCCTCTTTCATGTTGGTGTGGAGTTCGAGGGGCAGCGCCACGTTTTCCGCCACGGTCATGGAGCCGAAGAGGGCGCCCCCCTGATAGGTGACGCCGATGCGGGTCATCAGCTTCAGGAAGGCGTCGGGTCGCGCCGGGTCCAGCTCCTCGCCCAGCATGGTGATCCGGCCGCCGAGGGGCGTGAAGATGCCGATGAGATTCTTCAGCAGCGTGCTCTTGCCGCAGCCGGAGTTGCCCAGGATCCCGAAAATTTCCCCCGGCCGGACGGCGAAGTTCAGATCGCGCAGCACGATCCGCTCCCCGTAACCGATGACCAGATTTTCGGCCGTCAAGGCAAAATCATCCATTTTTCCCGCCTCAGTAACCGATGAACGAATAGAGCAGCGTCAGGACCGCGTCGGCGATGATGACCAGAAAGATCGAAAGCACCACGGCTTTGGTGGCTCCGCGGCCCACGCCCTGGGCGTCCCCTTCGGCCTGAAAGCCGCAGTAGCATCCGGCCAGAGTGATGAGCACCGAAAAGACCGAACACTTGAGCACTCCCAGAAGAAAGGTGATCTCGTCCAGAACGTTGAAGGTCCGCTCCACATAGGCGGTGACGGGGATGTTCATGAAGGTCACCCCGACCGCGAGGCCGCCGAAGATGCCCGCGGCGTCGCTGAACACCGTGAGGATCGGCATGGCGATGAGCATGGCGAGGAGCTTCGGCGTGACGAGGAATGACTCCGGGGCCACGCCCAGCGTCTTGAGTGCGTAGATCTCTTCGTTGACCTTCATGGTGCCGATCTCGGCGGCGAAGGCGGAGCCCGCCCGCCCCGTGGCGATGATGGCCACCATCAGGGGCCCGAACTCCTTGAGGACGGCGAAGCCCACCAGATCCACCACGAAGATGTCGGTCCCCACCTTCCGGAGCTGCAGGGCGCCCTGGAGCGCCAGCACCATGCCCATGAGGGCGCTGATGAGGAGCACGACCCCCAGCGAACGGGTGCCGCACAGATCGAGGTAATAGACCAGATCCTTTTTCCGCAGGCCGCGCTTTTTGAAGATCCGGGGCAGGACCGAGACCACTGCGCCCAGGAAGATCACCGGAGCCGCAGCGGCCTTGAATTTTTCGGCGAGTACAGAGCGGACCAGCCCCATCTTCAATACATTCTCCCGCCCTTCTGACGGATCGGTTTGGGTTTGTATTCCTCGAGGGCCAGCGCGTACCACTGTTCTCCGAATCCGGCGTTGGAAAAGTCCTTCCTGCGGTCGTTGGCCAGTTTGTTCAGATTATCCAGCAGCACCTGATTGTCCGAAAGTTTGCTCGCGGCCCGGAGCGCCGCCAGCGCCGCCTGGGGGTTCTGCTGTTTCAGTTTGATCCAGGCGTAGACGCAGGCGAGAAAAGCTCCGTTGTCCGCCTTGAGCCCGGCGCACTTCTTCTTATAGAAGTTGTCCAGTTCGGCGTCTTCGCGCTTGTACAAACGCACCAGCTTGATGGCGAGCGAAAGCGGATCGACGAGGATCGTCTTCGGCAGCAGCTTGTCCACCTCGGCATAGTCCCTGAGCTGGTAGTGCAGCTGGACTTTCATGGCGTTGATCTGCCGCCCGAGCATGGGACTCCAGGGATAGAAGACCTCGAAACGTTTCGTGGATTCCAGCAGTTTGCGGGCAACTTCGCCCTGGAGCCGGTCGGCCAGCTGCTTGAGGCCGTTCAGATTGCCCGGCTGGCGCTGCTGGAAGGCCGACAGCTGACGGTTGATCCGCTCCCGGTCGGCGGCCATTCCGGTCTGGATCTCTTCCTGAAGGGCGTTGATCTTCCTGCGCAGGATCAGACTGATGACGACCTGCGTGAGGATGTATCCGCCGATGCCGCAGACGATCCCCCAGGGCAGGCTCTGCAGGTCACGGCCCACGGCGAAGCCCACTCCGGCCCCGATGATGACGGCGATAAGAATACTCAGCATGGAAAAAGTTCTCCCTCGCGGTTACTTCTTGTTGCGCTTGCGCTGTTTCGCCCGCTCTTTCCTGGCCAGCTTGGCGATCTTTTTCTTGTGCTCCTGCTCCTTGCGCGACAGCTGGGCGGGGCCGCCGAGAAGGCCGCCCATGGTTCCGGGCACGGGGGAGTCGGGGACCTGGCCCCCGGACATGAGCCGCCCGAAAAGGCCGTTCTGGCGCATCATCTTGCGCATGGTCTCGAACTGCCTGACCAGGGTGCTGACCGTTTCCACCGGGACGCCCGCGCCCTTGGCGATGCGCTTCCGGCGCGAAAAGTCGATGAGGTCCGGCGTGGAGCGCTCCTTTTTGGTCATGGAGAGGATCACCGCCTCCATCCGCTTGAAGTGGCGGGGGTCGAGTCCGGCCATGGCTCCGGCCAGCTGGCGGCCGCCGGGGAGGAATTTGAGGATGTTCTCGAGGCCCCCCAGGCGGCTGATATGCCGCAGCTGGGAAAGGAAATCGTCGTAGTCGAACTTGTTCTTGCGGAGCTTTTCCTGCAGGGCTTTCGCTTCGGCCTCATCCACATCGGCGGCGGCTTTTTCGACCAGCGAGACCACGTCGCCCATGCCGAGGATCCTCCCCGCCATGCGTTCCGGGAAGAAGGGTTCGAGGGTGTCCAGCTTTTCGCCCAGACCGACGAACTTGACCGGAACGCCGGTGGCCTTGCGGATCGACAACGCGGCGCCGCCGCGGGCGTCGCCGTCCAGCTTGGTGAGGATGAATCCGGTGAGGTTCAGGGCGTTGTTGAAGTGTTCGCCCACCGACACGGCCTCCTGCCCCAGTGCGGCGTCGGCCACCAGGAGCACTTCGTCGGGATTCACCGCCTGGCGGATCCGGACCAGCTCCTGCACCATGGTCTCGTCGATCTGGAGCCGGCCGGCCGTGTCGATGATGACCACGTCGTAATTCTGTTTGCGGGCGCTTTCGACGGCGTTCCGGGCGATGGCCGCCACGTTGACGCTGGTCCGCTCCACGTGGACGCTGACGCCGATCTCCTTGCCGATGATCTCCAGCTGGTCGATGGCCGCCGGACGGTAGACGTCGCCCGCCACCAGCAGCACCTTCTTGCCGCTGCGGCGGAGATTCAGGGCCAGCTTGCCGGCCGTGGTGGTCTTGCCGCTGCCGTGGAGACCGGCCAGCATGATGACGGCGGGGCGGTTCCGGAGATCCAGCGTCGCCGCTGCTCCGAAAAGATCCACCAGGGCGTCGTGGACGATCTTGATCACCTGCTGCCCCGGAGTGACGCTCCGGAGCACGTCCTGGCCGACGCACTCCTTTTTCACCGACTCGATGAACTCATCGGCGATCTTCAAATTCACATCCGCCTCGAGCAGAGCAATGCGGATCTCGCGCATGGCGCCGGCGATATTTTCCTCGGTCAGACGGCTCTCGCCCCTGAGTTTCTTCAGGACATCATGAAGTCTGTCGCTTAACGATTCGAACATGGCAACTCCTTTTCTTGTTATAAAACACTCATTCCGTAATATAGCTTATAAAGGGTGCAAGTTCAAGTCCATAAGTTTCGGGAAAGGCATTTTTTTCCGTTTTTTTGCCGCTTGACTTGAAAAAAACTCCTTCCGCGGTTATAATATGGAAAAGGAAGCCGAAGAAAATGAAAGCTGTGAAAAACGAGAACGGAGAAACTCTTTTTCCGGCCGGGGAGCTGGCCGGGGCTCTCGCCGCGGGCGGAGCGGCCCCCGGCGAAACGGCGGTGGTCCACTGCGCCTTGCGCTGTTCCGACGAAGAACAGCGCGCGCTGCTGTCGGAACTCGTCGGGTTCTTCCGCCCCGGCACATTGGTGATGCCCGCGGGGAAGGGCCCCGCCGGGACGCCGCTGGGCTCCGGAACGCTGACGGAAAAGTTTCTCGACCTGCCCGATGTGGTCCTCTCGCGTCACGCGCTGGCGCCTCTGGCCGCCTTCGGACGTGGAGCGGCGGCGCTGCTTGCCGGACACGAACTCTGTCCGTCGCCCTTTTCTCCGGCTTCTCCCTGGTGGCGGCTCTTCAATTCCGGGGGCAAGCTCCTTTTCATGGGGTGCGGGCTCGAGTGTTCCGGACTTCTCGCCGCCGTGGAAGAGTGGACCGGCGCCGCCGTCTTCGGCCGCCGCACGACCCCCTGCCGGATCGCCGGGCCGGAGGGGAAGACGCGCCTCCTGCACGTCAGGCGGCATACGGGCAGCCATTACCGGAACTATCCCCGTGCCGAAGAGGAGCTGTTCCGGAGGGGACTGCTGGTTCGGGTCCCCTGGACCGGCGGGACGATCCTGATCGCCGACATCCCCGGAACGGTCCTCTTTCTGATGCCTCTGCTGCGGCGGAAACCCCGGCTCTTCGCCGCCCGACGAAGTTCCGTCTGCTTGAAAAAGGTGTTTTGAAGCGTTATATTATGTGGTCGACACATTGTGTCCATGTGAAGGATTGAAACGATGTCAGATTTCGATTACGGTTTTGGTTCGGAACGGAAACGCTCCTCGGGATCTTCCAAGCTGCGTTTCGTGCTCATTTTTCTGCTCGTCAGCGCCGTGACCGCCGGTCTCGTGTGGTGGTTCTGGCCCCGGAACGAGGAGAAAGGGACCGGAAACGGCGGGAAGAAGGAGGAGACGCAGACCTCTCCGCCGAAGACTCAGCTTGCGCCTTCCGCTCCCGGTGCGGGGGAAAAGGGCGGAACTGCCCCGGCGGCTCCCGCCGGTCCGGAAAAGACCGCCCCGACGGCTTCCCCGAACACTCCCGCGCTCCCTGCCGGGACGCCCGATCCGGAGTCGAAGAAGACCGATCCCGCCGATCCCCAGCTGCCCCCGAAGGGAGTTATCACCCCCGCCGACCAGGCGGGGAAGGATCTCCCCGTCGTTGCTCCCGCGGGTCCCGAGGATCCCGCCCGGCGGCGTCTCCTGGACGAGGCGGCGGAACAGCTGAACGCGGGGCTCTATGCCGAAGCCGAGGCGAAGGCGGAAAAGGCCCTGACGGGCGAAGCTGAAAACACGCCTTTCTACCGGGAAGCGTGGCGCACCCTTTCCGCCGCGCGGGTGAATCTCGTCTATGCCGGGAAAAAGGGCCGCTGGGTGGAGTCTTACCGGATCAAGGCCGGGGATTCCCTGAGCGGCATCGCCAACCGGTTCCGGACCACGGCGGAACTGCTGCGGAAGCGCAACGGCATTTCCGGCAGTCAGGGCAGGATCTTCGTGGGGAAGATGCTCTTCGTCACCCCCGGCGACTGGCGGATCCAGGTTTCCAAGAAGTACCGGCTGCTGAAGCTGATCCACGTGGGGCCCGGCGGCACGGAAACGCCTTTCGGCGTGTGGGAAGTGGGCATCGGCCGCATGGGCAGGACCCCGACGGCGGAGTTCGCCATCGCCGCACGGGTGAAGCACCCCGACTGGTATCTGGCCGACGGGCGGGTCTTCAAGTACGGCCAGCCGGAAAACCAGCTGGGGGACTACTTCCTCAAACTGGCGCCCGTGACGGCGCCGGGCCGTCCCCTGCTGGGATACGGCATCCACGGCGCGAAGGATGAGTCGGCCGTCGGCCGCTCCCTGAGCAACGGCTGTGTCAGGATGCGCAACGCGGATGTGGAAGCGCTCTACTATATCGTCCCCTCCGGGACCCGTGTGGTCATCGGAGATGAGTGGACCGCGCCTCCGGCGGCGGAACCGAAAGCCGTTCCCCGGAGCGCCGAACAAGCAGGAGTTCCGAAACCATGAACGAACTGAAACTTGAGTTCGAAAAGCCGATCCTTGAGCTTCAGAAAAAGATCGAGGAAATGCGGAATTTTTCCGCCACCAACAAGATAGATGTTTCGGCCGAGATCGCCGCACTGTCGGAAAAACTCGAGGAAATGACGAAAAGCATCTATTCCAATCTGACCCCCTGGCAGCGGATCCAGCTGGCCCGGCATCCGGACCGGCCCTATGCCTTGGATTACATCAAGGCCGTCTTCACCGACTTCATGGAGCTTTCCGGAGATCGGCGCTTCGCCGACGACAAGGCCATCGTGGGGGGCTTCGCCAAGTTCCACGGGCGCACCGTCATGGTCATCGGCACCCAGAAGGGCCGGGACATGAAAGAGAACCTCTACCGCAACTTCGGCTGGCCCAACCCCGAAGGCTACCGGAAGGCCCTGCGGCTCATGTTTCTTGCCGACAAGGTCCGCGCGCCCATCATCACCCTCATCGACACCCCGGGAGCCTTTCCCGGCGTGGCCAGCGAGGAACGGCACATTTCCGAAGCCATCGCCGTGAATCTGCGCGACATGTTCAAGCTGCGCGTCCCCGTCATCGCCGCGGTCATCGGCGAGGGCGGTTCCGGCGGAGCCATCGGCATCGGCGTGGGCAACCGGGTGCTGGTCATGGAGAACGCCTATTATTCGGTCATCACGCCCGAAGGGTGCGCCGTCATCCTCTGGAGCGACCGCTCCTTTGCCCCCCGTGCGGCGGAGGCCCTGCAGGTCACCGCGGACAAACTGCTGGAACTCAAGGTGGCCGACGAGGTAATCCCCGAACCCTTCGGCGGCGCCCAGCGGGATCCCGCCCAGGCGGCGGAGCTGCTGGCGAAATCCATCAAACGGAATCTGGACAAGCTCGGCAAGCTGTCCGAGGAAGAGCTTGTCGCCCAGCGCTACGCCAAGTTCCGCACCATCGGCACCTTTCTTGAATCCGCCGGCGGGACCGCCGCAAAAAAATGAACACGCATCTTTCCGTCCGTTCGGCGTCCGCTTCGGACGTGGACGCCATCCACGCCCTCCTGGAGCTCTACGCTTCCAGCGGCATCGTGCTCAAGCGCTCCAAGGAGGATATCGCCTTCTTCATCGGCAATTTCATCGTGGCGGAGTTCGAGGGGAAGATCTGCGGCTGCGCCGCGCTCCGGGACTTCGGCGGGGATCTGCTCGAGGTCCGTTCCGTGGTGGTTGATCCCGCCCGGCAGGGGTGCGGCATCGGCCGGGCCATGGTGGAGTTCATCATCGCCGACGTGGAGCTGAACCGGCCTCATTTCCGGCTCTTCACGTTGACCACCACACCCGCCTTTTTCCAGCGCCTCGGGTTCGAGATCACCGAAAAGGAGTCCTTCCCCGAAAAGATCTGGAGCGACTGTTCCAAGTGCGCCAAGGCTTCGCACTGCGACGAGGTGGCCTTGGTCATCTCCCGCTGAAAGGAGCGGAAGTCAAATCATGAGCATCGGCCCCGAAGACTATCTGGAACCGGATTGCCCGCTGGAGCGGCCCCGGCATCATCACCATGACGGGAAGTGCGCCTGCGGCCACCCGCACGGGCGGATCCCCGTCCCCGAGATCATCGCCCGGTGCGACGAACTTTTCAACAGCGAACAGATGGGCCCCCTGGGGGACCACCTGCGGCACTGGCTGGCCGAAGCCCGAAAGCTGGGGGACGAGCAGGGGGAACTCTCGATCCTGAGCGAACTCATGGGCCACTACCGCATGACGGGCGACCGGGAACGGGGCCTCGAAGCTGTCCGCGACGGCTTCGCGCTGATGAAAAGGATCGGCGAGGAGGGCTCGGTCAGTGCCGGAACGATCCTCCTCAACGGCGCCACGGCCCTGCAGGCTTTCGGGGAGACGGAAAAGGCCCTCAACTGCTACGCCGAAGCCTTCCGCTGTTACGGCGCCCATCTCGACCCCATGGACGCGCGCTTCGCGGGGCTCCTCAACAACATGGCAGGGGCCTATGCCGCAAGCGGAAATTTCAAAAGCGCGGAAGACCACTATCTGCGGGCTCTCGACGTTCTCAAGGCCTGCGGGAATCTGATGGACTCCGCCGTGACTTACGTGAACCTCGCCCAGCTCTACGCGGCGGCCGACCCCGCCGACCCCATGATCGAGGCGACGCTCGACTGCCCCATGGACTGTTTCGACAGTCCCGACGCGATCCGCGACGGCTATTACGCCCACACCTGCCGCAAGTGCGCCTCGGCCTT
>JAFSYV010000157.1 GCA_017443585.1 Lentisphaeria bacterium | reverse complement strand
CTCAGCAACAGCAGCAGATGCAGCAACAGCAGAGTCAGCAAAACTCTCAGCAACAGCAGCAGAAGCAGCAACAGCAGAGTCAGCAAAACTCTCAGCAACAGCAACAGCAGCAACAGCGGCAGAACTCCATCGATCAGGCGAAGCAGGAAGCGGAGAAACTTCAGCGGCAGGCCGCCGACATGAAGCAGTCCGAGCTGGAAAAATCGGCCCAAAAGGCGGCCGAAGAGCTGCAGAAAGCCGCCGAGGCCGACCGGAAGCAGGAGCAGGCCCAGGCGCAAAAACACATCGAGAACGCCCTCAAGGAGCTGCAGAAACATGACGATCAGGGGAAGGGGGAGCAGAAGAAACAGCCTCAGCCTTCCCAGGGCGGCAAACAGCAGCCGAAACAGGAGGAAAAAGGCGCTTCGCCCCGTCCGGGTCCGGGAGAACGGCCCAAACAGGATATTTCCAAAAAGAATGCCGAACAGCTTCTGGAACTCATGGGCGAAGAGGACAAAAAACTCCGCGAGGCGCTGAAACAGCGCAGGAACATGCGCCGCGCTCAGGTGGAAAAGGACTGGTGAAACATGAAACATCTTCTTGCGGCTTGTTTTCTGCTGGCAGGGCTCCTGCTCGCCGGTGCGGATTTTTCGGTGGAGATCGAACCGGTCCGGCCTTCGGTGAGGTTGGGGGAGTACGTTCAGCTGGCCCTGAGTTCCCCCCGGCAGATCGGCGCCGTCGACTATCCCGTCGTGAAGGGAGCCAGATGGGCGGAAAATTTCCAGTACAGCCAGACCCGGAGCATCAACGGGCAGGTGAGCTACGTCCGGATCCTCGCGCTGATTCCGGAAAAGACGGGTGAGCTCCTCATCCCTCCGTTCACGGTCCGGTCCGGTTCCGACACCGCCCGCACGGCCCCGGTGAAGGTCCGGATCCTCGAGCGCAAGGCGCCGGAAACGGCCGGCGGCGGGAGCGTGAAGCTGACCGATGCCGTCCGGGGGCGGATCCTCCTTTCCCCGGAAAGGAAGGAATACTACACCGGCGAAGAGATCACGCTTTTCTGCGATCTGCTGGTGGATGAGAGGATCGCCCGCCAGATCCGGGTCAACTACTACCCGACCCTCGAAAATGTGGGCGGGGCCCTCTTCACCACCTGGGAGACCCGGGCCGGCAAGGTCCGGTTTCAGGCGGGCCGTCCCGTGCAGGTGGAAGAGAAGGATCTCACGTTCCTGCGCTACCGCTTCACCGCCGTCTGCCGGGTCATGAAACCGGGAGAATTCGCTCCGGGGGCCGCGGTCAGCGTGGGGGTGCTTTCCGGCGGTCGCAGGGAAAGCGATCCTTTCGACGATCCCTTCGGCAGCGGCTTTTTCGACAGTGTCTTTTCCTCTTCCCGCGTCGAGCCCTTCACCGTGGAATTCAAGGGGCCCGCGCCCGTGAAGATCCTGCCTCTGCCCCCTGTCCCGGCGGGAGTCCTGGACACCCGGCTGGTGGGCTCGTGGCAGGCGACGGGAAATCTTTCCAGCGCCTCCCTCAAGCAGGGAGAGGTGGCGGAGCTGACGCTCGCCTTCACCGGCAAGGGGGCCGCGGAAAGTTTTTCGGCCCCGAAACTGGAGCCGGCCGGATTCCGGGTCTACCCCCCCGAAGTCCGGAAAAAAGCCGACTCCGTCACGGCCAAGTATGCCCTGATCCCCCTCGTCCCCGGCGAACGGCGGATCGACTTCGCGGTGGGGACCTTCGATCCCGCCGCGGGCAAGTGGCGCACCGAAAAGTTTTCCTTCCGGGCCGCCGTGGCCAGAAGCGCCGTCCCGGTGCCGACACCGCCGCCGCCCGCGGCGGTCCGGCCCGCCGCGCCTCGGAGCGCGCCTGCTCCCGCGGAAGCGGGAAAGAGCGCGGAGCCCCCTGCGGAAACGCCGCTTCTCTACCAGAAGAGCGCCCCCGGAGCCGTGGTCCGGACGCCCCTCATCGTCAACACGCTTCCTTACACGCTGGTCTTCTTCTTCGGGTTCCCCCTCGCGGCCGTCTGGTGGGAACTCCGGGCCCGCCGCCGGGAAAGGGAGGCGGTCTCTCCCGAGCTCCGGAGGCGGCATGAACGCAGAAAGAGCATGCAGGAGCTCGTGAAACTGCTCAAGACCCAGGGGGACACCCCCGAATTCCGCAGCCGCCTGATCCCGCTTCTGGGGGAGGCCATGGATCTTTCCGCCGGGGCCACGCCGGGGGAGATCGCCCGGCACACCGACGATCCCGAACTCCGCCGCTACTTTGCCGATCTGGATTCCGCCGGATTCCGGCCCGGCGGGGCCGACGCCGGATGCGCCCTGACGCCCAAGGGCGTGAAGGCGCTGGTGAAGCTCCTCAAATCGCTCATGATCTTCGCCGTGGCCTTCATTCTTTTCGTTCCCGCGGAGGCCGAGCCCCTCAACGCCGAATTCAACGCGGGCCAGTTCGCCCGCGCCGCCGCCCGTTACCGGACTTTGGCCGAAGCGCCCGGCGGGTTCCGCCCCGACATGCTCTACAACTACGGCAACGCCCAATACGCCCTCGGGAACTACCCCGAAGCCCGTTTCGCATTGAATCTGGCCGCGCTCCTCGAACCCTGGGATCACGAGATCCGGGCGAATCTCAATCTGGTCAACGCCCGCCTCTTCCAGAACGGCTCTTCCGGGAGCTCCCTCACCCGGCTCCTCGGCTCCATGCGCGATCAGCTCCGCTGTGACCAGTTTCTCATGCTGGGAGCCTTTTTCTGGGGAGTGCTCTGGCTGCTGTGGAGCTTCCGGCGGAACCTTCCGGGAGCCTGGTTCCATTCGCTGGCGGGGGTGGCGGCGTTCCTGCTGCTCCTGTGCCTCGCCGCCGGGATCAGTCAGGCCTGTTCCACCTACGCCCCCGACCGGGTCATCGTGGTGGCGAAACAGGTCGAACTGCGCACTCTGCCGGGCCGCCGCTCCGGGGTGGTGGAGGCCACCTTGCCCGGCGGCGGCGATGCCGAACTCATCCAGGACGACCCGGCCGGATTTTCCCGTATCCGGATCAACGGTCGGGAAGGGTGGGTCGACTCGAAGACCGTCAAAAAGGCCCTTCCGGGAGGTCTTTTTTGAGCAGCGCGCTCCTTCCTCCCGTCGCGAGTGCCGCCGCGCCCTTCTCGTGGTCGCTCCGGCGCAGGCGGCTCTTCGACCGCTGCAAAAAAGAGTATTATCTGCACTACTACGGGGCCGCGGGCGGGGCCGATCCCTACGCGCCGCCCGAAACGCGGCTGCTCCACCGCCTCAAAAACCTGACGGACATCCCCGGATTCGCCCATAGCGTGCTGACCGCTTCGCTGAGGGATTTCTTCGCGGGCGGGGCCGAAGACGGCGAGTTCTTCCGCCCGGCGGTCATGGAGCTCGCTTCCAGGGGACTGGCCGACATGATCTCGGGCCGCGCCGCCGCCGACCACAAGAAGGTCCTTCTCATCGAATTGACCCGGCCCAAGGCCGATTTCGCCGCTTCGAGGCGCCTGCTTTACGAAACGCTGGAAGAGCTCATTCCCCGGTGGCGGCAGGGGGCGGTCCGGGAGCTGCTGGCGGTCCCGCCGGAAAACCGGGTCCCCGTTCCCTTTCCCCTCGAAGTTTCCTTCGGCGAGCTGACCTGTTTCGCCGTTCCCGCCGCCGTCTGGCTCTGCCGCGGCATCCTCGATCTCGCCGAGATCGGCCCCGCGGAGGAGGAGACCGCCGCACTCCATGCCCTCTACGGCATGAACTGCCGGGGACGTTCTCCGGGACAGGTGGGGTCATTCGTGCTGGATGGGGGAGAACTCCGCCCCGTCGAACGGCCCGCTTCATTCAGCGCCGCTCTCAGGCGCATCCGGCTCGATGCCGACCGGATGACCGTTTTCGAGCGGCCCGGCGGGTTCTGGGTCGAAGAGGATTTTCCGCCCTCCCCGGAACATTGCGAGAACTGCCGGTTCCGCTCCTTCTGCCAAAACCGGGACGTCGAGTGACGGCCCCCGACTTTTTCCCGCCAAAAAGGCAAAAAAACACGCACCCCGTTCCTTCCCGCTGACCGAGGAGGCGGCCAACGGAAACGAACGGGATGCGCTTGAGACGAAACGGAGTCAGCTGCGGCGCGGAGGACGCTCTTCCCGCGGACGCGCCTCGTTGACCACGGCCTTGCGGCCGCCGATCTCCTTGCCGTTCAGGGCTTCGATCGCGGCCTGAGCCTGTTCGGCGTTGGGCATTTCCACGAAGCCGTAGCCTCTGGAACGCCCCGTTTCACGGTCGGTCACCACGCGGGCGGAACTCACCTCGCCATACTGCTCGAAGACGGCGCGCAGTTCGTCCCGATCCGTGCTGTAAGGCAGATTGCCTACATAAATATTCATCCTCTTCTCCCTAAATCCGGATCTGCTTCAATCCCGTTGACCATTGATTGCGGATCCCTGTGCAAATCTCTCCCCCGCAAGGGAAAAGCAGACCCGCGATGAGGCGAACCGGGGAGACCATTTTCTGCACTGGGACAAAACCGTCCGCTATCCGCCGCCGGACACCGGAGAGACTGCGGGACCTTCCTCCCCGCGACCCCCATCGTTCCGGCAAAGACCGTCAAGACGGTATTCTCTTGTTTTCAAAACCTTTTGATACGGTAACCTCGCTTAAAACCCATTTTTTTTCGTTTCTTACTAATTATAACCTCTTACAGGTGTATTTTCAAGTGCTTTCTTCAAAAATTTTCGCTTTTTTTCAAATCCCGTCGTTTCGGCGGTTTTCCGCCGGAGGGGGCCCCCCTCACGGAAGGAGCCCTCCCGCCCTTCCGTGTCCCGCCCCGGAACGGATCGGGGGGCGTCGAAATGCCCATTTTTCCCGGAGTCCGGCTTGAAAAAGAGGCTTTCCCGGTATATAGTAACCGCCGGACCCGCCGGGGCGCCGTCCCATGCGACGGCTTGCAGCCCCATCCAGGGAAGGAGAAAACAAAGCATGTCGAGAATCATTTTGCCGATCGTCCTCTGGGGCATGGCCGCACTGGCCTGTGCCGTCGAATTCCCCGTCAAAAGCGCGGCGTGGCAGGGGGTCGTGGAGACCCGCGGCGCCGTATTGAAAAAACTTTCCTTCCGGGGCAGGGAAATGCTCCTCGACCGCAAGGGGAGCGGGGCCTTCATCGACGCGGTCATGGGCCGGGGCGGCGAAAAGACCGAGCTGGCGGAAAACTTCTTCGACCTCGAGTTCACGCCGGTCAAGAACACGGTGAACTCCATCACGCTGAGTGCCTGCGGCAAGGGGGCTTTCAGTACTATCCGCCTGACCAAGAGCTACCTCTTCCACCCGAAAAGGAACGAATTCACCGTCACGTGGACACTGCGGAACATCGGCGACACGCCCGTCAGCGCCGGGGTGCGGGTCAAGAACCTTTTCGCCAGCTGCGCGGATAAAGTCACCACTTACCGCATCCCCCGGAACGGCAAACTCACCTCTCTGGACTTTCCCGGCGGCGCCGTCAAAGACATCTGGAACACCGCGCCCGGCCTGGGGCTTCTGGCGTTCCACGGCAAGAGCGACCCGGCGGGACTGCTCCTCGAACTGCCCCGGAACCTGACGGGGACCATGTACTTTTTCTTCAGCCAGCGGACCACCGAGACCACCCAGGAGTTCTTCCTGAACGAACGGCCCATCCAGCCCGGAAAGGAGCTCTCCTTCGCCATCCGGGTGCTGGGCGACGACAACCTTCCGGCCCTCCTCGCCAGAACGGATCCGGCCAAATACAAACTGGTCCCCGAGGGGACGATGCTGCGGATGCCCTTCAATTTCACCAAGGCCAAAGACACGGTGCAGGTGACCTACATCGCCTCGGCCAAGGCGGAAAATCATCTGGACTTCTTCCCGAAGCGGCAGATCAACGACTCCTGGCGGACGGCGGAACTGCCGGAAAAGGCCGATCCCGAAAACCTCTCCCTGTTCCAGCTGGCCAACGATGCCGCGGAACCCGACCGCCCGGTGCCCTTCCGGGTCGTCACCGACAAGGCGGGCAAAAAGCTCATCAAGTTCAAGGTCCCCGGCCTGCGCCACACCTGGGGCGGCAACGCCCGCTGGGCCGAAGGCATGGTCTTCACCTTCGACCGGAACAAGATCTTCCTCGGCAAGGAGGATTTCGCCTGCCGGCTGCTTTTCCGCAAGGGCGGCGTCATCGACGAGACGATCCCCGAGGGCGAGGCGGAACTGGTCTTCAACGGCGACTTTTCCATTCCCTTCAGGGAAGGCAGCGACATCCCCTCCGGGTACTACGCCTGCATCAATGCGGACCGGGTCTCCAAACGGAACAATCTGATCCCGCTCTGCCCCGGCCTCAAGATCCTCCGCCGCAAGGAACCGGGGTCGATCTCCACGCCCATCCGGCTGGAACGGGGCGTCAAGTACACCTTTTCGGCTCTGGCGAGCTGCACCAATCCGGGGGGCAACTGGATCGTCATCTCGGCCGGCTTCATGGACAAAAACAACAAGGTCCTGCCCAAAGGCACGGCGGTCTATCTGCACCACTCCCGGACCAGCGCCCTGCCGATGCGGCAGCTTTCCCGTTCCTTCTATCCCCCCGCGGGAGCGGTCTCGGCCAACCTCTTTTTCCGGGTCTACGCTTCCGATCAGGAAATGATACTCCGGAAATTTTCCCTCACCGCCGAGCCCTTCAAGGCTCAGGTCGAGACCCGTGAAGCCATGCTGCGCAAGGAGCTCAAGTCCTCCTTCGTCCCCGGACTCGACCTGACCGAAAATCTGAACTTCTCGGTGGTCACGCCCCACTGGAAATATTATACCGACCCCGCGGTCAAGTTCCCAAAACTGCTCTATCTCACCGGGAACACGGGCAGCTACATCGCCCGGCAGGTCCACCGCCGCCACCTGCTGGAACTGCTCCAGCGGGCCAAGTTCGAGTTCACCTATCTGCCGCTCCTGCGGAAGATCGCCAGCAGCGTGAACCGGTGGCACTTCAACTGGGCCAACGAGCTGGAGCCCTACACGCTGAGCCGGCTCGAGAACATCAAGACACTCCCCGAGGCGGTCCTGATCCACAATCTGGACTTCGTCTACGTGCCCCAGGTCACGGTGGACCAGTTCCACTCCTGGCAGGAACGCGGCGTCCCGATAATCTTCTTCAACTGCCGGGGGATCCCGAAAAAACTGCTGGGCAAGGAGGAAAAGCTCCCGGAGCACCTGCTCGCCACGCTGCCCCGGATGCGGCGGCTCTCCCCGGCCCGGCTCCGCAGGAATCTGGCCTTCTACCGTCAGGGCAAGACCCCCGTCTTCGTCCTTTCGAGCGGGAGCTTCGTCTTCTGGAACGTCACCAACATGCCCTTCGTCCCGGAGGAGCTCTCTTCCGAAGTGGTCCCCAACGTCATGGGCAGCGATTTCCCCTATTGGGAATATTATTACCTCTTCCAGCTGAAGGCCCTGCTTTACGCCGCGGGCCGGGAGGGCTGGGTGACGGCCCGCTCCGCCGACAAGGAGGGCCTGACCCTTTCCGCCGCCCATGCGGGTGAGATCACGGTCAGGACCACCGTCCGGGACTACTACGGCCGCCTCATCGGGAAAGCGGAAAAGCAGTTCGCCGTGAAGCCGGGGACGAGCCTCGTCCCGCTGCCCCTGCCCGCCGATGCCGGGTCGCAGGGGACGTTCCTGGTCAACTACAAGATCTGCGACAAGGCAGGACGTGAACTCGACTGCGGCGCCTGCAAGGTCGATCCTCAGCTTCTGCCCCTCGAGATCGTCATGGGCGACCCCGAAATGATCTTCAGCCGCAAGGCTCCGGTCTCCTTCGAGGTGAAAAGCCTGCCCGGCGCGAAATTCTCGTGCGAGATCGTCGACACCGACGGCCGACGGGTGTGGCAGAGCGCGGGGAAGCAAACGCGGTTTTCCGCCGAATTGAAGTTCCCCTACACCAAACTCTACTATCTTTACGTGCGCGCGGAGCTCGACGGTAAGACCGCGCTGGTCAAACAGGAATTTTCGCTGAAATCCGCCCCGGCGGACCCCCACGAGATGTGGGCGGTGATCTGGGTCTCGCAGCCCCAGCTGTATCCCATTCTGCGGAAGGCGGGATTCAACATGATCATCACCGGTTTCGCCCCCGTCAACATGAAATACGGGATCCTCAAGGCGGTGACGACCAACATGTTCGAGCCGCTTTCCCACGGTTCCGGGTCCGTCCTGAACCGCACTCTCAAGAACTACACCGGCGACGTCGCCACGGATCCGGTCCGGGATCCCTGTTTTTCGGATCCGGTCCGAGCCCAAAAGGTGCGCGAGAAGATCAGGGACTTCGCCAAGTCCTACCGGTTCCGCTACTACGGAGTCCGCCATCACAGCGTTTCCGACGAAGCCTTTCTGGGGGGCACGGTCTGCTATTCGCCCCACTGTCTGGCGGAATTCCGTCGGGAGCTGCGCACCCGCTACGCAAGTCTTGCGGAGCTCAACAAGAGCTGGAACACCTCTTTCAAGACTTGGGACGAGGTGCTCCCCGTGCAGCTGAGCGAGATCAGGGACAAGGACCGTCTCGCCCGTTATGTGGAACACACGCTTTTCATGAACAAGGTCTTCGCGAAGAACTGGGTGGGCCGCACCCTGGAATATCTCCGGGAGAACGTGCCCGAAACCGTCGCGGGCCTTTCCGGGACCGGCAATCCGGGCCTGAGTTACGACTGGGTCCAGATGATGAAGTACAATCCCCTCATCATGTACTACGGCGGCCCCCAGGGGAACGCGGTCCGGGACTTCGGCCCTCCCGGCGGCCGCCGGGGGACCTGGCTGGGCTACGCCCGCGGCTACCTGCGCAACGAGGTCTGGGCCAAGGGCCGGATCTGGCAGGATGTGTTCCTCGGCGCCAACCTGATCTGCAAATTCCCCTGCGAGTCCCTGCTGGGGGATCTTTCCGCCACGCCCAACTTCGACTATTTCGCCGAAACGGTGCGGGAGCTGCGCGCAGGCTTCGGCGCCCGGATGCTCCGGGGCGAGGATCTGGGGAAGGATGTCGGAGTCCTCTACTCCCAGATGTCGGTGCTGTGCGCCTTTTCCAATCAGGTGGGGCAGCAGAATGCCCGGAACACCCAGAGCTCCTGGCATGCGCTCCTGACCGACCTGGGGCTCCGGACCCGGATGATCTCCTATGAGGATCTGGAAAAGAACGTCCCGAAATACAAGGTCGTCGTTCTTCCGGGGGCTTTCAGTCTGAGCAAAAATCAGCTGGCCAATCTGAAGAAGTTCGCCGAAGCCGGCGGCACGGTCGTCGCCGACTGCGGTCCCGGCTGGTACGACGACCACGGCAACCGGGCCGCGGACAAGCTGGCGGAAGAGCTCTTCGGCATCGACCGGAGCAAAGCCCGGCTGTATCCTTCGGATGCGCCCCAGTACAAGACCCTGCCCCTGGGCGAAACGGGACTGAAGCTGGCCGGAGCTCAGGCGGCGCTGAACGTGTCGGGCGAGCCCGTGATGATAACGCGCCGCCACGGCAAGGGGCGGACGGTCCTGCTGAATCTCGGCATCGGCAACTACTTCACCGTGACCCTGGGCGGCGCGGGGGGCGAGGAAGCCGTCTCCAAGGGCGGCGCCGGCGTCACCTGTCAGGCCCTCCGGGAACTGACGGGGCCCGTGTTCTACGCCAGGTGCAAGGCGCCCTTCGAGGTCAAGGGCATCACGGGGCCCGCCATCTTCTTCCACCGGGACGGGGCGAATCACTACGCCGGGGTCCTGCCCCAAGTGAAGGACGTGCCCTCCTACAGGGACTTGAAGTGGGAAACGGCGCAGGTCACCTTCCCCGTCAAGGGCCATCTGTACGAAATGCGCAGCGGCAAGTACCTGGGCTTCGGAGACAAGTGCACCTTGAAGCTCAGAAGCGGCGACCCGGCCCTCATCTCCATTCTCAAGGACAAGGTCACGGGCGTGAAGATCACACTGCCCGCGGCGTGGAAACGGGGTGAAAGCCGCAGGATCGCGGCCGCGGTCGAGGGCGGCTCGGGCAATCACGTCCTCCGCTTCGAGATCCGCCGTCCGGGCGGGACGCTGCCTTTGCTCTACGCCTGGAACGCTTACGTTCCCGCCGGGAAGGGCGTCTTCGACTTCCAGTTCGCCCTCAACGACATTCCGGGCAAGTGGGAGCTGCTGGTCCGCGACATCGACTCCGGCGTGACCAAAACCGCCGTCATCGAACTCGAATAAAAACGAACCGAAAGAAAGGAACAGCCGTATGGACATGAAAGAGTATTTGAAGAAATTCGCCGAAGAAGTCCCCGCCTGGATGCTCGATTACGCTCCGGGGACCGAGATCGATTTCGTCGAGGTGCTGAAGTCGAGGATCGTTTACTACCCGGGGGCCTATGTGGACGGCCAGCCCGTCCATACCTTCGTTCAGGCTCATGCGGCCCATGTGTTCATGTACGTCGATTACATGCTCTCCTGGGAAAAGATCCGGGAAGAACTTTCCGAGCACGGGTTCAAAGGTTACCGCATCCTTGCTTCCGTCAAAGCCGGTGCCGAAGATCTGACTCCCCGCGGGTGGACTCCCCATGTGAAGCCCACCCGGGAGCAATTCGACCGGATGAACCGGTTCGCTTCCGCCGAGCGGTTCGCCAATCTCGTGATTTTCGAACGCAGCGATGATTATGACGAGGCCCACGGCCCCACCCGTTTCGCAGTGATCTTCATCGGCGGCGACGGGATCGCCACTTACGATGCGATCTTCTGCAACGGGAATGCTCCGGCGCCTTTCTGTGTCGTTCTTCAGGATCACGGATTCGGCGGGAACTGGAGTCATTTCGGCAGGGGCGGCCTCATGGAACGGGCCGCAAGGGAATCCGGAGCATATCCCGAATATCTTCTGGCCGCCACCGGCGACAGCACGGAAGTCTGGGAGGGGTATGCCAGAATTCCGGATGCGCCTTCCGTGCTCGGCGGAATGTATCATGGCCGGCGCGAGCTTTTTGGACGCCCCTCTCCCTCAAGACGGTTTTGAGGACTCTTCCTGCCGGGTGAGCGAAAGCGGGAAAAATCCGCCTTCGCTTCGCGCCGGATGATCGCCTGGGACGGAGGCAAAAAAAAGCCGGGCTCTCACGGCCCGGACGGTATAACGAAACAGGGTGCGGCGCACTTACGGGCCGCACCCTGTTTTTTCAGGTGAAAAGTTTTCTCAGCCGCGCCGGGGAGCGCGCTGGATGGGTTCCGCGGCCAGGGTCTGGATCCACTGGACTTCGGGGAAGTGATCCTTGTAGTAGGAGCGGATCAGGGTCTCGAGCCCCTTCTTGCCGTAGTCCCAGTCCAGGATCTTGTCGCCCAGGACCTTCCGGACGTTGGTCTGATCGAAGACGATGTCGGAAGAGAAGTAGGGGAAGAGGTCCCCCACGAAACGGGTCATGAGTTTGGTGTCCATCGCGCCGGCATCCTCCTCGACCGCGACGGAAACGTCGTCCATGCGGAGCACGCCGCAGACGGTCTCTTCGATCTGGCGGGTGGTCATGGGGCTGTCGCCGGTGATGTGATAGGCGGTGTTGGTGACCGGCTTCTGGAAGAGGGCGGTGATCGCCTCCTGGACATAGTCGATGGGCACGAAATAGACGTGCTCGGAGGGCTTGGTGGCGAAGTTGATCTTCATGCTGATCCACTCTTCGGGAGAGACGCCCGCCCGCTTGCAGTTGTGGCTCTTGAACTTGCCCAGGAACTCGAGGATCCGGTAAAAGGCCAGCGGCTTCCGGATCCGGCCGTCGCAGCGGCGCCCGGTGACGATGGCGGGACGGTAGACCGAGAAGGGGATCCCGGAATTGCGGACCAGGAACTCCGCCTTGAATTTGCTTTCCTCGTAGGGATTGTTGAAGCCGTTGTCGACGGGCTTGTCCTCATAGGCCGTGCCGCAGAGCTTGCCGGCGATGTAGGCGGTCCCCACATAGTGGAACTCCCTGACCTTCAGAAGCTGGGCCAGCTTGACCACGTTTTCGGTACCGTTGTAGTTGATCTTGAAGACCCGGCCCGTGGGATCCTTGCCCAGGTTCACGTCGGCGGCGCAGTGGAAGACGATCGAAGTCCCGGCGAGCCGGGGATCGGCGGCCATGGCAACCGGATCCAGAGTGGTCACATCGCCCTCGACGGCGGAAATGTGAGCGAGGATCTCGTCGGCAAGTTCGGGGCAGCCGTCGAAAGCGCACTCGTCCCTGATGATCCCCGTCACACGTTCCGCGGCGTTCTTGCCGTTGCCGGGACGGACCAGGCAGACGATTTCATAATCCTTGCGTTCACGCAGCAACGCTACAGCAAACGCACTGCCGACCAGCCCGGTGATCCCGGTCAAAAATATTTTCTTCATAGCTTGATCCTGCACTCGAACGACGCCCGGAGACGAAGCGTTCGCAACTCGTTGAATTGAACCTAACAGCTAAATATACACCCTCTTTCGGGAAAATGCAAGCAAGTTACTGAAAATTGTGAAACAATAGTGGCTCAAACCGGACATGCCGGAGGGCATTTCAGGTGAAATCGCCTTCCCCCGCGCTTGCAAATTTCCCGAAAAAAGAGTACATTAGAACGGGATTCCAACCAGGGAAGGAGAAAAAACATGGACACGGTTCGGATCATCGCCTACGGCACCCTGATGACCGGAGAACGCAACCACGGCTTCTGCCGGAATGCGGTGAGTATCCGGCACTGCACGATCCGGGGGACTCTCTACGACACCGGCTGGGGCTTCCCGGCCTTCGAACCGGGAGAGACCGGCACGGTCAAGGCGGAGCTGATCGAGATCCCCGTCGCCGACTGGCCCGCCATGGACGAGCTGGAGGGGTTCCCCGACCTTTACGACCGCCGGCTCATCCCGGCGGCGACGGAGGAGGGTCACCCCATCACGGCCTGGGTCTACGTGATGAACGCCCTCCCGAAGGAGGCGGCGGTCATCGCCTCGGGCGACTGGAAAAACCGCGCATGACGCGGGAAAGAGCGTGACACGGACTCACACGGACCATCACGGACAGGCATGAAGCGCTCGGCAACTCGACGTCCGTGTCGGTCCGTGTCGGTCTGTGTTTGCCCGTGTTGTCCCGGTTCAGAGGAACTTCTGCAGCCGCGGATCGGCGGCAAATTTTTTCAACAGGGTTTTGATCTTGCCCAGACTTTCCACCGGACAGGCCAGCACGGCGTCGGCGGTCCTGATCAGAACGATCCCTTCCAGGTCGATCCCGGCGATCACGGTCGAGCCGTCGTCGGAAAAGACGATGCAGTCCCGGCACCCCTGCAGCACCGCGGGCGTGGGCGCCACGTTCCCCTCTTCGTCGGCGGTGAAATGGTTTCTCAGGGCGGTCCAGTTGCCGATATCGTCCCATCCGAAAGATGCATCCTTCACGATGACGTTTTCGGCGTGTTCCATGATCGCGTAGTCGATGGAGATCTTCCGGGCCGCCTCATACTCCGCCCTCAGCACCGAGGAAAATCCCGCCGTCCCCCATGCCGCCGCGATTTTGTCGGAAAGCCCCAGCAGATCCGGGGCGTTCCGTTGCATTTCCCGGCGGATCGTCTTCAGGGGAAAGGCGAAAATCCCGCTGTTCCATTTGAAATTTCCCGAAGCGAGCAGCCGGGCCGCCTCTTCGGCGGAAGGCTTTTCCCGGAACCGTTTCACCCGCGAGACCCCTTCGGAAATCCCGTCTCCGCACTCGATGTAACCGTAGTCGGGACTGGGATGGTCGGGAACGATCCCGATGGTGGCCAGTGCGTCATGTTCCAGAGCGCTCCCGCAGCAGACCTCGAAGTCGGAGATCATGGCGTTGCGGTCCGTCACGAAGTGGTCCGAGGGCAGGAGAAACATCACCGGCTCTTCGGTCCGGGCGGCGGCCTTGACCACCCCGGCGGCCAGGGCCATGCAGGGCGCCGTGTCCCGTACACAGGGTTCGCCGATCACGTTTTCGGGGGGCAGCTGGGAACACAAGGTCCTGATCTGCTCCGCGTAGTTTCCGTTGGTGATGATGAAGATGTTCTTTTCGCTGACGAAGCCCTGAAGCCGGAGGACCGTCTGTTCCAGAAGGGAGGCTCCGCCCAGCAGACTCAGCATCTGTTTGGGGCGGGCCGTCCGGCTGTACGGCCAGAAGCGTTCGCCCCGGCCGCCGGCCATGATCACGCAGAAAATTTCTTGCGGCATTGGTTTTTCCTCGAATTTCGGATTGTGCGGTTCGGCCAAGATCCCCGGAAGTCGCGGCTCATTCGACCGCCGCGCGGAGTATTTCCTTCTTGACTTCGGGCAAATAGAGGTGTCCCAGATGCCCGCCGCGCGAGAACCAGACCATCCGGCTGCCGAAGGTCCGGTCCAGAAAACGGCGGTGCTCCGGAGCCAGCAGGGGATCGTCCCAGGTGTGGAAGACCCGGATCCCCGGGATCCTGCCGAGCCCTTTGAAATTTCTCAGGTCGCCCTGAGCGTAAAGCGCCTCGAGGGGCACACCGGGGAAGAGGGGCGCGGCGAATTTTGCGGCGTACTCCCGGAACCCCACCTTGTCGATTTCCAGATAGAGGCTGTTCCGGCGCCACCAGCTGTAGGGAGTCTTGAGGGGCACGGCCATCCCGCCCCGCCGGGCGTGGAAGAGGATATGGCGCAGGGGCATGCGGAAAAAGAGCCCGGCCAGGAAGGCCCCCTGCTCTTCTCCGGGGGAAAAGAGGGGAAGGGCGCCGCAGGATTCGGGAGACGGCAGCTCCAGGGACGAGGTCGCCATGATCCTGCCCGTGGTCTCGGTGAGGACGTCGAAGGCCTTCTTTTCGCTCCAGGAACTCCCCGCCCGGCTCAGGACGTCCGCAGTCTCGGAGGCGTATTTCAGCGCCACCGGCGGGTTGAGGGCGATGAAGCGTTCGAAGCCCAGCCGGGGATCCCGGTGCTCCATTTCGGCGACCTTGAGGGTGTAAAGCGCGCCGAAGCTGAAGCCAACGAGGACCTTTTCGGGGAGCTCGATCAGTTCCTTGCGTTCCAGGGTGTCGACGGCTGCCTCGAGAACGGTGCGCAGCACGGCGGCGTCGTGGGCCACGTTGCCGGGGAGTTTCCCGGAGCGGCTCTGTTCCATGAAGGTGCCCGAGAAGGGGCAGTCCAGCGTCAGGACGGCGAATCCGCCCCGGTTGAGCGTTTCCGCCAGGGCCAGCGTGGAAGAGCCGTCATAGGATCCGCCCACGCCGGGCAGGATCACCGCGAGCCGGGGCGGCGGCGGCACCTTGGCCGGATCGGAGTAGTCCACCGGGGCGGCTTTCCAGAAGCCGCAGGTGACCTCGCCGCCGTTGGACAGCTTCACGCGGATCTTCTTCATGGCGGTGGCGAAGTCGCTGTTGAATATGGAAAGAGGCATGTACCACCAGTCGTTGCGCTTGTCGGGCCGCCAGAGGACCACCCGGAGCGAAGAAATGACGGGCGTCGCGCTGCCGAAGCTCTTGAGGTCGCGCCAGGCGCCCCGCACACCTTTGGGGGCGGGCCGGGGCATCACGGGCTCCGGCTGGGCGGGGGGAGCGAGAAGCTCCTGCTTCCGGTCGCCCAGATGGTAGAGCCAGAGCCGGTTCTGCAGTTCCCGCCGCAGCACCATGCCCTCGCGGTAGGTCTTGTAGGGGTCGCCCGCGCCGGCCACGGCGTCATGATAGGCTTCCTGGGCCACGATCACCTGATTGAGCCGGACCACGCTGGAATAGGGGATGTAGGTCTTGGCGTCGAAAGCGCAGTCGAAGACGAAGCCCACCGTGTCTCTGACGTTCACCCGCGGCAGGAAAGGAAGGATGAAGGTGCAGCCGGGGTCGATGCCCCAGGCGTGGAAGCTCTGTCCGAAATCGGAGTCGGTGGAATAGAGGTCGAACCAGTGCTTGCCCACGTCGAAAAGTCCGGCGATGCCCAAGGTGGAGTTGGCGAGGAACCGGAGCAGTTCGTGCCAGCTCCCCCGCCACTCGGCCCGGAGCAGGCAGCTGATCGCCCGGGCGGGAAACTCCAGATTGAGGCAGAGATTGTTGATGGCGGTGATGACCGGACGGGGGAGGATGGAGGTGTAGACCCTCCCGATCCAGTCGATGGGGTACTCCATGAGGACGTGCTGGACCGCGAAGGTGGCCCGGTTGAAGGGCTCGATGGGATCGGGCCCGGCGGAGCAGTTTTCCATTTCGGACAGGGTCCAGGGGGCGTTGCGGGGCTCTTCCGAAAGGGGCGCGCGGCAGCCACACAGGAAAAGCGCGGTCAGCATCAGCAGCAGAACGGCAGGGAGACACCGGAAACTCTTTTTCATGGATCGGAACTTTCAGTTTGCACTTGAGACGAAAACTCGGGAGCTCAAGGTAAAATATACATCTTCCGGGCGGAAAAGTCAAGTCCGGAAGAGGGCAAAACCCGACGGAACGGGCCGGCCGGATTTCGACAAATCGAAAAAGATTTGCCCGAAAGAGTTGAAAAAAAGAAAAAAACGTGCTAAATTATCCGGCGGCGGATCGACGCCGCGCGGAAACGCCGAAAAGGATCCCCCTCCCGAGCCGGATGCGGGCTTTCGGGGAGCCGCGCGGGGGCCTGCCGGATTCTCGGAACAAAACTTGAAACACTCGAGGTGACCACATGCCGTATCTTCCCCAACCGCAGAATACCGACGACATAGAACTCGGCAGCGACCTTATGGAACTGGTCGAGGCCCTGGCCAAAGATGTCCACGAACAGTGGGCCGCCGCGAGGATGAGGGACGGCTGGCAATACGGTCCGGCCCGGAACGATCAGAAGAAGCTTCACCCCTGCCTCATCCCCTACGGGGAACTCCCGGAATCCGAGAAGGAGTATGACCGGATCACGGCGATCACGACGCTGAAGCTGATCCGGAAATTCGGCTTCGACATCGTGAAGAAATGACGCCGGCGGAGCCGGACGCGGAGAATCCGCCGGACGGTTCCCGGAACCGCCCGCTCCGATTTCCGGATGTTTGTTTGCTTTTTCCGGAAAAATGCGTTGACTATTCGGTTTCACGCTGTATATTACATCGGTAGAAAAACCTCGACTTCGAGAACGAACATGAAGGGATTACCCGGTATGTTGAAAAGACTTCTGGTTTTCGGTGCGGCGGCGGTCATGGCTTTGGCCGCGGGAGGAGCTGAACTTTACGTTTCGCCCTCCGGGAACAACAAAAATCGGGGGACCAAGGACGCCCCCCTGGCCACCATCTGCCGGGCCGCCGTTCTGGCCAAACCGGGGGACACGGTGAGGATCGGTCCGGGACTTTACCGGGAGCAGATCGGCTTCACCCGTTCCGGCAAGCAGGGCGCCCCCATCACCTTCGCCGGGACCAGAGGAAAAAACGGTGAATTCCTCACCGTCATCGAGGCTCCGGGGAAGGTCGTTTCCGAGTGGACCCCCGCGCCCGAGGTCGGCCCGAACATCTGGAAGGCGCCTCTCGCCCGGCGGCCCGATCTGCTGCTGATGGACGGGGCCCAGATGACCCTCTTGGGGCAGCAGCGGATGGATCTCAAACCCTGGAACCGCACCCCCGCCATACTGGACGAGACCATGATCTGGGACCTGTACGCCAAAAAGGAGAAGTGCATGCGGCTGCCCGGATTCGACATGCTGAGACTGCCTGCGGACATCAAGGTGAAGCACCGCTACTTCGGCAAGCGCCAGGAGCTTTTCTGGCCGGTCATAGCCAACGTCCTCGCCGGCTGGCACAAAGGGACGCTTTACTTGCGCTTCGCCGACGGGCGGAAGCCGCAGGATCACCGCTTCACCGCCACCTACGGCGAGTGTTTCGCCGTCGTGAACGCTTCGCATTTGAACTTCAGGGACCTGCACATGCGGGGCTCCCGCCGCCAGTTCCACCTGAAAGGGAAATCCTCCTTCATCACCATCGAGAACTGTCTGCTCATGCACGGCGCGGCCCGGATCCTCATCGAGCCCGAGGTTTCCGACGTTCTGGTGAGAGGCAGCATCCTGACCACGGGCTTCATCCGGAGCGACCTGTTCAAGCTCCGGAGCGCGGACGACATGCGGGGCGGACTGCTCTACCTCATCTTCAAGTACGTCATCGGCTCGGCCCACTCCGACGATGAGGGGGTGAGGAGCTTCGGCACCCGCGTCAGGATAACGGAAAACCTCGTGGTGCAGGGCCTTATCGGCATCGGCGGCCTCGGACCGGACACCGAGGTCTGCTGGAACGTTGTCCGCGAAATGTCCAGCGTGGGGATCTGCACCTACGCCCGGACCACGGGGAAGTTCCACCACAATCTGGTGATGAACTGCGGCATTCCGCTGCGGATCCACAATCTGCGCCACGAGCGGGCGAAACGCGAGGAATACCATTACGCCAATCTCTTCATCCAGGGGCGGCACGGGGGAGCGCAGACCTTCGTCCACAGCGAGTCTTATCTCTACCCCGCCGACAAGATCAATTTCGAACCCATCACAAAGGCGGCCATAAGAGACAAAAAGGGGGGCCCCGTCTACAAAAAGAATCCCCCGAATCCGGTGGATCCGGGCAAGATCTACATCTACCACAACACCTTCTGGGGCGGCGACGACCGGCAGCCCGCCTTCACCGTGCGGGGCCTGAGCCAGCGCTTCAACAACGCGGTCATGCCCTTCTACTTCTGCAACAACATCCACAAGGACAGCCTGTGGTTCGACACCAAGACCCACGAGCTGGCCGGGCCCAATCTGCATTACGTCTTCAACGAGGGGATCTACCGCCTGAAGCGGCGCGAGCCCGAGATCCTCGTACTGAACAAGGTCCTCACCAAAGAGAAGGACGCCGAAACGATCTGGAACAAGCACGACCTGCCCGGCCTGCCGGACCTGACGCTTGCGCCGAACTCGCCCGCCCTCGCCATGGGGGTGGACGTCTCGAAGCCTTTCACCTTCAACGGGAAGAGCTATCCCGCCTTCAAGGGCTTCGCACCGGGCTACTACAAGGGGAAGGCCCCCGCCGTCGGAGCCCTGCAGCAAGGGGAATCCATGGAGCGCTTCATCGAAATGCACCGCAAGGCCGAGGCGGCCATCAAGATGCTGGCCGACCTCAAGAAAAAAGCCGCCGCCGATGGGAAGTGACGGATCGTGAAGAATTTGCTCCGGAATATCGAGCGGCATCTGCACCGGCTCTGCCTCGTGCCCTCGCGGCACATCGGCTCCCCCGGCGCGGCGGAGGCGGCGGCGTATATCGGGGAGACCTTCCGCAGTTACGGATATCCGCAGGCGGTAGAGGAGCCCTTCCCCGCCACGGGGTGGCGCTTCGGGAGCATGATCTTCGCCGATCTGGACAACGGATCCCATGACGTGCCCGGCGTGCTGCCCTGCTTCTTTTCCCGGAGCGCGGAGGTAACCGGCACGCCTCTGTGGCTCACCGAGAGGGAACTGGAAAAAATCTCAGAAGAGCAGGTCGCGGGCAGGCTCTGCGTCGTGGAGCTTCTCCGGGGCGGGCTCGACGTCCGGGGGCGCAACGGCATCGCCGAAGATCTGGATTCCCTCGGCGCGGCGGCGGCGGTCTTCATCGGCGGCACGGATTCCGTCAACAGCAAGCTCCAGCGCTCGCCGAATTTGAAGACTCTCGGGACCGTTTCCGCCGGGAAATCCGGCTCCCTCTACCTGGCCCGGAACAGAAACCACCGCTATTTCTTGAAAA
This sequence comes from Lentisphaeria bacterium, assembly GCA_017443585.1. Classification (GTDB taxonomy): domain Bacteria; phylum Verrucomicrobiota; class Lentisphaeria; order Victivallales; family Victivallaceae; genus UBA1784. The sequence goes on along the minus strand of JAFSYV010000157.1, from coordinate 12,564 downwards.
TCGACGCGGAAACATTCCCCTGTTCCGGGCACAATGTCGTCGCGGTCCGGCCGGGAACGGGCCCCTTCCGCGCCGTCTTCGGGGCCCACTACGACGCCGCGCCCCTGACCCAGGGGGCCTGCGACAACGCTTCGGGGGTGGCCTGTCTCCTCGAAGCGGCCCGGCTGCTCCGGGAGGAGCTGCCCGAGTGGACGCTCGAATTCGCCGCCTTCGACGCCGAGGAGTACTGCATCCACAGCGACCTGCCGGGGGGCAGCGAAGCCTACGTCACATCTCACCCCGACCGGGAATGGGCCTTTTTCACCGACTTCGACTGCGTGGGGACGCTCTTGGGCGAAGAGGCGGTCTGCGTGGGCCGGGGCGAAAAACTCCCCGCCTTCGATACCGTCTATCCCGTGAAACCCATCCGGTATGCGGGGGACGAGAGGAATTTCGACAAACTGAAAATCCCCTCGCTGTGGTTCACCTCCTTCCCCCGTTTTCAGGAGTTCCACACCCCCGCGGACACCATCGATACCCTCGACACCAGCAAGATCGCCCGGTGTGTTTCAAATTCACTCGACGTAACACGGCAAATATGCCTCAAACTTCAGAAAGGAAAATGATCATGACAAAAGAATCGAACCGGAAGCCTGAGAAAACGCCCCGCCTTTTCACCCTGATCGAACTGCTGGTGGTCATCGCCATCATCGCGATCCTCGCCTCCATGCTCCTGCCTGCCTTGCAGCAGGCCCGGGGCCGGGCGCGAGCCATCGCCTGCGTCAACAACTTCAACCAGATCGGCAAGGGGATCACCATGTACATCAACGACGCCAAGGGATTTTTCCCCTACACGCCTTATGCGGCCATGGGGTACTGGTTCCGCGACGACTACTGCCCCTGGCGGAGCTATTTCACCTGGAAGGAGGCGACAAGGACCCGCAAGGCTTTCTTCGGCGGCATTTCCATCAAGGACGGGCAGATCATCCGCGGCCCCTTCCTCTGCCCGGAAGTCTCGGACCGCAATTTCGGCTACACGGACATCCTCTACAACTCCAATCAGCCCTACCTCACGCCCCCCAGCGGCGACACCGCGGACAAGCTCCACCTTTCCCTCTCCTTCAACGCCAATTTCCTCAGCAAGGACACGGTCGTGCACCTCGCCCGGATCCAGCGTCCGGCGGTGCTGGTCTACTCGGCGGACGGCTCCGGCACGGGATACACGGACTACCGGTGCAACGGTTCCGACACCGCCAATGGAATCAAGCGGAACGTGCCCGCCCGGCACGTCGGAAGCGCCAATTTCATGTACGCCGACTTCCACGTGAGGACGATCCCCTACGCCTCGTACCCCTCGCTGAATCTGGTCAAATACAACGGCCCGGTCTGGCAGCCGTTTGCCACGGGGAAAGCGGAGCTGTGAGCCTTCTGAAGGGAATTTCAAGGACATGAAGATTGCATGGTTCAAAAGGGTCATCACTCCCGAGATCGGCGCGTATTTGGCCGGATACAGCCTCAACGACAAATCGGTGGCCAAGCTGGACGAGCTCTATATGACGGGGCTCTGCGCCGACGACGGCGAACGCAAGGTCCTGATCGTCAGTTTCGACCTTCTCGGCCTTGACGAAGGGTTTTCCCGCAAGGTCCGGAAGGAATGCGCCGAAAAGCTCGGCATCGACCCGAGCGCGGTGCTTTTCACTTGCACCCACACCCACACGGGGCCGGAAACAAGGACTCTGGCCAAAGCCCCGCAGCAGCTGAACAAGAGCTATCTCGAACAGCTGGAGCAATGGATCCTCGACGAAGTGAGCCATCTCGGGGAGTTCCGGGAGTGCTCCGTCTATTTCTACTCCTCGAAGTGCGACGAAAACCGCAGCCGCCGCTACGTCACGGCCTGCAACCGCGCCACCTTCACCCCCCACCGCCGGGAGGTGGTTCCCGGCGTGAGCGAGTATGCGGACAAGGAACTCGGCGAACTCTGCTTCATCGACAAGGAGTCTTCGCTCCCCGTCTACCTCATCGGCAACTACGCGGCCCATCCGCTGGCGGGCCACGCGCCCGGGCTGGGCGGCCGGAGGATCTCCGCCGACTTTCCCGGCGCTTTCCGGCGCTACGTCACCTCGGAAACGGGGGCGGCAAGCATGTTCATCTCGGGGGCGGCGGGGGACCTCGTCCCCAAGGAAGATGAACTCGGGGCCGACGCCATCGAGCGGATGGGCAAAAATCTCGCCAAAGCCGCCATCGGCGGGCTCATCGACAGCGTCCGGAACCCCGGAAGGTTCCGCATGGACGACGCCAAGGTCGGCGCGGAAAGCCGCTTCGTCACCGTGCCGCTCCGCAAACAGAAGATCGGCGTGCCCCAGCCCTTTTACGCGGGCAAGACCGCCATCGAAGTGGAAATGCAGGTCGTTGCCATCGGCGACGTCTGCTTCGTGGGCGTTCCGGGGGAGCTCTGCTGCGAACTGGGGCAGGAGATCAAATGGCACAGCCCCTTCCGCAGGTGCTGGATCGCCTACAACGCCACGGCGTATTTGTCCTACATCGGCCACGCCAACATGCTGGTCGCGGGCGGCTACGAGGGGAGTTCCCAGTACTTCACGGCGAAGTGCGGTCTCATGCTCCTCAACACCGCCGCGGAAGCGATGTTCGGCCTCAGGGAAAAACTTTTCCCGCAGGAGGACGGCGACATCTATCCCGACAACGTCAAGCCGGGCCTTGTGAACATTCCCCCCAACCGCTGACCTGAGGAATAAGGAAAATGATGGAAAAACCCTGGGAAGGCGCCTTCGAGCCCTTCAACGTTTTCGGCAACACCTGGTTCACCGGGACCATCCCTGCTTCGACCCACCTCATCGACACGGGGGAGGGCCTGATCGTCATCGACTCGGGCTATCAGGAGACTTTGTACCTCATGCTGGAATCCACGCGAAAACTGGGCTTCGACCCGGCGGACATCCGGTACATTCTCCACTCCCACGGCCACATCGACCACGCGGGGGCGACCAGGGCGCTGGTCGAACTCACGAAGGCCGAAACCTTCGTCGGGGCCGGAGACTATGACATCGTCACCGGGAAGCGCCCCCTTTCCTGGGCCCCGGAGTTCAACACGACCTTTAACGGGGTCTTCGAGCCGGACCATCTGCTTTGCGACGGGGAAAAGATCACCCTCGGCAATGTGACGATCGAGTGCGTCGCCACCCCCGGCCACTGTCCGGGAACCTTCTCCTTCTTCTGGAACGCGGGCGAAAAGGAGGGGAAGACGATCCGGGCGGGGATGATGGGCGGCGCGGGTCTCAACACACTGCACACGGACTACATCCGGAAATACGGCCTCGAAAAGGAGGACTGGCGCGGCGCTTTCGCCGCCAGTCTGCGCCGCTGCCGTCAGGAGCATGTGGACCTTTTCATCGGCAACCACACGGGGCAGAACCATATGCAGGCAAAGTTCGCCCGGCTCGAAGCGGGCGACGCCGCTGCCTTCATCGACGAAAGCGAGTGGGGAAAATTCCTCGACAAGTGCGAGCGAGGCCTCGCGAAACTCCTCGCCGAAGACCCGCTTTGACGGTTTTTGGGGGCCTTTTTTGATAAAAACCGGTAAAGAAAAGGGTTAGATTCCCTCCGCGGCTCGGTCGGCGCCCCTGGGCGGGGCGGGTCATTTTTCCCTCGGCTGCGCCGGAGCGTCCTCTTTCTTGCGGGCCATCGCCGGAACGAGCGGCAGCAGCGCGGCGAATAAGATCAGCGCCAGACACTCCAGCGCGAAGAGCAGCTGGAATTTGTCGATCCCCGAAGAGATCCTGTTCGAAATCGAGGCGAGGACGCCGCTCCCGAGCAGGAAAGTGCACCCCAGCGTTCCCGCCGCCGCCCCCGCCGACAGAGAGGTCGAACAGAAGGCGATGGCCATGATCTTGTTGCCGGGCGCGGCCAGCGCGAGCATCCCCACCGCGCTGGTGCACATCAGAAACGCCGTCACCATGCCGAGCAGGAAAAACCCCAGAGCGAAAAGGGGCGTCAAATAAGGCGTCCCCGGCCCCAGTGCGAAGAGCAGCCCCACCGTCAGCAATGCAAGACCATGGGTCCCGATCATCTGCCAACGCAGGGAAACGCGGTTGCCCCAGCGGCCCAGCACCCCGAATCCGGCGAGCTTGCCGACCAGGTTCATCGAGGTCAGGAGCACGATGGTGCCGTCGGGGATCCCGAGCGCGGTCTTCATGCGGATGAGCGACAGCGGCAGCGCGGCGGAAAAGGCCAGGTAGACGGCGCACAGGTAGAGCGAAAAGCCGACCAGGGGGCGGTTGCGGAGACAGATCCCGAGGGTTTTGCGGAGATTGGGCGACTCCCGCTGCATGGCCGGGTCGAGGGGCAGGCGGTCCATGCAGAATTTGCGTCCCCAGAGGGCGCTTCCCGCCAGCAGAAAAACGCCCTGAAGCAGCCAAAGCGGCGGATCGGCGCCGAGAAATTTGCCCAGCACGAAGAGCAGTCCGGCGTTGAAGAGCATGTAATAGAAGCGCATCCGGCTGAAGAACCCGTTCCGGTCGGCGGGCGTGAGGATGTTGTCCAACAGGGGGTACCAGGTCGAAGCATAGATCGTCAGGGTCAGCGCGTAGATGAAACACCCGGCGATCACCGCGTATTTCGCCGTCGGCCCGAAATACGGCGCCGCCGCGATCAGAAGAAAGGCGAGAAAACCGATGGCGCTGGAGGCGGTGTAGGTGCGCCGGATCCCCCACCCCGCGGCCAGAGAAGCGCAGGGGATCAGGAGCAGGATGTTGGACAAACTGGTCAGCGACGAGGAAAACATGGTGAAGGAGTCGCTGCCCCCCAGCATGGTCAGATACAGCACGACCAATGCGTTGCTTTCGATGAGCTGGGTCGAGATGCATCCGAACATGGTCGAAGTGACGGCGATGCGGCGGCAATGACGCCGCTGCGTTTCGGAAAGTGTTTCGGCAAAACTCATATCACGGGACCGTCCGGAAGCCTCAGCTGCGGGCGAAGGAGGCGTAGAGCCAGACGGGGCTGTCGGCGTAGGCTTTCAGCCGGGTCCGGACGAGGGGATGGTCCGGGGCGCAGGCCTGGAGGGCTTTGAGCAGATAGAGTTCCTTCAGCTGGCAATTCCGCTGGAGATTGTCGCAGGGGTCGGGAGAGCAGGAGTCGATGATCTGGCGGAATGAGACTTCGACGGTCCCGGTGAGTTCCGGCGTTCCGAGGAGCTCCGCGAGGCGGGGGACCGCTTCGGCGCAGGGGCTGCGGCGCAGCACCATGCAGAGGGCCCGGAAGTGGGAGAAGGCCTCCTCCGGCCTCAGTTCCGCAAGGAGCCGGAGCACATGTTCCTTTTCGGTGCCGTCGGCGACGCGGGCCAGCGCCAGGAGCAGAGAATCCAGCGGGGAGACGGCCGCACCGAACTGGCCCATGCCCCGGTAGGCCCAGCCCTTGTCCCAGCGGGCCTCTTTCAGAGCGTTCACGAGGATCTTCCGGCCGGAGTCGTCCCCGGCGAAGGCCAGAAGCGCGGCCTTTTCCGGGTCCCTGGTCCGGCGCATTTCACGCCGCACCTTGGGGATGGATCCTTCCGGATCCCGGAAAAATTCGGCCAACGCGGCGAATTCGGGGACCGCCTTTTCGGGGTCGTAACCGTCCTTTTCCTGCAGGATCTCCGGAGGCAGGTTGCCCACGGAGCAGAGCATGCGCTGCAGTTCCGGGATATCGACGCTCCGGACGGTCCGGTTCCGGATGGCGGTCATCCCGGCGGCGAGACCGGCGGCGAAGCCCTGATTCTGGACGTCGGCTTCCATCCGCACCACGGGCATGGCGTCCCGGTGGGCGCTGATGCCCAGCCCCGTGACGAGGAGCCCGTCCAGTCCGGCGGGCAGGAGCGCCCGGTAGGGGACCTTGGCGGTCAGGGGCTCCTCAGAGGTGGCCTTGAGCAGGAAAAGTCCGTGAACGGTGAAGCCGTGGGTGTCGAAGTTGCTCCGGGCGTCCACGATGGTGTCGTGGTAACAGCGGCCCAGCAGAAAATCCTCGGGCTTAAGCTGGATGTCCCCCACGATCCGGCGGCGTTCCCGGGCCCCCTGAACGGCGGCGATGTCGAATTCGGAAGCGTACTTTTCCCGTCCCCGGACCCAGGCCGAGGTGGTGTCGAGCAGGTCGGAATCGGTGAGGAAGCAGTAGTCGCAGTTGGCGTAACCGATCCCCGGATCGGCCCGGGAGACGCCGGAGCCCTGAAACGCGGGCTCATCGGGAGAAGCGTATTCGCATTTCGCCCCGGCGGCGGCGGCAACATCCGCATTGCCCGTGGCGTCGATGACGGCGATGCTTTCCTGCAGGCGGCAGCCGTCGGGGGAAGCGGTGACCACGCCCAGAATGAGGTCGCCCCGGCGCAGCGCACCCACGGCGACGGTATTGAACCAGACCTCCACGCCGCCCCGTGCGGCGGCCCGGAGAAAGTGGTGCTGTTTCCATTCGGTGTCCCACTTTCTGCCCTCGGCGGGGAAAGCGGTGTTCTCTCCCATTTCGGCCACGGTCCGGTCCAGTTCGCAACTGTATCCCCGGCGGTTGCCGAACCAGTAGCTGCCGATGCGGCCCTGAGTGGTCATGCCGCCCAGATGGCAGGAGCCTTCCAGACAGAGGACGCGGGCGGAGCTGCGGGCCGCGCCCAGGGCGGCGGGAGCTCCGGCGGTGCCGCCGCCGGCGACCAGCACGTCGCACCGGCCGTTCCGGGGGATGGAGCTGAGGTGGAAGGGGATCTTCCGGCATTTGCGGAAGCGGGGGAAGTTGTCGAACCGGACCACGGCGTAGTCGTGTTCCGCCGCTTCGCCGGGAATGCGCAGGGTGTTTCCGGGACGGCAGCTCCCGAGGAGCTGTTCCGCCTCGGCGGCATCGGTGACGAAGGGAAACTTTTCCGACGCCCGGAACCCGGAAACGAGGACCGGGGGCAAAGTGAAAGTACAGCTGTCGGGGGAGCAGACCTGTCCGGGAGACCAGGTGCGCCGGCGCATGTCGCTTTCGACCCGGCAGATTTCCGGCCAGTCACCCTTGGCGAACCAGTGGGCGCATTCGGCCCGGAAGACGGGGTACTCCTTTTCCCCGAAGACGAATCCGGGTTTGAGTTCGGTGACGTCGAGCCCCGTGTCTTCCGGCGGAGGCGCGCCGATGAGGATCCTCTCGACGGCGTAGTCGCCGGGGATGAAAGCACGGGCGGGAGCGCCCCCCGTCACGCTGCTCCAGCGGCGCATGGAGCCGTCGATCATGACTCGGGCCAGGACCGCGCCGAAACCCGAGCGGCCCGCCACCACCATGCCGGCGAAATTGCCCTGTTCATCTTCGATGCGCCGCACGGGGAAACAGCGGTAGAGAAAGTCGACGCCCGCCCGGACGAGCTTCTGTTCCAGAAGCCGTTTGACCTCCATGGGCCGGGGCAGCTCCCTCGGGAAGCGGGGAAGCAGTTCCAGATCGGGGGCGACGGCGTGAAAATCCAAGGTGCTCCCCGGATCGTCGCCGCAGTAGTTGCGGGGGAAGATGCCGAAAACCGAAAAACCCTTTCCCGCCAGCAGCAGGGCCTGACGCACCGCCGCCACGGAACCGCCCGCCAGAAGCACATCCGCTTTGGCAATGACGGGAACGTTGATGACCATGATTATTTATCCTTCTGTCCTTTTTCCCGTGCCCGGTCCCGGACGAACTCCAGAAATCCCGCGATGCCCGCGCCGACCGCCTGCCGCCGGTCCGGAGCCAGCGTCGAAACGTATCCGGCGGTCAATTCGGTGAACTGGGCCTCGATGCCGCAGAAGTGCTTCTGAAGTTCCGGCACCAGACGGATCTGGACCTGACGGCGGTCCGAAGGATCCTGATTCCGGGCCAGAATGTTCTTCCGGACCAGCACATCCACCATTTCGGAAGCGGCGGCGGCCGTGGTCCCCAGATCCTTCGCGACGACCTTGAGGGCCACTCCGGCCCCGGTGGCCCGCGTGAGCCGGAAGACCGTGTTCACCATCTTGAGCTGGCTCAGCGTGATCTGGTAGAAGACCGAGACCCGGCGGCTGTCGGCGTGCATCGCCTTCATGGCGTCGGCGACGGCGAAGATGTTCCGCCAGAGCAATTCGGCGTCCGGCATGTTCTCCTTCCCCGGACCTTCCGGGGATCCCGTCACGGGCACCGCGGCGGTGTCCCGGTTCCGCTCTTCCATCATCTCCACCTTCCTCATGTAGAAATCCTGCTGCTCCCAAAGGGGTACGGGGCTAATATAACCCCGATCGGAGGAATTTGCAAGAAAAAATCACTTTTCGGAGAAATTTCCCCGCTGATTGCGCCTCCCGCGCCAGAGCATGACCCGCTGTTTCTGGTAGGTCTTTCCCAGCAGATTGGTCCAGCTCCACTTGGGATTCTGGGGAAATCCGTCGCTGATCAGATACACCTCGCCGGGGCCTTTTTTGTCCGGCAGTTCATCCACCGACCGGAGCCGGATCACCCGGACCCCGGCGTAGAAGAGTTCGCCGTAAAAGTCCCCGATGCCGCTTTTGTACAGGACGACACGGGAAAGCTCTTTCTCCACCTTCGCCTTCAACTCATCCTTATCGAGGCGGCGGCCCGCGGTCCCTTCCTTTTTGATGGAGTCTCTGACGGTGCTTTCGAGGGTGTCCCGGATGCTGCGGCCCATTTTCCCCCTTTGGAGATCCTGAGCCCGGTAGGGCAGAAGCATGACGCCGGAAAAAATGCCCACCATGACGGAAACGCCGAGGAACATGATCCAGACGGGCAGCTCTTTGCGGAACACCCGCAGGGCGGCCCCGATGGCCAGTATCCCGATGGCCCCGGCCAGGATCGCGACGCCGGTTTCGGGCTGGTAGCGGAAGTTCAGCGAGTTGCCCAGGCTCATGAACTTCTCCAGCAGTCTTTCCGGGGCGAACCGGCCCGCGACGAGCAGCAGGATGATGATCGGCGCGGCATATTCGGCCGCCGGAGCCAGTTTGCGGAGCCTTTCGCCGTAACGCCGCATCCCCAGTTCATAGTAGACGCCGCAGAGGATCGAAAGGGCTCCCGGCAGATACAGCAGATCCCGCGGCTCCATGCCGGGGATCAGCCACAGCAGCACGGCGGTCACCATGACCAGCACCCGGAGGTATTTGCTGAAGAGGGGCTTGTCGTCCAGACGCTGGAGCGCCACGCAGAAGGGGATCCAGGCGATGAAGCTCCAGGGCAGGAGCCGGATCGGCAGCATGATCCAGTAAAGGAGGAAATCCCCCACATAATCCGGGTCGGAAAAGCCGGTGAAAAAGAGGGTGCCGCCGGTGGTCGTGCGTTCCAGATTCCACTGGATGGCGACCTTCCCCAGGCAGATCAGCGCCAGCAGTGCGGCGGCAGCGGCGAAGCCCCAGTTCCGGTATTTGGTCTTGCCCGAAACCAGCCGCCGGAAAAAGAGCAGAGGCACGATGAAAAGCACCAGCACGGGGGTGCCTCCGGTGAGGTAACCGGCGGCCAGCAGCAGCGCGGTTCCCGGCCAGGCGGCGTTCCACCGCCCCCGGCGCAGGCCGAAATAGAACAGGCACATCTGGGCCGAAAGCAGGAAAAAGGCGCTCATGGTCTCGGGAGCGCCGTCCACGCCCTTGCCCAGCATGAGGAAGGTCGAACAGTACATGGCGCCGCCCACGAGCCCGGCCCTCGCGCCGCTGCCCATGGCGGCGGAAAAGAAGACCAGCACCGAGCCCGCGGCGATGAAGAACACGGTTATGAGCCGCAGGGCGTTTTCCATGGGCACCCCGGCGCGGTCGAGCATCGCCGCCAGCGCCGGGTAGAGGGGATAGCTGTTGCGGATGGGGGTCTCGTGGGCCCTGACCTCCAGACGGGGGAAGGTGTATTCCGCGGCCTCGGCGGCGTACAGGCACTCCTGCCGGTGGAGCTCACGGGGAAAGATCACCCAGACTCCGAAAATGAACAGGAAGGCCGCCGCGATCAGCAGCGCCCCGGTCCAGGGAGTGACGGCGGTTTCCCGGTACATGATCCAGCCTTACAGCTCCAGTTCCATGCCGTCGAAGGCGATGCTGACGGTCTTGCCCCGGATCGCTTCACAGCGCCGGGCCACATCGCCCTGATCCCGGAGCATTTCCCGGCCGTGGTGCATGAAGAGGACCCGGCCGATGGCGTAATTCCTTTCCTGCCACGTGCGGCAGAGTTCCGGAGCGCTGTGATGGCCCGTTTCCATGAGGAGCAGGTCGCAGCCCTGTTCCAGGAAGGGGGCCAGGTCGTCGGTGGAACGCACGTCGCCGGAATAGATGACGGTCTTCCCTTCGGCCGTGATCCTGAAGGACCAGGAAGTGCCCCGGCCCCGCGCGTCCGGTTCGATGTGGTGGTTGCGCAGAGTTTCCACCCGGACGCCGTCTTCATCGCACAGTACGCCTTCCCGGATCTTCCGCACGTCGATCCGGGGATTTTCCTTTTCGCCGCTGAGGAAGAAGAGCTGGCTCTTGATGAGTTCCACCAGCTCCGGATCCGGGGCGAGGAGCTCGAAGGCCACCTGCGGCGGCTCTTCCCCCTTCCGCCTGTCGAGGGCGTTGAGTTTGCACATCACCCAGAAGAGGTTGAAAAGCCCCCCCGTGTGGTCGGCGTGGGAGTGGGAAATGAAGAGTTTGCGGATCTTCCGCACGTCATAGCCCTGAAGGTGGGCGGCGCGGGAGCAGTTTTCCCCCCCGTCGAACCAGTAGAGCGCCCCCTCCTTTTCCAACGCCCACGAGGTGTGGTGCTTGCCGGGCATGGGCTCGGTCCCCGAAAGGCATCCCCAGATATGGATCTTCATGCGTATTCCCCTCCTCCCGGCGGCGGTCTCAAAGTTCGAAGACCTGGCCGTCTTCGGCGAAATACAGTTCGCCGTCCCAGATATCGCGGGCCCGGTTCCAGGTTTCCTCGTAGTGGTCGAGGATCTCGAACCCGTGGTGAACGAAGACCAGCTTGCCGATCTTCCGATTTTCGTGCTTGAATTTGCGGCAGAGTTCCGGAGCGCTGTGGTGGCCCGTTTCCATCAGCAGCATGTCGGGGCCGCGGAGCCAGTCCCCCAGCTCGTCGGGGGACTTCACGTCGCCCGAGTAGACGATGGTCTTGCCCTCAGCTTCGATCTTGAAAGACCAGGAACGGCTCCGCCCCCGCGCGTCGGGCGCGAGGTGCGTGTTGGGCCGCCAGCTGACCTTGACCCCGTCCATTTCGGCCTCGCTCCCCGCGTGAAGGGACAGCTCCTCCAACTCCGTGCCCCCGTAAAGGGAACTGGTCCGGCGCAGGAGCTCCTCCATCAGGGGGAAGATCCCCTCTTCCGGCGTGTAGACGGGCAGCGTGTAAAGGTTTTCCTTTTTCCGCCGGAGTGTCCCCAGCAGGCCCAGCAGGCCGCCGAAGTGGTCGATGTGGAAGTGGGAAATGAATATGCGGCGGATCTGCTCCGCCCGGTAACCCATGAAATACATGGTGCGGGAACAGTTTTCCCCCGCGTCGAACCAGTGGAGGAACCCGTCCTTTTCCAGCGCCCAGGCGGTGTGATTGCGCCCGGGGCGGGGATTGGTGCCCGCCAGACAGCCGAAAACGATCACCTTCATCGGATGAAATCCACCTCCGTTATGCGGGGAAGCCGGGCGAACGAGTCGGCGTCGAGATCCATGAACTTCCCCAGTTGGAACGTGTGGAACCCCGCCCCGGCCACCATGGCCGCGTTGTCGGTGCAGAACTTCGGGGGGGCGAGCATCAGTTTGGCGCGGTTCCCCACGCCCTCGGTCATGCGGCGCCGAAGCTCCGCGTTGCAGGCCACGCCCCCCGCCACCACCACGGTGCGGGCCCCGAAGCTCTTCCGGGCGTCGAGGGTCTTGCGGACGAGAACGTCCACCACCGCCGCCTGATAACTTGCCGCGGTGTCGGCCAGATCCTGCCCCGAAAGGGGGCCGGTCTTCTTCACATGGTAGAGGAGGGCGGTCTTGATGCCGCTGAAACTGAAATTGTAGCGGTTTTCCGGGGCGAGGGGCTTGCCGGCTCCGCCCGTGAGGGGCCGGGGGAAATGGAACCGCTCGGGGTCGCCCCCGGCGGCGGTCTTCTGGATGACCGGCCCACCGGGATAGCCCAGACCGAGGAGCTTCGCCCCTTTGTCCAGCGCCTCGCCCGCGGCGTCGTCGATGGTGCAGCCCAGCTGCCGCGCCCGGCCGGAACGCTCCACCAGCAGCAGGGAGGTGTGGCCGCCGGAAACCACCAGCGCGAGCAGGGGATAGAGGCTTTCGTCGGCCAGAAGTTCGGGCCCCGTTTCCAGAAAAGCGCCGTAGATGTGGGCCAGAAAGTGATTGACCCCCACCAGCGGCAGACGGTTCATCTGGCTCAGGCCCTTGGCGTAGTTGAGCCCCACCAGCAGTGCGGGGATCAGCCCCGGCCCCTGGGTCACGGCCACGGCGGAAATCTCCTTCATCGTGACGCCCGCGCCGTTCAACGCCCCCCGCACCACCGGAGAAAGAGCTTTCAAGTGCTCCCTTGCGGCCAGTTCGGGGACGACGCCCCCGTGGACGGCGTGCTTGGCGATCTGCGAAGCCACTTCGCTGGAAAGCACCCGGAACCCGTCCTCCACCACGGCGGCGG
>JAFSYV010000156.1 GCA_017443585.1 Lentisphaeria bacterium | reverse complement strand
GATTTTTCCCTCTCGCCCAAATGGTTCGTCCACTGGCACCTGCCCGATCTGCGGCAGATGGGCTTCGACAGCGCCGTCGACGAGTGGCCGCTTGTGCGGCACAAGGACTTCAAGAAGATCAATCAGGAACGGATCGACAAGTTCAGCGCCAAGGTGAGCCCGTGGCGGTATTATTCCCGGCTCTTCGGATTCCTCGACACGGAGGAGTTCGGGGCGAAGGCTCCCGCGCTCGGGGTGCAGCTTTCCTCCCGCTGGGTGCTGGGACGCAATGCCGCCGTGGGGGGCGCGTACGTCAAACTCGACCCCGGCAAGTGGCGCTGGCGCGCCTCGTACAAGACGGACGCGGCCACGGGGCCCCAGAGTTTCGCCCGGATGCGCTTCTTCCACCCCGGCGAGATGATGCAGTTCATGACGGTCAATCTGGCCAAAACGGGCAAAGTCCCGGTGATCGACAATGGACTTGCCAAGCGCCGGGCAAGGGATTTCGAGGCGAAGATCACCCCCGGCCCCAAGCCCGGCTGGAAGACCCTCGAAATGGAGTTCGTCGTCCCGAAACCGGGCGTCGCCATGCCCATGTTCTACCTCTATCTCGCCCCCGGACATACGGACACCTTCATCCGGCTGGATGACATCACCCTCGAAAAGATCTGAAAGGGATCTTGTCATGAAAGAAAAAGTCACCGTTCTGACCTCGCTCCCGCAGGAACATTGCCTCGTGCTGGCGGTCATCGACCGGCTGCTGGAAAACGACGTGAGCTTCCGGGGATTTCTGGACAACAGGATCCCGGACCGCTTCTCGCCGGAGCACCTCGAAAGCGATGTGATCCTCCTCGACCGGGGCATCTTCGAAAAGATGAGTGATGAGGAAAAGAAGATGCTGGCCGACTATTCCCTGAAGCACGTCGTCGTCTGTTACGACTACTGCGACAAGGAGAACCGGACCATGTGCAACTTCGACGCGGAGATCACCGTCAACGGAGCCCTGAGCAAGGCGGACATCGGCCGCGGGGAGGTCCCGGAGCAGTCCCCCGAAGTCATGTGCCGTTTCGCCCGGGAGCGGGCCGAAGCCTACCTCGATTCCGACGGCTTGAGCTTCAGCGAGTTCACGCTCCACCACCTGCGGGCCCTTGCCATGGAAAAGGAGCTGGTGCTCCGGGTCCTGCCGAAACTTTTCGACTCGCAGGATCCGGAGTTCATCCCCCAGAACCATGACGTGCTGGGGGCGTGGTGCTACGCGCCCCTCTGCTCCCGCCTCACGGGTGACGGGAAGTACAACAAAAAATTCCTCCACATCCTCGACCGGACCATGGCGGCCCGGCCTTATTCGCCGGAAGGCATCATGGGCGGCGCGGGGAATGTCGCCGACCCCCTGAGCTGCCGGGGGCCCCATCCCCTCTGGGGAGCTCACTGCGCCGGACGGGAAAAGGTGATCTACAACGAAATGTTCCATTTCCACGGCCCCGTCTTCGCCGCCGCGACGCTGGCTTCGGGAGACAGGCGCTATCTGGACCACGCCATGAAGCTCATGCGCTATCTGCGGGATCACGCCGTGGACCCTGCTGACGGTCTGCCCTGTCACTACTGTTACCGGGGGCAGCGCCGCGGAGCCAAGTGGAGCCGGGGCATCGCCCACATCCTCCACGGCATCGCCCTGATGTTCGAAGTGTGGCCCGACCTGCCCGAAGCCGAAGCGAAGGAGCTGGCCGCCTTCGCGGACTCCATCGGCGACGGGGTGCTGCGGACCCAATCTCCCGGCGGCTTGTGGCACAACATCGCCGACGAGGAAAAATCCCCCCTCGAGACTTCCGGGACCATGGCCTTCGTCGCCGCCTACCGGGCCCTGACGAAAGCGCGGCTTCTCTCCGAAGACAAGTACGGCGACATGATCCGGAAGGGACGGAGCGGTCTGCTCCGCCGCTGCTACCGGGGCGGCTTCGCCGGAAACTGTTCCGGCACGGGTTTTTCTCCCAACATGGACTACTACTTCCGCCGTCCCTTCAACTTCCTCTTCACGGGACAGATCGTCCCCGCGCTGGAGGGCGACTGCTGAGCCGGAAATGAACATCACCTTGAAGCTGGTCCGGGACTACGGGGCGGTCAGTGCCATCCACGACGCCCTCTACGGTTACAACCTCACCAAAACGGGGGAGTTGCGGGGGGATTACCATGCGAAACACTTCCCGGAGCAGTTCGCTCTTGTCGCCGTGGATGAGGCGGGCAACCCTCACGGGGGCATCGCATGCCATTGGGAAAATGAGCCGCGCCACATTTTCGGCGACTACTTTTACCTCGACGACGCCCTGCGCGGGACCGGCGCCGGGCGGCGGGTCATGGAAGAGCTCTTCCGGTATGCCGAAGAGAACGGAGCCTGCGAGGTGCGGCTGACCACCAACACCTTTCAGGCTCCGGGCTTCTATCTGAAGCTGGGCTTCGTCATCACCGGGGAAACGAAGGCCCCGGTGCCATTGTGTCCGGAAAATGTCCACTACACCCTTGTCCGGAAGCTGGGGCCCTGCCGGTAACTGTTGCCGGAACTCTGCAAAAGAGGTTTTTTTTCTCAAAAATTCTCAAATGTTTTGAAGATTTTCTCATCCCGTTCCCTTGATATTGTCCGGAAAGAGATGTATATTCCACCGAAGTATACAGGTCGGCTTCCCTGTCGGGGGCCTCTGCGAGAAAGGAAAGAAAAATGTTCAAGATAGCTGTGATCGGCGCGGGAAGCGTCGGGTTTTCCCTCAATTTCTTCAAGGATTTTCTGCTGGACGGCGACCTGCGCTCCCGGGGCGAGATCGCGTTGATGGATATTTCCGCCGAACGGCTCAGCCACGCCGTGACGCTGGTGAAGATCCTGATGGGAAAACTCAAGGCCGAGGCGAAGATCACCGCCACCACCGACTTGGAAGAAGCCCTTGCGGGGGCGAAGTATATCATCACCGTCATCCGGACGGGGACTCTTGCGTCGGAGCGTCTGGAGTACGAGATCCCCCGGCAGTACGGCGTGGAGCAGGTGGTGGGGGATTCTCTGGGCCCCGGCGGGGTCTTCCGGGGGCTCCGGGTATTGAAAGCCCTCTTCGAGGTGGCCGACACCGCCGAAAGGGTCTCTCCGGGGGCCGTCTGGCTCAACTACGTCAACCCCATGTCCATGAACACCATCGCGTTGAACCGCCGCTGCCGCAAGGTGAAGGTCTACGGCCTCTGCCACGGGGTGCAGGCCACCCACCGGGCCTTGGCCTCCTTCGTGGGGCGGACGCCCGAGGAGATCGTCACGCGCTGCGTGGGCATCAACCATCAGGCCTTTTTCCTGAAATTCACCGACTTGGAAGGGAACGACCTCTATCCCGAACTGCGCAAGGTGATGGAGGATCCGGCGAGCCTCCCCTGCCACAAGGAAAAAGTCCGCTTCGAACTTTTCCGCCGCTTCGGCTATTTCCCCACCGAGTCCAGCGGCCACGCCAGCGAATACGTGCCCTATTTCCGCAAGCGTCCGGAGCTTATAGAGAGATACTGCCGTTCCGAAGTTCCCGTCACGGGGGACGACGGCATCGACTACGGCCCCATGACGGCGGGCGAAAGCGGCGCGGCGGCCCGCATCAACGTCCTGCGCCAGAGTTCCTGGCCCGCCTATTTGCAGGCGCTCCTCGACGGGAAGAAGGAGCTTGACACCACTCCCAGCCGGGAGTACGCCATGCGGATCATTTCGGCCATCGAGAACAACCGGGACTACACCGCGAACGTGAACGTGATGAACGAGGGGCTCATCCCCACTCTCCCGCCCGGCGCGACGGTGGAGGTCCCCTGCCTCGTCAACGGCTCCGGGATCCAGCCTTCCCGCTGCCTCGACTACCCGGAGCAGTGCGCCGCCTTGAATCGGAACATGATCAACGTCCAGCTCCTCGGCGCGGAAGCCGCCCTCACTGGCGACCGGCGGAAGGTCCACTACGCCGTGGCGGTGGACCCCCTCACCGCGGCGGTCTGCTCCCTCGAAGAGATCCACGAAATGACCGAAAAGCTCCTCGCCGCCCTCAAAACTGAGCTCGACGAAAGGTTCTTCAAGTGACCGTTCGGATGATCTGCGGAAAGTTCCCACTTGTTTTCGATGGGGTGAAGGACCTGACAGCCGGGAATCATTTTTCTCCGAAAGTTACTCATTTATCAGGAAAGATCTTGACAGGATCCGGCATTTATGAAAAGGCAGGATATTCTTGCGGAAAGGGTAAAGAAAGGAGAATTTTCATGGAACTGGATCAGATCATGCAGCTGCTCAAGGCTAAAACGGAAGTCAAACTGTTGAGATTCGTTTCCGAAAGGGGACCCAACTGCTGCAGCGCCTGTCTTGCTCTCGACGGCAAAGTTTTTCAGGCCGATGATCCTGACCTACCGGAACTGCCCATTCATCCCAACTGCCGGTGCAAATTGGTGGAACAGGACAGCCGGGAACAAGTTAACCGGCCAACGGAAGTTAATCTGCTGGCGGAAAATCAGTCAAAAAGCAAGCAGTTTGTGCGCAATATCCCCGAGGCTGCTCAAACCACTTTGGAAATGAAATATATGCCCACCGGAACGAGTGAGATGATCGGGGGAGTCAAGGTTGCTTCCATTCTTGCAACCGACTATGGAGTATGGGCCGCAAATGCAAGGACCGTTGTTTCAAAATCCCCCAAATTAACTTTCGAAGAAAAATTAGATGTTATAGGTGAAATTGCAAACGCTCTATCAAAAAAGGATATTCGCACTATCATAAAGATATACAACAAGTATAAATAAGGAGAAGACCATGTCCAGAAAAACATTTGTGTTTCTCGTCGTGATCCTGCTGCTGTTGCTGCTGCCGGGAAACATCTATCTTGCTTACAAGAGCTGCATCGGTCCCCGGTCCGCGGAACAGAGGGGGTTCGTGGTCGAGGGCGACGGCAATGACTTTCTTTGCCGCTGGCGGAGCAATTCGGCGTCGGTCGACATCTTAGAGAACAACATCGTAGCGGTGGAGGCTGCGGCGAACGGAAGCAATTTTTTCTGGGGAGTGGCGGAAGATTTTTTCGTATTGACTTACAATAACACTGTGGCTGTCGATTATAACAAAGATTTTCTTGCCGATTACGTTGCTGCGCCCGATGGAAAAAGGTATATTCAAATGAATGGCCGCCTTGTGTCGGTTGCCGATTGTAAACCGAAAGAAAAACGTTTTACCTTGCGGGACGGCAAGACTTTCGTCTGGCGCGACGGCCGCTGGCAGCAGACCGGGCATGACCGGCCGGCCAAGCTGCCCGCGGCCAAGTGAAAGGGAAATCGCAGGTGTGTGCCCCGAAAACATCCACTGCACTCTTGTCCGCAAACTGCGCGGGGAAGGTCTGTCGTCATAAGGAGTAGGTCCATGTCCGGAAAAAAATTTGCGTATCTCGTCGTGTCCCTGCTGCTG
>JAFSYV010000155.1 GCA_017443585.1 Lentisphaeria bacterium | reverse complement strand
TATTCACATAATACCCTCGACACCAGAAGTGGCGATTCCCGTACTTGTACTTCAGATTCGCATGACGATCGAAAATCATCAACGAACTTTTGCCTTTCAAATACCCCATAAATTGAGACACACTGATATTCGGAGGTATACTGACCAACATGTGTATATGGTCCGCGCACGCTTCCGCTTCAAGTATCTCCACTTTCTTAATGTCGCACAGTTGGCGAAGAATCTGGCCAATGTCCTTTTTTAACTGACCGTTTACTGCTTGTCGACGATATTTCGGCGCAAATACGATATGGTATTTGCATTTCCAGCTGGTGTGTGATAAATTATCAATTCTCACGGGGAACTCCTTTCTATAGTTCGGGGCGGTTGGCGAACCTGCCTTTACTATAGCATGCGAGTTCCCTTTTTGCTTGTAGCTAAAGCTGTTCGGCTACATACCGGCTCTGCCGGTAGTTTTTTTACGCTGAAGCAATATAAAAAGATCCGGAACGCAAAATGCATTCCGGACTTGCGGGAACGAAACAGGGTCACAGCCAGACGGGCTGGGTGTACAGCTTATCGTTCCGCCGGCCGTAACGGGCGTCAAGCCGCAGATATCCGATTTGAGTGCGCCGACTCTCCGGCACGTCGAAAGAGACGGACATGCCGGTGTGCTCGGCCTCCACGCCGCGGCGGGAGATCACCTGAAAGAAGACCTCATGGTCGCAGGCGGCCTCGAAGCGCCGTCCGTCGAAGCGCACGTACTCGAACTTGGCCTCGCCGGTGACCGCGCCGTAAAAGCGCCCCTCCCGCATGGCCCTGAGCGCCGCGCGGGGAGAGGGATCGTCCACAAGAAGGATGATCTTGCCCCGCCAGGGCTCCTCCTTCAGATGATCCTGCACGCAGAAGCCGAAACACCGCCGTCCGGTGCGCAGGATCTCGTCCCAAAGCGACTCGCAGCACCCCGTGTAGGATTGTTCACTCCCGTAGTTGACGACCTCGATCCCCAGCACCCGGTCGTCGTGATCCAGCATCTGACAGATGAACTCGGTGCTGAAATGGGACCACTGGGGATGGGCGATGATGATGCCGCCGCCGTCGGGCCAGATGAGGGAGTTGAGGAGAAGATCGAAGCCCTCTTTCCAGGGCAGAGGCAGTCCCAACTGGTATCCCGCGGAGCGCACGCCGCACTCGTCCCTGATGTCGAAGTGGCCGCTGGCAAGCATCGCCCCCGGAGCAGTGACGTGCAGATAGACGCTCACGTCGGAGAACCAGTGATGCTCGGCGTTGGGGGCCTCGATCAGATCCTCGGGGATGCCGGAGAAAAGCGGTCCTCCGGGATCGGTCACGCCGGAATATTTTGAGAAATCGACATAGTCCGGGCAGTAGCGCCCCTCTTTGAAATACCCCGATTGTCCCATGCGGAGGGCGTTTTCCCGGATCTCCCGCAGGGGGTAACAGGGCGCGGAGGGGTAGTAGTTGGAAAGAGTGAAGACCCGCATGCCCTGCCGGACCAGCCGGGCAAAATGCTCCTGCGTCCGGCAGTGTATATGGGTGCATCCGGGAAGAAAATGCACTTTTTCCCAGTCGATGCCCTCGTAGGGATTTTTTTGAAAGCCGCTCGTCATCACATCACATCCTTATTTTTAGGCTCTGTTCCCGATAAAGGTCGGTGGTTCCGGGGGAAGGAAAGAACTTTTTTTCCCGTGAAAAGCCGAAACGTCGGCTCCGGTGTAACTGCGGCTTGCCCTTCCGCCTTCGCCAAGGCTTCCGCCTCCGCCAAGGCTGCGGCGGACAAGCCGGCGGGCAAGTCGGGGAGCCGCAGGGAAAGAGGTCCTGTATACCCCCCAATCCCGTTCTCCTCCAAAGCACGGCCCAGCCGGGCGGCGGAGGATTTTCAAAAAAAAGCGTGGTGTTTGGGGGAAACCGAGACGAACGGAAACTCCGGGGACACTCCGACGTCGTATCTCTCCGTTCTATTCCGTTTTTCCACATTTAACTACCCATGCAGAGTACAGAGCCTATTTTTTCCGCCCCGCCTCCGTCAGCGGAGGAGGTGCAGCTGCGGCGGACGGCAGATCCCCCCCGCCTTGCAGGAATCGAAGACCCGGATCGTCAGCTGATTGACTTTTCCCCAGAGGACCTCCTTGGAGGCGTCCATGTAGAAGGGTTTGTTCCACGCGTCCGGACCGTCGGCCCGCTGCCCCAGGTAGACGCCGTTGAGCCAAATCCAGGCCTCCTCGTCCACCAAGGGGAAGCAGAATTCGGCGCCCGCCGCCTCCTTCTTCTCGGGCATCTTGAAGCTGACGCGGTACCAGCCGTACCCGTCGTAATCCGGGAAGCCCTGGACCTCCCAGTTCTTCTCGACGGAGATCTTCTTCCAGGCGGATTCGTCCAGATCCGGCGCAAAAAATTTTTTCTTAACGCCCTGATTCTCCTTGTCGGTCCGGAACTTCCAGTTTTCCCCGGCCAGCGGGATCCTGCGGAAGGTCTCCACCTCGTGGTCGTAGGTGAGATCGTCCTTGAGCCGGGTGTTCGCGCGGAAAAGTTCCCCGCGTTTGGTCGGCTGTTTCACGGGACCGACGACTTTGGCCGCCAGCCGGCGACGGAGCTGGGCCGACTTGATCTGCCGGATCACGTCGATGAGCACGGGGCGGACCAGTTCGTCCTCTTCCGGCTTCATGGCCAGCATCTTTTCGACCGCGGCTTCGCCCTTCGCGCGGAAATACGCGCCGACGGCGTCGCGCCGGAGCACCGGGTCGGCACAGGTGAGCGCCCAGATCCAGGCCTTTTCGCGCTCCTTCTCATCGGAGACCAGACGGATGTAGGCGGAGCGGCCAGCGACCGAAGGCGCGTTTTTTTTGAGAACTTTCCACGCCGTGGCCGTGTTCTTGAACGCCACGGGCGGAGCGGCGAAGAAGGGGATCGCCGTCAGCACGGCGAGGAGCAGAGATATCCTTTTCATCATTCGGCCTTTCTGATTTTGACGGATCCCTCGGCGGAGAGGCCGGAGGCCCGGTCGGTCAACTTCACGCGGAGCACGTCCGCGGCATCGACGGGGCACACCGTGGAATAGTCCATGATCCCGTCCGGAGCGCCGCGGTAGGGACCACAGTCCAGCGCGCGGCCCTTGCCGTCGGAGATATCAAGTTTCACCGGCAGGAGCGCAGAGACCGGGCGACCCGAAACATCGAGGATCTTGCCCCGGATGCTGAATTTTTCTCCCGCCGTGACATGGGAGGGCAGTTCCAGAACGACCTTTCCAATGGGCTTTTCGAGGGGCAGGAAGACACGCCCGTCGTTGGTCTCGAAGGAGACGGGGATCGTGATCTTGCCGTCCTTTGCCTCGAAATCCGCGCGGCCGCCCCGGGAGAGCTCGTACACGGCTCCCGCCTTGCCGGTGACGGTCAAAACGCCCTTGTTGGGCAGGCCCTTCTCCCGGATCGCGTTCCAGGGACCGACATAATCGCCGGGCCCGCGCCGGTCATTGACAATGAAGTAATAACGGGCGTTCTTCCACACCCGCTCGAAGCGCAGGAGCTCCATGTTGTCCGTCTCGGAGTCGATTTTGACGAAGGGACGCAGCTGCTTGCGGAGCCGAGAAGCATTCCTGAGCAGACGGGCTCCGGTCTTTTCGGCGCCGCCGCGCCGGTCGAACTGCCGGAGCATCACCTGCGGGACGATGGCCGGACACAAATCGGGATCGCCGACGACGATGCCGCCCTCAAGCTGAAACGCGCGGATCTTCTCCGCCACGCCGGCGGGCAGGACGTCGCAGTGGGGCATCGCCAAGACTCTGATCCCCGCCAGGCCGTTCTTGAGAAGTCCCTCCTCGTAGATCACCCGGGGGTTCATGCCCGCGTAATACAGCATGAGGCTCAAGTCGTCGGGCCACCCGCCGCTGCCCCAGGTACCCCGTCCGGCGAAGATGCTGGAGGCGAAACTGTGCAGAATGGCGATCTTCCCGGGTCTCTCCCCGAGAAACGGCAAAATGGGCGCCAGGGGCTGAACGGCCCCGGTCAGGACCTTTTTCATCGCGGCCCGGGTCTCGTCGTTGGTGCAGAAATAATTTTTCAGTTTCTTCCTGTTGACCGGCATGGGGTGCAAAGATCCCTCGCCATGGAAGAGTACGCCCTTGACGGGCCGGGAGATCATGGTCCAGACGGCCTCCTGAAGGCTGTCGGGGGGAATGGAGACGTACTCGGCCTTGGGGAATTTCACGGACCAGGCCGGGGGATCGGCGAGCTTCACCTTGCGGTTTGTGATCCGGCTGCGGTAGCAGATGATCTGGGTCATGGCGAAGACTTTCCGCGGGGGATCATCGTTCTCGGTCATGGCGAACATGCTGTCGATGTGAGAGGTGATCCGGAAGGGTTCCGGATAGGCGTAGGTCCAGTGATTCACGGCTTCGACCTTGCCGCCGCTGGACCAGATGGGAGGCGTCCGCACAACGGGATCGTGGAAACAGAAGAACCCGGGCCGGGCTTTCTTCCGCAGGGCCTCCGCCATGCGGGTGTTGAGGTCGTTCCATCCGTCGCCGGTGCGCCAGTACCACTTGTAGTACTCAAGCAGCGGGTGGTCGTCGGGAACGACCCGGTCCGCCGGGAAATCCTTGAACCGGCTGTAGTG
>JAFSYV010000154.1 GCA_017443585.1 Lentisphaeria bacterium | reverse complement strand
TTGGCTCCTTTGCCGTTAGTTTGTTTGTCGATTAACTAATATACCATGACCTCTTTGTTTTTGCAGAACTTTATATACAATACTTGCATTTCATTGAAAAGAGGACTTGCCTGCCATGAGATCGCTGCTGGATCCCTTCGTCGGAATCGCGCCGCGGCTCCCCCACGACGCGGGAGCCCCCGCCGTCAACGGTCCCGCCGTTTTCGCCATGACGCCGGGACACTTCGCCCATTATACGCTCCCCGTCCGCGGCGCCGCCCCGATGACCTTCGCCGTCGAAGGGCAGCTCCCCGAAGGCATCGCCTTCGATCCGGTAAAAGGGCGTTTCAGCGGCGTCGCCGCCGCGGAGGGCGATTTTCCGCTGCGCGTCACGGTCCGCAACGCCGAGGGGGAGACCTCCCGCGAATTTACGCTTCTGGTCCACAAGGGAAAGCTCGGTGCTGCCCCGCTGATGGGTTGGACCTCGTGGAACGCCTGGAAACGCTCGCTCGACCAGCGGAAAATCCTCTCCGCGGCAAACCTGATGAAGTCCCTGGGGGCTGGCCGCCCGGGGATACGACCACGTCAATCTCGACTCCTGCTGGCAGGGCAACCGCGATCATGAACAGGGCGGTCTGCTCGCCAACAGCCGCTTCCCCGATCTGCCGGGACTGGTCCGCGAGATCCACGGCCTCGGTCTCCGGGCCGGCATCTACTCGACGCCGATGGTCCTCGCCTGGGGCTCCAACCGCAGGGAGCTTTTCCCGGGGAGCACCGGCTACCCCCTGGATCCCGCCGCGTTCCATGACTACTTCGGCGGCTGCGGTCTGACCTCCTTCGAGGACGAGGACGCCGCGCTCTGGGCCCAATGGGGCTTCGATTACCTCAAATACGACTGGCCGACGTGCGACATCCCCCACACGAAGCGGATGCGCGAGGCGCTTGACAAAACCGGCCGGGACATCACCCTTTCGCTCACCACCAGGTGCGACGTAAAGCTCGTCGAAGAGTACCGCAAATACGCCCAGATGTGCCGCTGCAACGGCGACACGCTGGATCACTGGCCCGTGCTGGAAAACAACATCCGCTCCGCGGACCCGTGGCTCGGCGTCACCGGGCCCGGAACGTGGTTCGACCTCGACATGCTCGCATTGGGCGTCATGGAGATCGGCCGGGACCGCCCCTTCCTGCCGGCCGGAAAAAACAACCTCACACGGGACGAAGCGATCACCCACTTTTCGGTCTGGTCGATCCTCGGCAGTCCCCTGCAGCTGAGCTGTCAGCTGGAGAAGATCGACGACTTCACCCTCGACCTCGTTTCCAACGAGGAGATCATTGCGCTGAATCAGGACATCACGGGGACGGCGGAACTCGTCCGGAATGAAATGCTTGCCGACGGGAGTTCCGTCCGCCGGGAGTTCCGCGTCTACCGCAAAGCCCTCGCCGACGGATCACAGGCCTTCTGCTTCGTCAATCTCGCGGGACACTCCGATCACGTGACGTTTGCGCTCGACCGGGAGCGCCAGGTCCGCGATCTGTGGGCCCGGCGCGATCTCGGACGGACCGGAAAACTGGAAATGGCGCTTCCCGCTCACGGCAGCCGCGTGCTGAAGCTCTCCTGAAGACCGGGGCGCCGGAGGCTCGAAAAAGCCTGAAAAAGTCCGTTTTCGTCCTTGACTTCTTCAGGTTGTATGATATACTATTGACCAAACCATGACCAAACCATCGGGAGGGATCGCGGAATGGACAAAAGGATTTTTCTGAAAAGTATGCTGCTGCTCGCGGTTTCGGCGCTTCTGACGCCGCTTCACGCCGGAGCCGACCGGGCGATGTCGGTCCAGACGACAACGGACAAGGTCGCCGTCGTCTATTTTTCGTGGAGCCCCAAGGGCAACACCCGCTTCGCGGCGCAGACCATCGCCCGGAAAATCGATGCGCGGCTCTTCGAGATCAAGCCCGAGAAACCCTACAGCACCGATTACCGGACCTGCTGCGACGAGGCGAAGCCCGAGTGCTACGGCAAACAGCTCCGGCCGATCCGGCAGGTCGAGGGATTCGACCCCGCGCAGTATGACGTGATCTTCATCGGCACCCCAAACTGGTGGGGCACGATGGCTCCGCCGGTGCGTACGTTTTTGACGAACTACGCTTCGGCGTTTCAGGGGAAATTCCTCTGCCTCTTCCAGACCAACGGCGGCGGCGGGATGCAGCGCTGCGGGGTGGAATTCGCCGAACTGCTGCCCGGACACAAGATCTTTCCGCCGAAAGCCTTCCTCGGCAGCACGATCCGCGACAGCGTCTCGGATCTGGAAAATTTCGTCGCCGACCGCCTCAGCGGAAAACCCCGGCGCAAGCAATGACCGCCGGAACGCCGGGCATGAAGTCCATCGGAAGATCCGTGTGTTTTGCGGCGGCGGCACTGGCCGCGGTCCTCTTCTCCTTTTCGTGCGCGTCGCCGGACGGTGTCCACGGCGGGACGGCGGAACGGCAGGAAAAACGCCTCAAGGTCGCGCTTTATCTTGATTCGGGCAGCGCCGGAAACGGGGTATGGCACTGGATACGCCTCATCTCCCATTCGCCCCAGCTGGAACTGCACGGCGTCACGGGAAAGGACGTCCGCGCGGGGAAACTCGAGGGCATGGACGTGCTGGTGATGCCGGGGGGCCGCAGTCCGCGGCAGTACAGGTCGCTCCGCGAGGAGGGCGCCCGGAAAGTGCGGGAATTCGTGCGCGCGGGCGGCGCGTATCTGGGCACCTGCGCCGGACTGGCCGGTACGCTCGACGCCCCCGAACGGCTGAAACTGCTCCCCTTCGTCCGCAAGCCCGCCTCGGGCGGCGCGACGGCGATCCTCACGGTCGAATTTCCGGAAGCGGGCGCCCGGATCCTGGACATCGCTCCCGGGCGGTACAAGGTCCGCTACTCCGGCGGTCCGATCCCGGTCCCCGGCAAAAAGACCGGCGGCGGCAGCGGCGGGATCCTCGCCGTCTACCGGAACACCGTGAGCTACGTCAACAAGCCGGAGGGCAATTTCTTCGGCGAAGCGGCGCTGATCTTCGGCCGCCTCGGCCGGGGCAAAGTGATCGCCGCGGGATTCCACCCCGAATACTGGGAGAGCACGCATCCCATCGTGACGGGGTGCTTCTACGCCGTGACGGGGGTCAAACCCGTCTTCGCCTTTCCCCGGACGGATCCCCGTCCGGTCCGGGTGGGCTTCTGGGCGGCGGGCATTCCCGATGACCGCCGCATCCAGGCCATGCTTTCCCTTGACCGCTGCCCGGACGCGGATCTGCGGATCGTCTCTTCCCACCAGCTGGATCTGGGGGAACTCCGTCATCTGGACGCGCTGGTCGTTGCGGGCGATCCCGCCGGAGCCGTCCAAAAGAGTTTGAGCGGCAAGTACATTCAGGAACAGCTGGCGGCCTTCATGGAGCGCGGCGGCGCGATCTTCGTCTCGGGGACCGCCGCCGCGGCCGTCCCCGCCCGCCGCAACCGGATCGAACTGCCCGAGGGCGCCGACTTCGTCGGACCCGTGCTGCAGCGCTTCGCCCCGGCCGCCCGGCCTGTTTCAAAAAAGCCCTGTTTCCAATAGAGGTCGCCGGTTCCGGGGAGAAGGGAAAACCTCTTTTCCCCGTGAAAAGAGGTTTTCCCTTCCCCCCGGCCCCCCATCCTTTTCGAGAAAAGCGG
>JAFSYV010000153.1 GCA_017443585.1 Lentisphaeria bacterium | reverse complement strand
GAGCAGCGAAGCGTAGGCGGCACGGCTGCGGAAGATCTTGTCCAGCTCCTCCCAGCGGCCCTTGACGCCGTTGAGCTGGCCCATGAGTTCGGCCACGGCCTTTTCCTTTTTGGTGGTTTCTTCAACCCGGTTGCGGACGCGGCCCACGCGGTCGAGCTGACGGCGGAGCAGCTGGTCCACGCCGAAACCGAAGAGCAGCAGACAGCCCAGCAGGATGCCCGCCGAAGCGTAGAAGTAGGGCTTCCGCCGGTTGAGCTCGTCCTGATTGCGGATGGACCGGGGCAGCAGGGAAATGTTGATGGGACAGCGGGTGGCGCTGTGGAACGCGGTGCCGATGAGCTCCTGGCACATGGGAGCCACGTTCTGGAGCTTTTCCTTGTCCACCTCGTCGGCGATGGCGATCGAGCCGAAGGAGTTGAGGTAGGTCACCGGGATCCGGAGCTTTTCCTGGAAAAACTCGCTCATGTAGAGCATGCTGGAGCTGCCGCCGGAAAGGAGGACCTGGACCGGCTGCCCCCCGCCGTGCTGGGCCCGCCAGACGTTGACCGAACGGCTGACCTCGCCGTGGAGGCGGGTCATGACGTTGCGGGAGATCTTGGAGATGGTGGCGGCGAGTTCCGAATCCGGCTCCTCGTAGGCGCCGCCCAGGGCCACGAACCCGTGACGCAGCTTCATCTGTTCGGCTTCGGCGAAGGAGATCCCGTATTCCTTGGAGATTTGGTTGGTGATGGTGTCGCCCGCGATGGGTATGTTCCGGATGAAGGCCCGGTTGGAATCGGCGATCATGAGGCTGGAACTGCTGCTGCCGATGTTGAGGAGCATGGTGCACTCCCCTTCCTTGATCTGTCCGCCCATGGCGGCGTTGAAGAGGGCGATGGGAGCGATCTCCACCGAAAGCACCCGGCGGCCGGAGTCCTCGATCACGTCGGTGTAGCCGGTGATGATATCGGTCTTCATGGCCACGAACATGGCCTCGTATTCCTCTTTGTCCTCGGTGACTTCGGCGAGGGTGCCGTCTTCCTGGGTCTCGACCCGTTTTTCCTTCCACTCGTGGCGGATCAGCTGGTAGCCCCACTCCACGTCGTTGATGGCGTAGGGAACGGTCTGCCGGGCTTCGTACTCCACGATCTTGTCGATGGCCGAACGGCTGCTGGGAATGGGGGGCAGCTTGCTCAGGCGCTGGAAGGAGAGCTTGGAAGGCAGGGTCAGACGGACGGCCTTGGCGGTGAAGTTGTTTTCCAGCAGCATGGCGTGGTAAGTCTGGATGAAGGCGACCTGTTCCGCGGCCTCGCCGTTTTCCGGATCGATCTCCAGTTTGCGGAAATCGAATTTGGTCATCCGCAGTGAACCCGCGGCGCACTCAAATTCGGCCATCTTCAAATTGGTACTGCCGACGTCGATCGTCAGGATTTTGCTGTCCTTCTGCATGAGTTAGATCCCGCTGATTCCCAAATTACTGTTTAGATTTCTTACCTTTTTTGGCGTTTCTGGCGCCGCCCTTGTCTCCCGATTCTTCCGCATCGGGAGCCGCCCGGTTGATGGCCGCGGCGTCGAGAGGCGGCGGCATATAGGTCGGTTTTTCGAGATCGTACTGATCCATGTCGTTCACGCCCCAGGGGGAACGGGCCCGGGAAAGGATGGCGCCGTGAAAGACGCTCGACGTGGGAACGGTCTTGACCAGTTCGTTGAACTCATCGCCCGGACGCCGTTCCTTCGCGCCGTAGTACCCCTTGGCGAGGACGCCCCATTCCTTATGATAGAAGGTGACGCAGATGAGAAAGTCCTTGGTGGTGGCGGTGTTGACGGTCCGCCCGTCCCTGGTCGGCATGCAGCGTTCGATGATCTGGGGCGGGATGTACATGTAGAAGACATGATCCTTGCCGTCGAGGGCGATGCTCCAGAACTCCGCACGGGTGGAGAGCAGCGCCGCGCCCAGGGGGCGCCGGGTGTTGGACATGGAGTCCCGGACGATCACCTGGATCCCCAGGACCACGTCGTTGAGCCACTCGCCCGTGGCCTTGACATTTCTCTTCCGCGCCCCCTCGTAGTCGAAGCGGGGGGTATAGGTGATCTCAATGACTCCCCAGCGGTTGTTGTAGAGCGAGAGCCGCCCCTTGGTCGAAAAGTTGGTGGAACCGGCCTTGATCCTGGGGGAAAGGAGGAACTTCATATCGACGTTGACCGGGCCGAAAAGGGGACGCTTGGCGGCAGGAGCGCCTGCCAGAGAAAGGGACACGCACAGGGCGCACAGCCCGATCGCCAGAATCCGGAACTTTCCGCAAGTCAACATCATTTTCAGCACCTCGATTCGTTATTTCCCGGCCGGGGCGGCAGGAGCCTTGGCGGGAGCCGCGGGGGCCTTCGCCGGGGCGGCAGGAGCCTTGGCAGGAGCCGCGGGGGCCTTCGCAGGAGCGGCAGGAGCCTTGGCAGGAGTTGCGGCCTTCGCAGGAGCTGCGGCCTTCTGCTCCCTGGCCGAGGCCTTTTCAAGTTCACTGTCCACGCCCGTTTCGCCGGAACCGCCGAGCCGGACGCCGTGACCGATCAGGGCGGCCAGGGCCAGCGCGATGATGAAGAATATGGCCGTGAGCCAGACGGTGGCCTTGGTCAGATGACTTCCGGCCTTGCCGCCGAACACCGATTCGCCGATGCCGCCGAAAGCCGCTCCCATGCCGCCGGATTTCGCCGGCTGGATGAGAATAAGACCGATGAGCAGCACCGCCGCCAGAACGACGAGCACGTAAAGGAAAACTGTAAGCCCTGCCATAAACGCCGATCTCCTCTTTTTACGAAATTTCCTCAGCGGCCCAGCGCTTCGGAAATCAGCTTGGCGAAGCTGTCGGCCTTGAGCGCGGCGCCGCCGATGAGGCCGCCGTCGATGTCGGCCTGGGCGACCAGTTCACGGGCATTTTCGGGCTTCATGCTGCCGCCGTACTGGATCCGCAGAGCGGAGGCGGTGGCCGCGCCGAAGAGGGCTCCGACGGTCTCGCGGATGAACTTGTGGGTTTCCTCCGCAATGGCGGGAGTGGCGGTCTTGCCCGTCCCGATGGCCCAGACCGGTTCGTAGGCGATGATCACGTTGGCCATGTCGGCGGCGGTGAGCCCGGCCAGCCCGTCGCGGAGCTGACGGCCGATCACTTCGTTGGTCTTGTTGCCTTCGCGCTCGGCCAGAGTCTCGCCCACGCAGACGATGGGCTTGAGACCGGCCTTGAGGGCGGCCTTGAGCCGGCTGTTGACGGTGGCGTCGGTCTCGCCGAAGTACTGACGGCGTTCGCTGTGGCCGATGATCACGTATTCCACGCCGGAGCTGACCAGCATTTCGGCGGAGATCTCACCGGTGAAAGCGCCGCTTTCGGCCCAGTGGACGTTCTGGGCGCCGACCTTGATGTTGGAACCGGCGGCGGCGGCCACGACGGCGCTCAGCGTGGTGAAGGGGGGGCAGACCACCACATCGGCATCGGTGAAGCCGGCCACCAGGGGCTTCAGGCTCTCGACCAGTTCCCGGCCGGCGGCGGCGTCTTTGTTCATTTTCCAGTTTCCGGCGATGACAACTTTGCGTTCCATGTTTGCTTTATCCTTCATTTTCGGAACGTTTTCGGCGTTCCCATGTTAAAAATCCAAAGCCCGCGCTTCCGCTCCGTCGTGAAGCGGAAACAGTATTCCGACTATAAACATAGCATCACTTTGCCAATTTTACAAGTCGATTCCGGTACTTTTATGATAATTTTTCTTCTTTTTGGCCTTTTTCACCGCAACGCCGCGGGCCGAAAGGGAGCGGACCCAGACGATCCCCAGACCGTACCAGCCGTTGCTTTGGAAGGTGACGGAAACGTCCTCCACCGCGTCGGCCTTCAGGGGTTTCAGCCGGGATCTCAGGAGGACGTAGGCATGCTTTTCGTTGATCCGGTGCCGGAAGACGTCGTAATCGGAACGGTTGGGGCGGTTGGAGTCCCCGCAGAAGATGGGGATCCAGTAGAAGAGGTAGAAGCCCTTGTTGCTCCCCTGCAGATCCCAGAGCACCCGGTCGCCCGACGAGGAGCAGCGGGTCCCCTCCGCCGGACGCCACGAAAGCAGGGAGGTGGCACAGCCGCCGCAGACCAGCAGAACGGCCGCCAGAAAAGATACGGCGCCTTTTTTCATTTGCTCTTTCCTTTCCCGGAAGCGACCTCTTTCTTGAAAAGCTCCAGCTCGCCGGCAAGTTTGCCGGCGGAGGTAATGACGCACTTTTCCAGCGCCCGCGCCGCGTCGAGCCCCGTGTCGCCGCCGAGGGGTGTCTGGACGGTGTGGTGGAAGATCCGGTGTTTGCCCTTCCAGGAAGCTTCGTAGTCGACGACGAGACGGGCCGCATTGTCCCCCCCGTCGATCTCGAACCGGTTCAAGGTGCCGTAGACCCGGACATCCTCTTCGGTGGCGGGAGCGGGGAAAAGCTCCACCAGACGCCTTCTCACCAGATGCTCCGGCAGAAGCAGGAAGCGGCGGCGGTCATCCCGGACGATGGATCCGTCCCTGCCGCGGAACAGGATGGGGGTGCCCGCGCCGGAAAGATTCCGGAACGTTCCGAATTCCACGCCCAGTTTCGCCGACGCGGGGGGCGCTTTGACGGTCCCCAGATCGTACTCCGTCACCTGGACCTTTTCAGGGGTGCCCATAAGGGCGCAGCCGGCCGTTCCGGCCAGCAGCAGGACTCCGAAATGCCGCAAAAGATTTTTCCACATGGTGTTCTTTCTCCTCATCGCTTCAATCTGAAGTTTCATCTTGGAATTCTCAATACCTGTCCGGCCCGCAGCAGACTGGAGCCGGTAAGTCCGTTGGCCCGAAGCAGTTCCCGAAGAGGGACGTTCCGTTTCGCGGCGATCCCGGAAAGGGTGTCGCCGTCGATGACGGTGTACAGCTCCTCCGCGGCGGCGGGGGAGTCCGGCACGGCGGTCCGGGGACGGGCGGCGGTCCGCAGGTCGTTGTACATCTTCAGGAGCAGATCGTACTGCCGGTTCATCGCGGTCAGCGCGCGCCTCAGGGACTCGTTCTCCTTCTTCAGCGTCCCGATCTGCCGGAGCTGTTCGTCGAAGACGTCCCCCGGCGGCTTGGGCAGGGATTCGCGGGTCAGCTCGCGGAGCAGTTTGGCCTTGGCCATGAGCCGGTAGCCTTCGACGGCGGGGGCGTCGGGGGAGTGGGGAGCGAGCGTCAGATAAGCATTATAATGATAAAGGGCGCTGGCGGGATCGTTGAGGACCTCGTCGCAAAGGGTGGCCAGCTTGAGCCGGACCTCGGGCGCCTCGGGACGCAGGTGGACGAGTTTCCGGTAAAAGCGCAGGGCCAGAGCCGATTCCCCTTCGGCCCGGCAGCGGTCGGCCCGGATCATCAGCGGGTGACGGTTCACCGAGGCCCCTTTGCCGCAGCCGGCTCCGGCGAAGACCAGGCAGGAAGCGGCCAGCAGCAGAAGCAGGCTCCGGCCCAGCACGGCCAGTCCGGCCACGGCGGCGCTTTCCAGACGCATGATCCAGCTGCCGAGTTTCAGGGGGATCGCTCCGGCGGCCCGGAGTTTTTCCTCCTCTTCGGGGGTGAATCCCCCCTCCGGCCCCACGAACCACGCCCGGACCTTTCCGGGAACGGCGGAACTTTCGGGGGCGGGCGTCACCGAACCGTAGTAGAGAGTCGCGCCCGAAGAAGCGGCTTCGGTCAGCGCGGCGTCGAGACCGGCGGGGGCATGGAGCTCGGGGATCCGGGGATTGCCGGACTGCTTGCACCCTTCACGCAGCTGAAGTTCCCAGCGGCCGAAATTTTCCCCCGTGGCCACGGAGTGTTCCAGCAACAGCGGGTGGAGCGACCTCACCCCCAGACCGGGAAGCTGAGGCAGCAGGGCGTCGAGGCGGTTCTTTTTGGGGATGGCGCAGTAGAGGTCCAGTTCGATCGCCTGCGCCGCGGCGGGCAGGACCGCGGTGAAGCGGAGCGACTCCCGGCCGACGACCTCGGCCTCGGCCCGGCCGCCCCGGCCGTCCATGACCAGCACCCGGTCGCCCGGCCGGGCCCGGATGACCCGGAACAGGTGTTCCGCTTCACGGGGCTCCGGGGCAAAAAGTTCCCCCGGAACGCCGATGTGTGTATGAAATATGGTCCGCACTTTCCGTGATCCTGTGACGAAAACTTCTTCTCTTCCTATAATTTAATACGTTTTTCGCCGGATTGCAAATCGCTTTTGTCCCGTTTCGGCGGAAGCCCCTTGACCATCCGCAGAGCCAGCACCACACCGATGACGCCGGAAAGCACGTCCGTCACCAGCCGGGCGACGAAAAGGCCCGTCAAGGAACCGAAGTGCCAGGCCAGAAGCGACAGCGGCACGAGGAGCACCAGAAAACGCAGTCCGTTGAGCAGAGAGGCCGCCAGGGGACGGCCGCATCCGGTGAAGGCGAAGGTGGAAAAGCGGTGGATCTCCACCCCAGCGAACCCCCAGACGGTGATGAGGATGCACCGGGCCATGATCTCCCGCGCTTCGGCGGAGTTGCAGAAGTGGGGAGAGATGGCCGACGCCGCCAGCGAAAAGATCACCGCGCTGACCAGCAGAAAGATCAGCGCGAAACGGCAGGCGAAGATCAATCCTTCCCGGATCCGGTCGTAGCGCCGGGCGCCGAAATTCTGGGCGATGAAGGGGGTAAGGGTCATGCCCAGGGACATGGGGACCACGAAGGCGATGGATTCCAGCCGGCCCGCGGCAGTGCTTCCGGCCATGGCGGCGGTGCCGAATTCGGCGGTGAGCCGGGTGACGACCGTCATGCCGATGGGCATCATCAGCATCCCCAGCGAAGCGGGGATCGCATACCGCAGGATGACGAACCAGTACTGGCGCAGCTGGACGAAGGGGATCCGGCGGAACCGGAGCAGCCGGTGCTTCCGGCAGAGCAGGCACATGGAGACGGTGCCCCCCACGGCCTGCGAAATGATGGTCGCGAGGGCCGCCCCGCGGATTCCCATGGCGGGGAAGAACCCCCAGCCGAAGATGAAAAGCGGGTCGAGAAAGGCGTTGAGGATCATCCCCGACATCATGAGCGCACTTGCCATCTTGTTGTCCCCGACCGAAATGAGGAGGCCGTGGCCCGCCATGGCAAGGGAGGCGGTGGCGCAGCCGAAATACCAGATATCCATGTAACCCGTAACCAGCTCCAGCACCTCGCCTTTGGCCCCGAAGGAGCGGAAGAGCCCCTTGGAACAGCTCATGCCGACGATGGCGACGAAGATGGAAAAAAGCAGGATCAGGAAAACGCCCGACGAGGTCCCCTTGGCCGCCCGTTCCAGCTTGTCCCCGCCCAGGGCCTGGGCCGTGGGAGCGCAGACGCCGGTGCCGAGACCGTGGAAGAGACAGCCGATGAGCATGACCACCGGGAGCGTGAACCCCATGGCGGCCATGGGGGCGTCGACCAAAGTTTTTCCGGTGAGTTTCCCCACGAAGTAGGCGTCCACCAGATTGTAACCGGACAAAGCCAGCGTGGCGGGGATCATGGCCAGCGCGGTGCGGATCATGCTCCGGGCGATGGGGCCTTGCGTATAGACGGCGGCCATGACTTCACCTGCCTTCCGCCGCTTCGCGCCGCCGGACAGACTCGAAGAGCAGGACCGTGGCCGCCTGGGCGGCGTTGATGGATTCGTAGTTCCCCGGCATGGGGATGTGGATGCTCGCGGCCCGTTCCACGTGCGAACCCGAAGGTTCCCCGCCGATGATGACCACGGAGCGATCGAAGAGGCCGGGCGCGGCGAAACAGCTTTCCCCGTCGTGGGGGTCGGCGTAGAAGAAGCGGCCGTAGCCCAGTTCACGGGCCCGGTCGAGGAGTTTGTCCAGAGATGCGAATTCCCGGAGATTCAGGCCGAATTGGGCCCCCATGCCGGAGCGGACCGCCTTGTCGCTCCAGGGGTCGGTGCTGCCCGTGGTGTACCAGAGCTCCTTCACCCCGGCGGCCCGGCAGCTGCGGGCGATGGTGCCGAAATTGCCCGGATCGCCGATGCCGTCCAGCGCGAAGATGAAGGGGGAATCCACCCCGGCGGTGCAGACTGGGATCCCGGCCACGGCGATGACCCCCTGGGGCGAAACGGTGCCGGAAAGCTCCTTGAACGCCCGCTCCGGCAGCAGCCGGAGTTTTTCCGCCGGGAAGTCGATCCCGGCCAGCCCCGCTTCGGTGCCGACGCAGAAAAGCACCTTTTCCGGGAAAAAGGCGAGGAGCTCCCGGACCGCCCGGAGCCCTTCGCAGCGGCAATAGGGATTCTTCCGCCGCCCCTGCCTGGTGGCGAGGGCGCGGAGCAGGGAAAGTTCCCGTTTTCCCGGCGCGGGGAGGTTCATGTCGAAAATGCTCCTTTTCAGGAATGAGAAAGGGGGACGCGGGGGAAAGCTTTTCTTCCTCTCCCCGCTCCCCCCGACCGATGGAACGGGGCGCTTATTTGGCGGCCTTGGCCGCGGGTTTGGCCGCAGGTTTGGCCGCGGGCTTCACCGCAGGTTTGGCCGCAGGTTTGGCCGCGGGTTTGGCCGCAGGTTTGGCGGCGGGCTTGGCCGCGGGTTTGGCGGCGGGCGCGGCGCTCAATTCGCCGTTTTCAAGAGCCAGCTGAAGCGACTTCACCTCGGCCAGATAGCGGTGGGCCAGCTGGGAGTCGGCAGTCAGCTTCGCACCGCGGGCCAGGACCGCCGCAGCTCCGGCGGCATCGGCGGGGGCCAGCAGCCGCCCGGCGGCGGCGCAGGCTTCGAGGCGGATGGCGTTCCGGCAGTTGGCATCACCCGTGATCCGCGAAAAGGCGGCGGCGGCCTCTTTCGTCTTGCCGGCGAGTTCGAGCACATAGGCTTCTTCCAGCATGGCCCGGCCCCGGAGGGCGTTGTCCGCCCGCTGATCGGCGATGATGAGCTTGAGCTGTTTCTGCGCACCGTCATAATTCCTGGCGTCGACGTAAAGCTGGACCAGACGCTGGCGGGCATAGATGGCGCCGTCCTTGGAGCCGTAGGTCGCGAGGGCCTTTTCCAGCGCGGCGGCGTCGGAGGCATCGGCGAAGGCGTGAGTCGCCTGCATGGCGGCGCGGCGGTTCATGTTCCAGCCGACGAAGATCAGCGCCGCGAGCAGGGCGATGACCACGCCGGCGACGGCCGCCTTTTTCCAGTGGGCGGCGATGAGCATTTCGAAGCGCTCGGTTTCGGAAAAGAGCGCGGAAGACATTTCCGCGTTCAACTGCTTGGCCTGTTTTTTGTCCATGACAACGGTTCCTTGGGGGTGTTATGTTGACTTAGTGATGAGAGAAGATGCGTTCGGGGGCGTGGAAGAGGGCGACGCCCAGTTCGTTGGCCCGCTTGATCACGTCGGCGTCGCGCAGGGAGCCCGCGGGGGCGATGATGGCCTTGACGCCCGCGGCGGCCGCGGTTTCCACCCCGTCCTCGAAGGGGAAGAAGCCGTCGCTGGACATGACGGAGTTCTCGAGCGTCCCGGTGCCGGTGTACTTCTGGCGGAACTTGGCGATGGCCTGTTCGATGGCCCCCACCCGGTCCTGCTCGCCGGTCCCCACCGAGAGGGTCTGGCCGTCCTTGGCGATGACCACGCCGTTGGAGCGGACGCTCAGGTTCACGTACCACGAAAAGAGGAGGTCGGCCTTCTGCTGTTCCGTGGCGGAAACCGTGGAGATCTGATGGCCGCAGCGCGTGTTCTCGCCCTCGGCGGGCTTCAGGTCCGCCACGGAGCGGAGCGCCGTGGTCAGGGGGGCGGCGACGATGAGCGTGCCGTCGGCCAGCACCTTGAAGGTCCGGTGGATCTCCTTCGTTTCCCCTGTGAAGCGGGGAAGGGTTTGCAAGTTCCCGCACTTGAGGATCCGGACGTGCTTGTTGAGCTTGAATCTTTCGCCGTCGTTGAAGGCCGCCAGGGCTTCGGGGGCGAAATCGGGAGCGACGACGCACTCCACGAAAGTGGACATGATCTCCACCGCGGTCTCCTCGTCCACCTTGACGTTGAAGGCGATGACGCTGCCGAAAGCGGCCCGGGCGTCGGCGTCCCGGCCCTTGATGTAGACGCTTTTCAGGGACTCGCCGGGGAGCGCGACCGCCGCTCCGGAAGGATTCACGTGCTTCATCACCGCGCAGGCGGGACCGTCGAAGAACTTGACGATGTTGAGCGCGCCGGAAATATCCTCCAGATTGGTCTGAGAAAGGCCGTTCTTGCCGTTCTTCAGCACCTCCATGCCGGAGATCGCTCCGAGTTCGTCGGCGGGCCGGTAGCTGGCGGCGGGCTGGTGGGGATTGGTGCCGTAGCGAAGATCGTCGATCTTGACGTAGCGGCGGCCGTTTATCACCACTTCTGCGGGGAAATCCCCCACATTGCGGGAAAGATAACTCGAACGCGAAAGTCCTTCTGCCATGATAACTTCTCCATTTCCGGGCGTTCCGCTCCCCTTTCCGGGAAGCGGCGGCGCCTGATTTTTTTACTGTACATCATTATAATATACACAGCAAAGGCGCAAATTGCAAATTGTCCGGGGAAAAAATCGGCTTTTTGCCGCAGTGCCCTCCCCCCTCGGCAAGGGGAAGTGCGCAGAGAATGCGCGGGGGAAAGAGTCAGAGAGCCTTTTCCATGACGAAGTCGTCCATGAAAAAGCCGCCGCCTATGTCGATCTTCACCGCCTCCACGTCGATGAAGCCGTTGCGGAAATAGGCCCGGCGGGCCCGTTCGTTGTGCTTGTTCACGTTGAGGCGCAGACGGGTGAACCCGGCTTTGCGGGCCTGTTCCGCCGCGTCGGCCAGCAGGCTCGAGCCGATGCCCCGCCCCTGGAACTCCTGAAGCAGATAGACCTTGTGCAGCTTGGCCGTGCCGGGGAGCGTGTACGCCGCCCACGACGTGTATCCCGCAGGGACCCCGTCGACGCGGGCGACCCGGAAATGGACGCCCGAAGCAAGCTCCTTTTCCATGACCTCCGGCGCGTACATCATCTTCATCATATAGACGATCTGCTCCGGAGAAAGGATCTCGCGGAAGGTCTTGGGCCAGACGTCGTCCGCGATCCGGCGGACGATCTCCAGCGAAGCCGGATCCGTCAATTCGGCGAAGGTCACTTTCTCATTCATTCCGCCGCCTCGAATTTTTCGCAGCCGTCGATGGCCTGGACCTCCTTCATGGTCAAACCGCAGCGGTTGATGAAGGGGTGCTTGACGAAATGCCGGCAGTGCAGACAGAAATGGCCGTCATCCGCCTCGGGGGCGAAGCCGACCTTCGTGACCTTTTCCCCGCCCAGAAGCCGGGACAGCCTTTCGGAGGCCTGTTCCTGTTTCGAAGGTGCGGAAGCGGGGGCGGCGGCAGGGATCTCGAGTTCGCCGCCGCAGAAGACGCAGACGAACTTCACCCCGACGGGAGTAAAATTGTCGTCGAGGATTTTCTTTTCCCTGGCCAGAGTCCGTTCCCCGCAGTGGGGGCAGAGCACCTTTTTACCGTTGTTCATGGCAAAAAAACCGAAAAAAGGCAGGCGGGGAATCCGAGAACTCCCCCCTGCCTTCGGTCGATACGGAAATCCCGTCAGCCCAGACGGGCTTCCAAGGTTTCCAGCTGTTTCACCAGAGCCTTGGGGAGCTTGCTGCCGAACTTGGCGTAATGCTCCTTGATCATGGCCAGTTCCTTCTTCCAGCCTTCCACGTCGACGGAAAGCAGCTTGGCCAGATCTTCCTTGGAGACCTGATCCTCGATGCCGGTGAGGTCGATGCTCTCGGGAGTGGGCAGCACACCGATGGCGGTGTC
This sequence comes from Lentisphaeria bacterium, assembly GCA_017443585.1. Classification (GTDB taxonomy): domain Bacteria; phylum Verrucomicrobiota; class Lentisphaeria; order Victivallales; family Victivallaceae; genus UBA1784. Next base: position 4,660 of record JAFSYV010000153.1, on the reverse strand, counting down.
CACGCCGTCGGCGGTGCCGGCGCAGCGGCCGAAGACCCACGCCAGCGGCCGGCTGTTGTCACCGAAGCCGGGCCACATGAACTTGCCTTCGGCATTCTTCCGGAACCAGTTCACGCAGAAGATCTTGGGCAGATTGCCCTTGGCGGCGCCCTTTTCACCGATCTTGAGCCAGTGAGCGAAATAGTCGCCCATGTGGTAGCCGCAGAAGGGCAGCATGGCGAAGGGGTCGCGGCGGACGGTGCCGACCTTGACGTCAAGCGTGGCGGCGGTGACTTCGCTGCCCACGGTGGAGCCGATGAAGACGCCGTGTTCCCAATCCCTGGCCTGATAGATCAGGGGCAGAGTGGAGGGACGGCGGCCGCCGAAGAGGAACGCGGAGATCGGAACGCCGTTGGGATCTTCCCACTCGGGAGCGATGGCCGGGCAGTTGCAGGCGCGGGCCGTGAAGCGGGCATTGGGATGGGCCGCCTTGACGGGGTTGCCGTCGGCGTCGACCTGACCGGGCTTCCAGTCGTTGCCCTTCCAGTCGATCAGGTGGGCGGGAGCGTCCACGCCGATGCCTTCCCACCAGACGTCGCCGTCATCGGTGAGGGCCACGTTGGTGAAGATGGTGTCCTTGGAGCAGGAGAGCATGGCGTTGGGGTTGGACTTCATGCTGGTGCCGGGAGCGACGCCGAAGAAACCGGCTTCGGGGTTGATGGCCCGCAGACGGCCTTCCTCGTCGAACTTCATCCAGCTGATGTCGTCGCCGACGGTTTCCACCTTCCAGCCCTTCAGGGTGGGGATGAGCATGGCCAGATTGGTCTTGCCGCAGGCGGAGGGGAAGGCGCCGGTCACGTACTTGACTTCGCCCTTGGGGTTGGTCAGCTTGAGGATGAGCATGTGCTCGGCCAGCCACCCTTCATCGCGGGCCTGGACGGTGGCGATGCGCAGGGCGAGGCACTTCTTGCCCAGCAGGGCGTTGCCGCCGTAACCGGAACCGTAGGACCAGATCTCGCGGGTCTCGGGGAAGTGGGCGATGTACTTCTGCTCCATGGGAGCGCAGGGCCACTTGCCGTTGTCGCTTTCGCCCTTGGCCAGGGGTTTGCCCACGGAGTGGACGCAGGGCACGAATTCGCCGTTGCCCAGGGTCTCGAGGACCTTCGTTCCCACGCGGGTCATGACGATCATGTTGATGACCACGTAAGCGGAGTCGGTCAGTTCGACGCCGATCTTGGCGATCTTGGAACCCACGGGCCCCATGGAGAAGGGGATCACGTAGAGGGTGCGGCCGTGCATGCAGCCCTTGTAGAGGCCCAGCATGGTCTTCTTCAGTTCGGCGGGGGCGATCCAGTTGTTGGTGGGACCGGCGTCTTCCTGCTTTTCGGAGGCGATGAAGGTCCGTTTTTCCACCCGGGCCACGTCGGAGGGATCGGAGCGGAACAGCAGGCTGTTGGGCCGCTTCTTGGGGTTCAGACGGATGGCCAGACCGCTCTTGATCTGTTCTTCGCAGAGCCGGTCATATTCTGCGCGGCTGCCGTCGCACCAGTAGAGGGCATCGGGCTCGCAGATGGCGGCCCACTCCTTGACCCACGCCACCAGCTTGGCGCTTGCGGCTTTGGGCGTCTCGTTCAGTTGGATCATGTTACCTTTTCCTTTGTGTTGTGGGGCGCACAAGGCCCCGATTAATAGTTATCTGCAGGAGCCCTTGAGCTCCCGGACCAGCTTTTCGAAGCGGCGGCCGTATTCCACATAGATCGCCTTGCATTTGGCCTCGTCCCGCTTGCCTTCGGCGTCGTGGAAGACGGAACCCATGTGGGGCTCCATGGAAAATCCGCCGTCGTACCCGTTCTTGAGCAGATCGCCCACGATCTGCCGGACCTTGCCGTCCCCCTCGCCCGCGAAAGTGTACTTCGCGGCGGAAAATCCGATCCTCTTTTCGGTGCAGAAGCCGTCCTTGATGTGGACGTAGCGGATGAACTCCTTCACGTGGGAATAAAACTCCCACGAATCCTGCATGTGGACCAGGGCGTCCCCCTCGGAACGGTCGAAGTTGAGCACCGGATTGCCGGTGTCGAAGATCAGTTTCAGACCTGGAACGTTCTCGATGAGCTTGAGGGTGTGCTTCCAGGACTGGCCGCCGTAGTTGTTGCAGTTTTCGTGGAGATATTCCACGCCCGCATCCTGACCCAGCTTCACGAGGATCCGGACCTTGGAAAATACCTGTTGTTCCACGTCGGGGTCGATGGCGGGCCGCTCCCACTGGGCCTTGAAGCTCATGCCCCGGAGCATGGTGCAGTTGAGTTTCTTCATCCGCACGAGAGCCCGCTCCAGCTGGGCTTTCGTCTTCTCGAAGTGCTCATCATCGAGGGGCTCCCAGCCCCAGTTGGCCACGGTGCTGCCGAAGCAGTTGACGCCGATCCCGGCATCGGCCAGTTTGCCGCACACCTCTTCGAACTTTTCCTCGGGGATGTCGTGGATGTTCGTGCCGTCGATCTGGCGGGCTTCGATGAACTTCCAGCCCAGGGCCTTGGTGACTTCGATCTGGCCGTCGATCCCGGCGGCGGCTTCATCGGCGAATCCGGTGTAGTACATGGTATTCTCCCTTCTTCAGTCTCAGCGGTATTTGGGAAGCATGCTGCCGTGGGCCTCGATGAGGGCGTCACACAGCTTGACGATCTTGTCCGCCGGAAGCTCCGCGGCGGTGTGGGGATCCATCAGCGCCGCCTGGTAGATGCGGTCCTTCCTCTGAAGCAGGGCCGCCTCGACGGTGAGCAGCTGGACGTTGATGTTGGTCATGTTCAGCGCGGCGCACTGGGTGGGCAGGTCGCCGACGAAGGTCCCCTGCACCCCGTTCCGGTCCACCAGACAGGGGACTTCGACCACGGCGTCGCCGGGCAGGTTCGTGATGAGGCCGTTGTTCAGCACGTTGCCGCCGATCTGGATGGGGTTGTTGGTGACCACGGCCTCGATGATCCGCGACCCGTACTCCTTGGAAAGCTTGTGGGTCAGGTGGGGATCGTCGTGGAGTTCCCGGTACATCTTCTTCCACCCTTCGATCTGGTTGACGCAGCGGCGGGGATATTCGTCGAGGGGGATCCTGTACTCGTCGATGAGCTCGGGGTACTGGCTCTTGATCCAGTAGGGAGCGTACTCCGCATTATGTTCGCTCGATTCGGTCACATAGTATCCGAAAAGGCGCATCATTTCAAGACGGACCATATTGCCGCCGTTGGACTGGGACATGATCTTGCGGCCGCCGTCGATGAACTCCGCTTTTGCTTTGCGCCACTCCTTCACCTTTTTGGCGGCGAGGCGCTTCATTTCGGGATAGAGGTCCTTGCCGTCGAGGGTGAGTTCCAGCAGCCACGCCATGTGGTTGATCCCGGCGATCTTGGACTGGACCCGGGCGAACTCCTCGGGGGAAGGCTTCAGGCCCAATGTGTCGTAGAGGGAGGAGACGCACACCTGAACGCTATGGCAGAGTCCCACGGTTTTCACGTTCGTGCCCCGGAGCATGGCCCCCGTGAGCATGGCCATGGGGTTGGTGTAGTTCAACAGCCAGGCGTCCGGGCAGACGCTTTCCATATCGCGGGCGAAATCCAGCATGACGGGGATTGTTCGCAGCGCCCGGAAGATCCCGCCGATGCCCAGCGTGTCGGCGATGGTCTGCCGCAGACCGAACTTTTTGGGGATCTCGAAGTCGATGACCGTCGAGGGCTCATAGCCGCCCACCTGAATGGCGTTGACCACGAAATCCGCGCCCCTGAGGGCGGCTTTCCGGTTCCTCGCCCCCAGATGGGTGGTGATTTTGGCACGGGAATCGTTGATGTTCCGGTTGAGGGCTTCGAGGATGAATCTCGACTCCTCGAGCCGTTCCGCATCGATATCATAGAGCGCCAGCTCGGAGTCCTTGAGACACTCGCGGCACATGCAGTCCCCGAGGACGTTGCGGGCGAAAATGGTGCTCCCGGCCCCCATGAACGTGATTTTCGGCATAAAAACCCTCCTTGGTGCGATTCGATCACAGATTTTTATAAAATACACCCGAAGAGGCTTTTTTTCAAGAAGAAAAGCATTTTTTTCGTTCAAAAAAAACGGCCCCGTCCGGCGATGGACGGAGCCGCGGCGCGTCTCCTTTTCAGGGCTTGCGGTAGCCGCACTTGGGGCAGACCCCGTTTTCGTCGAGAGCGACGCCGCACAGGGGGCAGCGGTCATGGGTCCCCCGCGGCGTGTAGCACTGACAGGCCTTGTTGTCCCCGCTGACGAAGGTCAGCTTGGCGATATTGAGCTTGTCTTTCAGGAGATCGTGGACGATCTTGATCATGCCCTCGGCGGTCATGGTCTCTTTGGTGACCACCAGCCGGCAGTCGGGATGAGCGGCGGCCAGCTCCGTCGCGAAGGCGGGCCCCTTTTCCGTGTTGGTGGGCGCGCCGTTCCGGATGCCCTGCTTTTCGTAGACCTCCAGGACCGCGGGAAGCAGCGGGTCGTCTTCCCGCAGGATCAGCGCGTGGTCGAAATTCCGGATCACGTTCCAGGCGGTCTTCCGGATCTCGTTGCAGGGGAAGACCATGTTGACGCCGGTATTGACGGTGTCTTCGACTTCGATGGTCAGGATCCCCGTGTGGCCGTGAAGATACTGGGCTTCGCCTTTGAAGTTGTAGAAACGGTGGGCGTACTG
>JAFSYV010000152.1 GCA_017443585.1 Lentisphaeria bacterium | reverse complement strand
TTCAGTTCCTTTGCCCTGTCCAAGGACGTCCATCCACAGGAGCAGCCATGAAGAAACATCTCAAGCACATTTTGTTCCTGGTGGCAGCCTCGCTCCCCTTTGTGTGTGAACTTCCCTACGCCTGGCGCGCGATGCGGACCTCCCCCGCTGAACGCAGGAACTGGTGCTTTGCGCTCTGGGCCATCGTTCTTTTCCTGGCTGGCGCCGCCTGGAACCGATGGAAGGACGCGCCCTCCGACCAGAAATCCACGACTACCACCCCGTTGTGCTTTGCGCTGCTGGTTCCTGCCGTGCTGCTGCTTTCCCTGGGATACTACCGCCACATCCACCTGGCGATCCTGCTGGGAGGGATCATGCTTCCGATGAGTCTGGCATACGTTTTCTACGGCTGGCGAGTTCTGCGTGTGCTGTTGCCTGCTTGCGGCGTTCTGGTCCTTTTCTGCCCCAGTGTCGGTATCTGGCTCTCCACACTCCTGCCTTTGAACGGCATCCTCCTCAAACTCCTTCTGGCAGGCGTTTTCACCCTGTTCTTCCCCCTGCTGGTCAGCAATTCGCTGACACACTTTCCCGTCGAAAAGGCCCTTTTCTGCGCAATCGCTCTCCTGCTGGCCGCCGGCTACTGGCTCAACGGTCAATTCCTCACTCGACAACCACCCCTGCGCCCGCAATTCGCTTCTCTCCTCTCCTCGCAATTCCGCGGCATCCGAGAACCCGAAGACGAACGCGACCGCCAATTCTTTGGCAATAGCAACATCCAACGATACTTTTTCCAGGACGAAAAGAAACATCCCTTCCAAGTCCTTGCCATCTCCGATATCGACAACATCCACAACGTCCACCCGACCACCTACTGCCTCCGCTGCAGCGGTTACCAAATCCTCTCCGAAACCTCCCGTCTCTTCCCGCCGGACGGCCACCTTCCGCAAATCGAGGTTCTGGAGATCCTGGCAGAATTCCACGGCGAAAAAATCCTCTTCTGGCAGTGGTACAGCACCCCCTCCTTCTCAACCTGCAACTTCCTCCTCTTCCGAATGCTCTACTCGAAAAAGGACGACTGGTCCGTCTTTGTCCTCAATACCCCCGTCCGGTCTTCCCTCGAAGCCACCCGGTTTCAACTCCGGGCCTTCCTGCAAGACTTCCTGAAGTAACGGCGGCGGGGCGCCGTCGCAATGAATCGAAAAGATTCGGGGGGCGATGGGTTGAAAACGTTTCCCGGTGGAGCTATATTATCGGCAGGGATGACCGAAACCGCAGACTGAGCCGAATTTTGAATGTGCGGCGGCATCTGCTTCCGGGCAGCCCGCGGGGCAGGGCCGCGGAACAATTGGTGGGCGAAAGCAATGAAACAGGGTGAAATACGGCGAAGATTCGAATGTGCGCTGCGCAGCTTCTACAGAAAGGAGGCGCTGCTGATAAAGTACAAGGTTTCCGAGCGGGCCTTGACGCACAAACTGGCGGAGCATCTGCAGAAATTGTTTCCGCGCCACAACGTCGATTGCGAGTACAATAAAGTCGGTTGGGGCGACCCCAAGCGCCTGGGTGTGCTGATGGAAGCCGATCCCGATTGCCCGCAAGATTGTGCTCGCTGCCCGAACAACAAATGCGTGATCTTCCCGGACATCATCGTCCACCGCCGCGGAACGGAGACCAATCTGCTGGTGATCGAAGCCAAGACCGAATGGAGCAGACGGGCATCGGAGCGCGATCATGAGAAACTCGCGGCGTTGACTGCGTCGGGTGAATATCACTATCAATAGGGCATAGCTTTGTGCTTTACCGAAAGTTTCGCCGACACCATGAAAACCATACAGGAGTACCCGGCGGAACCCAGGCAAACAGGACGTGTAGTGACAGGGGCGTGTGAATCATCAAAAACGTGAAGCGCTATGACGGGGCGCCGGCCTTCGTGATTATTCCGGCGCTGGAGTGGCGTTATTCGTGTCTCACCTGCTGCATGCACTGTCTCCGCTGCGTCGACCGCTGTCCCAAACACGCTTTTTTGCCGGAAAAGTAAGGGCGAGAGGCTGCTTCCGCATTTCCGACATCACCGGCATATTCGTTTTGCGGCCGGGGAACGTTCCCATATCCCGACGGCCATGCCGAATTACGTCCGCCGATGGCGGGTTTGCCGTTTTTTAAGACGATATCGGGGAACAGGGTTTGAAAAAAACGTTGAAAGATGGTATAGTAACAGCCCGTCAGCCCGGTGGTGCGGACGGGTGTGCTTTTTATTGTGTTTGTGACGAATATGATGAAAGGATGACGGATATGTCGAAACACTGTTCTCTTTGCGGAACTGAGATCAAGGAAGGCGAAAAGGCCTGTTCCTTCTGCGGGACCGCGGTCCCCGATACTCCCGAAACCCCGGCCGCGGCGCCGATGACTTTCCTCCCCGGCAAGATGGTGAGGAAGCATGTTTGCTCCGGCTGCGGCAAGGAGTATCCGAACGGCAAAATGTTCTGTCCCGAGTGCGGCGGAATGATCGGGGAAAAGGTCTCCCGCGAGGAAGTCTCCGGCCCCGTGCGCGATGAAAGCGGAAAGGCCGCGGAGAAAAAGGCAAACCCCGGAGAAAACGCGAAAACCGCCGGGCAGGAGGGCACCTATGATGACTGGTGCAGCATCGGCCACTTATACCAGAAAGGCCGCTGCGGCTTTCCCTTGGACATGGCCAAAGCCCTGGAAGCATACAGAAAGGCCGCTTCTTTGAATGAGTGCCGCAACGGCAAGTATCGTGAGAACGGCTACGCCGAATGTTGCCTGGGTTTCTTCTGCCAGAGCGGAAACTGTGTGCCGAAGGACGCCGCTGCCGCCCGGAAGTGGTTCGAAATCTCTCATGCATGCGGAAACGAACATGCCGGAAGAGAACTGAGGAGATTGGGGTATCTGAAGAAACCGGAGCCTCCGAAGAGTCCGATTTCTCCGAAGAAATCGGGTTCGGGTCACCATTCGCGCGAAAATCACGGGTGCCTGGGCCTGTTCCTCCTCTTCGTTACAGCCGGTATCGTCGCAGCCATCGTTTTTGGGGCCGCTGTCGGTTTTTAATATCTTGAACTGAACTGAATACAATGCAGCATTTGAGTGCCCGGCTTCGGAACAAACTGAAGTTCGACGAAATATATCAACGGGAGACTCTGTACCGGAGCGCGCTGGCGCTCTATACCAAGTCCCTGTTCTTCCGGCGCAAGGCCCGCACGACCTCCTGGGACGGGGGGACTCTGTACGATTTCGCCGGCGACGCGCCGAGGGAACTGGACCATTTGCACAAGGAGCTGGTCAACCGGAAATTTTTCTTTTCGCCGGCCAAGCCGCTGAAGATCTTCCGCAGCGGCAAGGAGCGGACCGTTTACATCTGGCCCTGGCGCGAACGTGTGGTCGACCTGATGCTCTATCAGCAGCTGAATCAGCGGTTGGATCGGTACTTCGCCCGCTCTGTCTACGCCTTCCGGTGGCACGGCTACGGCATCGATCTGTGCCAGAACCGGGTGGCCCGGTTCATCGGGAGACACCGGAACGAGACCGTCTATGTGGTCAAACGGGATGTCGCGAACTGTTTTCCCAGTCTGCCCCACGACCTGCTCCGGGAGGTCGTCGCCGCCGTGACCGATCCGGAGGATTATCTGGGGAAGCTGCTTTTGGACCATATCGAATTTTCCTATCTGCCGGAAGAGGACGGCGAGCCGGTCACGGCCGACGCGGGAGTCCCCTTCGGCGCGCCGACCGCCTGTCTGCTGGCCAATCTGGCGCTGACGCCCTTCGACGAGGCGCTCGACGATCTGCCGGAAAGCCGCTACACCCGCTATGCCGACGACATGCTGTTTCTCACCACGGCCCCGGAAAGCGCCCGGAAGGCGGTCGAGACCTTCGCCGCCGTGTTCGCCCGGCTGGGGCTGGTCAGCAAGGAATCGGCCGCTATCGACGGCGTTCTGACGAAGATGCCTGAGTCCGTTCCCGCGGAGCCCTTCGCCGCCCTGCCGGGACTGAAGCATCTCGGGATCTATTTCCAGCCGGACGGCACGGTTTCGCTGGCACTGGAGAAACAGCGCAAGATCTGCCGGCTTTTCCGCAAGTCCTTCATCCGCTGCCGCCGCCGTCTCAAGCGAATCACCGATGCCAGGAAGAGGGCGGCCCTGCTTTGCCGCGCCGCCCGGAACATGCTGGAACAAACGCAATCGCAGGTGGCGGTCATCGATTATTATTTGAAGCATGTCTCCGATACCCGTCAGCTTCAGCTGCTGGACCGCTGGCTGGCGGAAGAGGTGCTTGCCGTCGCATTGGACACCGGACACAAGAAAGGAAATTTTGCCAAAATCAGTTTCAAGGAGCTGCGGGCAATGGGACTGCCGAGTCTGGTCCATCGGCGGCTTCTGCTGCGCCACGGACACATCGACAACTCATTTTTACGTTGGAAAAGTGCACTGCAGGGGTGACCGGAAGGCATACGGCCATCCCCCCGACCGGGGATTTTCCCGGGGTCGAAGACAAAGCCTTTATCGAGGTGCGGAAACACCGGCTTTTGCAGGCGAC
>JAFSYV010000151.1 GCA_017443585.1 Lentisphaeria bacterium | reverse complement strand
TCGAGAAGACCGAATGATGAAAAATCCGGGCAAATGGCTGACGGCGGCGTTTTTGCTGCTGCTGCTCGCCGCGGGCTGCATGACCGAAGCCGCCCGGAATGTGGAAAACTCCAAGCGCCTGCGGGTCGGCATGACCAAGGAGCAGGTGCTTTCCGTCATGGGGAAGCCCGTGCAGGAGGAGTTTTCCACGCCCGATCTGTGGTACTACTTCGTGGAGTCGGTCTGGACCGACGGACTCACCACCGAAGAGGAGTGCATGCCCCTGGTCTTCGAAAACGGCCGGCTCATGGGGTGGGGCAACCGTTTCTACAGCCACTGGCGGAGCCGTGAGGTCCAGACCAGGGGAGGTGTGGAATGAGCGCCCCCAAACGTCCCGGCTGGGACCGTTACTTCATGGACATCGCCCAGGTGGCGGCCAGCCGGAGCAACTGTTCCCGCCGACAGGTGGCGGCGGTGCTGGTCCGGGACAAGCGCATCATTTCCACCGGGTACAACGGCACTCCCCGCGGCGTACGCAACTGCAACGAGGGCGGCTGTCCCCGGTGCAACTCCGATGCGCCGTCGGGCTCGCACCTGACCGAATGTCTCTGCAGTCACGCTGAAGAGAATGCTATCGTGCAGGCGGCCTATCACGGGATCATGGTCAAGGGGGCGACCCTTTACACCACTTACAGCCCCTGTCTGCTCTGCGCGAAAATGATCATCAACGCGGGGATCGTCGAGGTGGTCTACCACCAGCGGTACTCCATCGACGACGTTTCCATGGCTCTGCTGGCCGAAGCCGGGGTCAGGGTGCGTTCCCTTTCCGAAGAGGAAGAGTGAGCGTCATGCCGGATATCGCCGAGGGGGTGCTTTCTCTCGAGGAAGCCCTGCGCTGGCGCGAAGAGCTGCGCCGTTCGGGCCGGACTCTGGCCGTGACCAACGGCTGTTTCGACCTGCTCCACCGGGGACACGCGGTCTACCTGGAACGGGCTCGGGCCGAAGCCGATGCGCTTCTGGTGCTGGTCAATTCCGATGCCTCCGTGCGGGCCCTGAAGGGGCCGACCCGTCCTCTGCAATGTCAGGAGGATCGGGCCTTTTTGCTCTGCGCCCTGAAGCCGGTGGACCGGGCCGTGATCTTCGACTCCCCCCGGTGTGACCGGGAGCTCGAACTGCTGGCCCCCGACGTCTACGTCAAGGGGGGCGACTACACCGCGGAAACGCTGGATCCCGGCGAAAGGAAGGCGCTGGAAAAAGCCGGCAGCCGTCTGGTCTTCATCTCCTTCGTTCCGGGACACTCCAGCACCGGCATCATCCGGAAGATGAAGTCTTGATCGACTGGAAAACCATCCTTTCCCGGATCTGGGAACATGTGGCGGCATCCGGCGTCAGCACCGGACTTCTGCTGGCGATCCTGGGATGTTTCGTTCTGCTGGCGGCTTTGCTCCAGGTCGTGACCACTCTGCTCCGCGCCCGGTGGTTCGAGCTCCTCGGGGAGCGGAGCTGGACCCTTCTCGCCATGCCGGGGACCATCGTCCACGAAACGGGCCACGCCCTTTTCTGTCTGCTTTTCCGCCACAAGATCGAGGAAATGAAACTCTTTGCCCCGATGCCCGACGGAACGTTGGGATATGTCCGCCACACCTGGGAAAAAAGAAGTCTTTACCAGCGGGCCGGCAATTTTTTCATCGGTACGGGCCCGGTGATCTTCGGAACGACCGTCATCATCGTCGTGACCGCCTGGCTGCTGCCGGAGGTTCGGCGTGAGTTGGAACTGCCCTCCTGCCATACTCTCGGCGATCTGGCCGCGGGCGCCCTTTCCCTCACCTGCCGCATGATCCGGGAGCTTTTCCGGCCGGAGCTCTGGACGAAGTATCAGAGTTACATCTGGATCGTACTGACGCTGCTCATCGGCTCGCACATCACCTTGAGCAAGCCCGATCTGGAAAACGCCGGATCGGGGGCGCTGCTGCTGCCGCTCCTGCTCTTTCTCCTCGATTTGGCGGTCATCCACTGGTTCGATCCGGCGGAGTTTCTGCTGCGCCGGGGCGGAAGTTTCCTGGCGGGCGCGCTGGCGGCGGTGTTTTTCGTCCTGCTCATCCTGGCCGGTTTTACGCTGCTTATTTATCTGCCCGTGTTCCGGAAGGGCTCTCCGAAAACCCCTCGCCGGAAGTGACTTCCTCATTTTCCCGGCGGCGGAACCTTTCCCGCGCGGCCGCGTTCCGGGCGATGGCCCGGACCAGCTCCTCGGGGGCAAACTCGACCGGGGCGGCGGGGGGCCTGTCCTCTTCCGGGCGGGAATCCGGCCCGGCGGGGGCGCATGTCTCCTCCCGGTGAAGATCCGGCCCGGCGGGGGCGCGTGTCTCCTCCCGGTGAAGATCCGGCCCGGCGGGGGCCGGGCAGGGAGACGATGAAAGAAGAGCCCTCCCGAGCCTCAGCGCGTCCTCTCCGGAAATGTGAAAGAGGGAACGCCGGTATTTCCGGGGGAAAAGAGGCTCCAGAAGAGCGGCGAGGCGCTCCCTGCCCGGCCCCGTATCGCCTGCGGTCAGAAGTTCGACGGCGTCGGCGGCATCCCGTGCCGCGCCTTCGGGGAGTTCGATGTCGAAAAGCTCACCCCCGCCGCTCAGGATCCGCAGAACGGCCATGATCAGGCAAAGGTGAAGAGCTTGTTGTCGTTGCCGCCGGGGAAGGCCTTGAACACCAGCGTGGCGGTGTGGTCCGCCCCCATCGCGGGAACGTAGCTCGAATCGGGCTGCAGGTAGGCCGCGGGGAAGATGAGCGTGGCTTCGTTTTCCGCCAGGGGCGTGAAGGAAAGGGCGTGTTTTCTGCCGGCGGCCATGATGTCGTCTCCCGCGGCGAAATCGGCCAGCAATGCGAGGGCGGTGGTGATGTCCTTGGTCTTGAGGGTGATGGTGGCGCTGTCCTTCACCAGATGGGAGGCCACGGCCTCGTGTCCGCCGTTCTCGTAGATCGTGGACTCCACGATCTTGCGGTCGGTCTCGATTTTCGGGGCTTCGGCCAGCGGGGCGATGACGGTTTCGCCGAAAGAGGCCACGTAACTGTGTCTTTTGATGGTGGTGACGTCGTAGGGTCCGGGCATGATGAAGTCTTCCTTTCCTTGGTTGGGGTCTGCCGGCTCCGGAAGATCCCGGAGCGTTCCGTCAACAAGGAAGGATGTCAAGTTTTTCCCGGAAAAGGCGCCTTCAGAGCTTCAGTTCGGCGCGGAGCGACTTCACGATTTCGCCGAAGCGGTCGAGAGCGGCGCAGACCGGTTCCGGAGTGGAAAGATCCACGCCCGCATCCTTCATGATGTCGAGGACGTCCTTGGAACTGCCCGCCTTGAGGAAGCCCAGATAGGCCTCCCGGAGCGCCGGGTCGCCGGAGCGGATGTTCTGCGCCAGCTTCAGCGCCGCGGACATGCCCGTGGCGTACTTGTAGACGTAGAAGTTGTAATGGAAATGGGGGATCCGGGCCCACTCCAGCGCGATATCGGGGTCGGGGGAGATCCGGGGCCCGTGGTAGAGCTGGTTCAGCTCCCGGTACTTTTCCGAAAGAAGCTCCGCCGTGAGAGGAAGCCCTTTTTCGACGGTCTCATGCATGAAAAGTTCGAACTCGGCGAACATGGTCTGCCGGTAGATGGTCCCCCGGATCTCGTCGGCCATGTGGCCGAAAAGATAGGCCCGGAAGCGGGGATCGGAGCTGTTCTCGAGGAGATGTTCGAAGAGCAGGATCTCGTTGGTGGTGCTGGCCACTTCGGCCACGAAGATTTTGTAGTCGGCGTAGACGTAGGGCTGGGTGTGGTTCGAAAAGTAAGTGTGCATGGAGTGTCCCAGCTCGTGGGCGAGGGTGAACACGTCGTTGAGGTTGCCCTTGAAGGTCATGAGGACGTAGGGGAAGGAATCGAAACAGCCGCTGGAGTAGGCTCCGGACCGTTTCCCCTTGCGCTCGGGGGCGTCGATCCAGTGCTGCTCGAAGGCCTTTTCCAGTATCTGACCGTATTCCCGGCCCAGGGGGGCGACGGCGTTCCGGACCAGCTCCGCGGCCTGCCCGAAGGTGTAGCTCTTCCGGCAGCCGGGGAGCAGGGGGTTGTAGATGTCGTACATGTCGAGGGCGTCCAGCTTGAGGATCCGGCGGCGGAGCTCCAGATAGTCGTGGAAGGCGGGGAGCTTTTCGTGCACCGAAGCGATGAGGTTGCGGTAGACCGATTCCGGTACGCGGTCGGCGCTGAGAGCGGCTTCGAGCGCGCAAGTGTGGTGCCGGACGGTCGCGCTGACCGTGTGCCGCCGGACCGTGCCGTCGAGGGCGGCGGCGAAGGTGTTGCGGAACTGCCGGTAGGCGCGGTAGAGTTTGTGGAAGGTCCGCTTGCGCAGTTCTCTGGAGGAGCTTTCCATCAGCACCCGGTAGGTGCCGTGGGTGACGGGCTGCCGCTTCCCCTTTTCGTCGCGGACGAAGCCGAAGTCCAGATCGGTGTCGTTGAGGGCTTCGAAGAACTCGCCGGGCAGATGGAGCAGATTGGAAAAGGCCCCCAGGAGTTTTTCTTCCGGCTCCGAAAGAACGTGGGGTTTTTCTTCGAGGATCTCCTTCAGGTAGCGGCGGTAGGGCGCGAGCAGCTTCGACTTGAGGAATTTCTGCATCTGCGCTTCGGGGATCTTCAGGAGTTCCGGCACGAAAAAGGCCTCCTGAGGCGAAAGTTCCGCCAGCAGGGCCTGGAGTTTGCCGTGACGGGCCCGCGAGGAGTCCACCGAGGTGTCCTGGTCCAGCGTCAGATGGGAATACACATAGACTTTCTCGACGAGCCGATCGAGTTCGAGGGAACTTTCGATGGCCTTCCTGAGCTGGGCCGGGGACTGGCCGAGGGTGCCCCGGAAGGCGGCGAATTCCGCCGTCTTGCCCCGGATCCTGTCGAAGTCCCGCTGCCAGGCCTCCGGATCGGCGTAAAGAGGGGTCAGATCCCAGACGGGAAGGTTTTTCTCGGTTTTCTTCATGGCAAAACTCCTTGAGTTGGTTGATGCGTGTTGTCCGGGAGCGTTTCGGCGGCTTTGTCGAGAGTGCGCACCAGCGTCTCCACCGCCGGGAAGTCCCGGAAACGGAAAAGCCGTTCCGCCGCGGCGGGGTGGGCGGTGCGCAGCTCTTCGAATCCCTCCTCCGTGACCGCCGCCCGGTCCACCCCCAGGATGAGGGGCGTCCGCGGGTGTTCGTCGAGAAAGGCCAGCCGCCGGGGCAGCGCTCCCCGGTGCCAGCGGTGGAAAAGCTCCAGATGGCAGATCCGGCCGTCGGTCCGGCGGAAACTCAGATCCGGAAAACAGATCTCGCCTCCCGTGTTGATGAAGGGGGTTTCCCCCACGATGGTCCATTCGGAGCAGCGTTCCCGGAAGACCCGGTGGAAGATGCGGATCTCCTCCGGCACATAGGCGGCCAGCTCCCGGTAGTGGGAAACGAGGTTGTCCTTTTCCGACAGGATCAATTTCCCCGTGCGGCCCGGCAGGCGTATTTCCGCCTCGAGACGGAAGTGCTTCATCTTGAGCACGGCGGGGAAGAACGAGGCCAGCTGCAAGGCGTATTTCCGGGAATTTTCAAGGAGCGCAAAGGGGCCGCTGACCTGAAGAAGGATCTCGCCGGGCCGGGGGGCGGCGATCTCCGCCAGCAGCCGGAAGAACTTCATGAACTTCACCAGCTTCCGGAGTTCGGCGGTCTCCGCTCCCGGCAGGGCGATGGTGAGCTGTGAGGTGTTCATGAGGAGTCCCTGGACCAGCGCGGTGTTGTAGCGGCGGGGCAGTTCCCCCGGCTCGAGTTCGCGGAAGGCGGTGAGGAGTTCGAAATCCGGCAGGTCGCCGTAGATGTCGGCCGGGGGCCCGGCCACCCGGCGGCGGTATTCCGTTTCGGAAAAATCCTCCCCGGTCCCCATGATCTTGCCCGACTTCGAAAAGAGCTCCCGGCGCAGAGCCGGGTAGTCGGTGTTCCCCTCGGCGTTGGCGAACTCCGCCATATCCAGAACGAGTTTTTCCAGCCCCGAGGCGAATTTGCGGTCGGCGGCGGCGCTGACCAGCGCATGGCTCATTTCGGCCAGTTCGCAGCGCCGCCGGTGCAGACCGTCGGCGTAAACGGTCATGAGCGCCGAAGCCAGGCGCAGGTTGTTTTCGTCGGAAACGTCGACGAACCGGCAGTGGAATTTGCCGCTGCGGAAGGTGTAACGCAGGTGTTCCCGATTCAGCATGACTCCTCGATCCGGGTGTTGTAGGCGGCCTTGATGCGGCCGACCATCCGGGAACAGGCCAGAAGGAGTTTTTCGTCCCGCGGCTGTTCGGTCCGGGCCACGGAAAAGGCGCAGAAGAAGGGGCCGCACTGCAGCGGCAGCGTCAGCTGCCAGAATCGCCCCGCGTGAAAATTGACCAGGTGCCGTTCCCTCGCGGCCTCTTCCATGCGGCGGAGAAAGTTCTCCCGGTCGCCGTCGGCCTCGGCTCCGGGGGTGGCCCGGCGGAGCCGCTCCAGCGCCTGCTCCCGGGTCAGGCCCTCGGCGGCGAAGATCACCGCCCCGAGATCGGAACGCCGGAGCGGTTCCGGGGCGGGCAGTCCCCGCCGCTCCACGTAGAAGTGATAGAGCCCGTTGGCGGGGGCGGCGGCCAGATCCCCGGCGAGCTCCATTTCGGCGAGGAAGGGCGGGAGCAGTTCCCTGGCTATGCGGGTCAGGGGATGATTCTGCCCGGCCCGGAGCCCCAGCAGGGCCAGTTCGGGCGCGGCCACCACGCTGCGGTAGGCGCATTTGACCAGCAGTCCGCTCGCGGCCAGGTCGGCGATGATGCGGCTCACCGTGCTGGGATGCAGCCCCAATGCGGCGCCGATGGCCGAAAGCCGGGTGGGGGCCGGATTGAGGGCGACCAGATTCAGCACCTGCAGGACGCGGTTGATCCGGGGACTGTTCATAGGGACTCCCGCCGGGCGGCCAGAGCACGGGCCACGGGCGCCGGCACGTGGACGGCGAAGTCGCCTCCCAGCCGGGCGACCTCCTTGATCAGCGTGGAGGAAACGAAGGAGTTTTCCACCGTCGGCGTGAGGAAGATCGTCTCGCAGTTCTTGAGCAGTTCCCGGTTCATGAGGGCCATCTGCAGTTCGTATTCGAAGTCCGAAAAGGCCCGGAGACCCCGGAGGATGGCATCGACCTTGAGTTCTTTGACGGCATCCACCAGCAGCCCTTCGAAGGCGATGACCTCCACGTTGGGCATGTGGGCGCAGGACTCGACGATGAGCTGCCGCCGCTCCTCGAGCGTGAAGAGGGGATTTTTCCCGGAATTGACCGCCACCGCCACCACGACCTTGTCGAAAAGACGCCTCGCCCGCTCCACCAGATCCAGGTGTCCGTTGGTGAAAGGATCGAAAGATCCCGGATATATCACAGTTTTCATAGAATTTCCCCTTGACGCGCCCGCAAAACCAGTGTATTTTATATACCGGACCGCTTCGTGCGGCCGGATAAACGAGAGACACGACGTATAATATACGACAACTTCATGGATTTTTCAATCACATTCGGCGGATTGCCCGCGGGAGACCCGAAGCTGGTCATCGCCTTCGGCGTCTTCGACGGCGTCCATCCGGGGCACCGGCTGATCGTGGCCGAGACCTGCAAACTCGCCCGCGAGCGCGGAGCCGTCGGGGCGGCGGTGACCTTCGTCCCCCATCCCCGTGCGGTGGTCGGGAAACCGGGCGATGCCCCCCCCGAGCTCCTCATCAGCGTGGAGGAGCGGCTGCGCCGGCTGGGCGGCTGCGGCGCGGCGGTGACGGGCATCATCGACTTCACGCCGGAGTTCGGCGCGCTGGAGCCGGAAGCCTTTCTCGCCGGACTGCTCCGGTGCCGGGACTTCGAACTGGCGGGGATCTGCGTGGGCGAGGACTGGCGCTTCGGCCGTCAGGGCCGGGGCGACGCCGCTCTGCTGGAGCGGTTCTGCGCCGCGAACGGTTTGGTTTTCAAGGCGGTGAAACGGCTCAAATACGGTACGGAAGATATCAGTTCGAGCGCCGTCCGCGCCCTGCTCCGGCAGGGGAAGCTCGACGAGGCACGGGGCATGCTGGGGTCGGCGCCCCGCCTCGCCGGGACCGTCAGGCCGGGATTCCATATCGCCGGGCGGGAGCTCGATGCCCCCACCGCCAATCTGGAACTCGAGTACGGCGTACGTCCCCCCGACGGCGTCTACGCCGGTTCCGCCGAGGTCGGGGACCGGCGCTTCCCGGCGGTCATGAACATCGGATTCGCCCCCACCTACGGCGGGAATGAAAGGCGGATCGAGGTCCATCTTCCGGGATTTTCCGGAGATCTCTACGGCGCCTTTCTGACGGTGGAACTTCTCGGATTTCTGCGTCCGGAAAGGAAGTTCGATTCTCCGGGGGCACTCAAGGCACAGATCGCCCGGGATATTTCCGGAGCGAATAAGATTTTCGACCAGAACTACTGCGAGGTGACAAAATGATCAAAGGTTTGGGGATCGACATCGTGGAAACCGCCCGCATCGGGCAGGTGATCGAGCGCCACGGCGAACAGTTTTTGAACCGGGTTTACACCCCCGGAGAGCAGGCCATCGGCAAGATCCGGGCCAGCGCCCAGCACTTCTACGCCGGCCGCTGGGCCGCCAAGGAGGCCGCCGCCAAGGCCCTGGGATGCGGCATCGGTCAGGAGTGCGCTTTCAACGAGATCGAAGTGGGGGAATCCCCCGTGGGACTGCCCGTCATGCGTTTCACGGGCACCACCGCCCGCACGGCGGAGGCCCTGGGGGCGAAGAACGTCCGCGTTTCCATCACCCACGAACGGGAATACGCCGCCGCCGTGGTGGTGCTGGAGGACTGAAAATCCCCCCCTGCCTTGACATTTGAAGCCCGGCGTGTTATATTAAGGAGGAGTGACCGCTCCCCCGTTCCGCCGGGGCGGCAGGAGGAGTCAAGTGGAGAGTTTGCGATGAAGCTTTTTTTCGTTTTTTCCGGTCAGGGCGCTCAGAGTCCGGGCATGGGCAGGGATCTGTATGAGAATTTCGAGGCGGCCAGAAGGTGCTTCGACACTGCCGACAAGGTGCTGGGGTACCCCCTGAGCCGCATCATCTTCGACGGTCCGGCGGAAGAGCTGACCGCCACCGCCAACTGCCAGACGGCCATCTACACCGTGAGTTGTGCCGCGCTGGCGGTCTTCCGGGAACGGTTTCCCGAACTCGCTCCCTGCGCCGCCGCCGGGCTGAGTCTGGGGGAATACGCCGCCTTGTACTGCGGAGGCAGTTTCTCCTTCGAAGAAGGTCTGCGGCTCCTCAGACAGCGGGCCTGCTTCATGGACGAGTGCTGCCGGAAGACCGAAGGGGGCATGGCCACCGCATTGGGCGGCGACCCCGCCGTCATCGAGGAGGTCTGCAATCAAATCGGCATCGACGTGGCCAACTACAACTCCCCCGGCCAGATCGTCGTTTCCGGTCCTAAGGAGCTGGTGCGCCGGGCCGTGGAGGAGCTCCGGGCCCGCGGGATGCGCAAGATCGTGGAACTCACCGTGGCCGGGGCTTTTCACTCCCGGCTCATGGCCGACGCGGGCGTGAAACTTGCCGGAGTCCTCGAGAAGAGCACCCTTGCGCTCCCCGCGATCCCCGTCTACCAGAACTTCACCGCCGCGCCGCCCGCTTCGGAGCAGGAGCTCAAGAGCAATCTGGCGGCTCAGGTTTCCGGCGCGGTGCGGTGGGAGGCTTGCGTCCGCGCGGCCTTCGCCGCCGGCGCCGAGGTCATGATCGAATTCGGTCCGGGGAGCGTTCTCACCGGACTGCTCCGGCGGACTCTCCCCGGAGTGAAGAGTTTCAATATCAACACTGCGGCATCTCTGGATCAGTTCATCTTGTAATGATCGTGCAGAGTGCCGCCCACACACAAGGAGACGTGGAAGAATGAGTGGAAGACTTGAAAACAAGGTCGCCATCGTCACCGGCGGGGCCAGGGGCATCGGCCGGGCCATTTCCCTGCGCCTGGCCTCCGAAGGGGCCAGGATCGCCATCGTCGACATCATGCTCGATGTGGCCGAAGCCACCGCGAAGGAGTTTGCCGACCAGGGGTTCGAAGCCAAAGCCTATGCCGCCAACGTGGCCAAGCCCGAAGACGCCGACGCCACGGTGAAGAAGGTCATCGCCGACTTCGGGAAAGTCGACATTCTCGTCAACAACGCCGGGATCACCAAGGACAACCTCATCATGCGCATGAGCGAAGCCGAGTGGGACGCCGTCATCGCCGTCAATTTGAAGGGCACCTTCAATTTCACCAAGGCCGCCGTCACCCCCATGGCCCGCCAGCGCAGCGGCAAGATCGTCAACATCGCCTCGGTGGTGGGCCGCATGGGCAACGCCGGACAGGCCAACTACTCCGCCTCCAAGGCCGGCGTCATCGCCCTGACCAAGAGCACCGCCAAGGAGTTCGGCTCCCGGAACATCCAGGTCAACGCCGTGGCGCCCGGTTTCATCGAGACCGAGATGACCGCCAAGCTGCCTCAGTCGGTCCGCGACACCTTCATGATGGTGATCCCCGCCAAGCGTCCCGGAAAGCCCGAGGATGTGGCCAACGTGGTCTTTTTCCTCTGCTCTTCCGACGCCGATTACGTCACCGGACAGGTGATCAACATCGACGGCGGCATGCTGATGTGAGGCGTTTTTTCCTCGAAAACGGGAAAAAAACGGGAAAAAAAGTGAAATAAACTTGACAAATCGGGAAAACGGGGCCATATTATATGGCGGACAGGCATGTCCGTAAAACGAAATAATGGGTTTTGTGTTCCAAAACAGTACAACCGAAACAAGGAAAATTCAGGAGTTTCAAAATGGCTGAACTGACTAAAGACGAAATTCGCGCCAAAATCAAGAAGATCGTGGTCGAGAACCTCGGCGTTTCCGAAGACCAGGTCACCGACGACGCCCAGTTCTCTCAGGATCTGGGTGCCGATTCTCTGGATCAGGTCGAACTGGTGATGTCCCTCGAAGAGGAATTCGGCGCCGAGATCCGCGACGAGGACGCCGACAGCCTCAACACCGTGGGCGATGCCATCAACTACATCGAAAAGCGCATTGCCGACAAGGCTCAGCAGTAATATCCCTTCACGCTGACTGCGTGCAAGCCCCGCCGTCGCCGTAATATGTTGCTGATACGCGTTTGCGTATCGACTCCGGCGGGTGCGGGGCTTTCGGTTTTGAAGAACTCTTTTCGGTGAGGAACAGATGAGTAAACGTCGTGTTGTGGTGACCGGCTGCGGAGTGATCTCCTGCGCCGGCAATGATGTCGGGACCTTTTGGGACGCGGTGGTCAACGGCCGCTGCGGACTGGGCCGGATAACCCGTTTCGATACGAGTGAATTCCGCACTCAAATCGCGGGCGAGGTCAAGGATTTCGACGTCTGCAATTACCTCAACTTCAAAGACGCCAAGCGGATGGACACCTTCTGCCACTACGCCATCGCCGCCGCGGACCAGGCCATGAAACAGGCCGGGCTCCCCGTCGACGGCCAGTGGGGGAACGTGGATCCCGAACGGGTCGGAGTTCTCGTTTCGAGCGGCATCGGCGGCTTGGAGACCATCACCGGCCAGTGCCGGGTCCTCTTCGAAAAGGGGCCCGGCAGGATCTCGCCCATGATGATCCCCATGATGATCGCCGACATCGCCTCCGGGAACATTTCCATCCGGTACGGGGCCCGCGGCCCCAACATGGCCATCGTCACCGCCTGCGCCACCGGCTGTCACTCCATCGGCGAGTCCTATTGGATGATCGCCCGCGATGACGCCGACGTCATGATCTCCGGCGGCGCCGAGGCTTCCGTCACCCCCCTGGGGCTGGCCGGATTCTGCGCCGAAAAAGCCATGAGCACGCGGAACGACGAGCCCCTCCGGGCCAGCCGCCCCTTCGACCGGGACCGTGACGGCTTCGTCATGTCCGAAGGTTCCGGGGTCATCGTCCTCGAAGAGCTGGAACATGCCAGGCGCCGCGGCGCCGAGATCCTCGCCGAGGTCATCGGCTACGGTCTTTCCGGCGACGGCTACCACATCACCAGTCCCGCGCCCGACGGCAACGGCGGCGCCAGAGCCATGAAGATGGCCCTGAGACACGCGGAGATCGCCCCGGAAGAGGTGAGCTACATCAACGCGCACGGCACCAGCACCGAACTCAACGACAAGTTCGAAACGTTGGCCATCAAATCCGCCTTCGGTCCCGCCGCGGCGAAAGTCGCCGTCAGCAGCACCAAGGGAGTCACCGGCCATGCCCTCGGCGCCGCGGGCGGGCTGGAATCCATCATCTGCGTCCAGTCCATTCTTCATGACGTGGTTCCTCCCACCATCAATTACGAAAATCCCGACCCGGAGTGCGATCTGGACGTCACCCCCAATACCGCGAAGGAGATGACGGTCAAGGTCGCTCTCAACAGCAATCTTGGTTTCGGCGGCCACAACGCGGCCCTTTTGTTCCGCAAATTCGAAAACTGAAATGGAGTGTAGATCATGAAAAGAACTTTGTCCGGAATCCTCGGCGGAACCGCTCTCCTGGCCCTGCTGACGGGCTGTGACCCCGAACTGGCCCAGATCCCCGCGGGCTCTCAGGAAGAACTCTGGTATCGGCAGCTCAAGGACAACTACTCGTCCTTCAGACCGCCTCAAACTCCCGCTCCGGCCGCCTACAACCGTCAGGCCGCTCCGGCCCCTGTCTCCGCCGCCAAGGCTCAGGAAAAGCCCGTCGATGATCCCGAAAGTGCCGTCGACCGGGCCGCCGTCGGTGAAAAGGTCGAACCGCAGGTCGCTCCCAGGGATGAGGCTGCCCCCAAGAGTGCCGACAAGGCCGATGGCGCCGCGGCGAAGGCCGAAAGCGACAAGGCTCCGGGCGCTGAGAAGGCCGCAGGCGGTGAGAAGGCCGCGGGCAGCGGAGACGAAGTCCCCGCCGGCAAGCCCTACATCGTCGTGAGCGGCGACACCCTGGGCGGCATCGCCAAGAAGTTCTACGGCAAGTCCAGTCTCGACGACGTGATTTTCAGAGCCAACACCAAGGTCATCAAGGACCGCAACAAGCTTTCTCCGGGCATGCGCCTGGTCATCCCCGACCTCTGAGGGGACTTTTCGAGGAGGGATTTTTCCCTCCGAAGGGGCCGGAGAGGCGGGCCGTGTGCGAGAGGTGCGCTCCTTCCGGCAGATCGAGCGGTCGTTCATGAAAAAAAACTTATCCAAGCTCTTTTCCTTCCGGCTCCGCCGCGAGATCCCGGACGATCAGCTTCTCCACGGGACTCCTATGGAGGAGCGGCTCGACCATTCCCCCGCCCCCTGGATCCTCACCGTCATCTTCGTCTGGATGGCCAGCGCGGTCCTGCTGGTCCTCACCGTCTACTCCGCCGCGGCCGGCAGTCTGGCTCTGGGCTCCGTTGCGCGGCGGGAATACCGCGCTTTGGTGGGGTTCAAGTACGAGGATAAGGAAAAGTCCGAAAAGCTCCTCAAGGAGAAGATGGAAAAGGTCCCCCTTTTCTGCCGCATCATCCCCGAACGGACGGAGAAGATCCAAAAGGAGCTCACCGACCTCTTCAACTGCGTCGAGACCCGTTCCGCCGCCCGGCGCCAGAACCGGGAGTATGAGGTCATCGAAGGCTCCCGTGCTTCCAAACTTGCCAAGGACATGTCTCCCCTGCTTCTGGAGGAACTGGCCGCCATTTATCTCAAGAACCGCAATTACGAGATTTTCCAGCAGGCCTGGCAGCGGATGCTTTCCGACGGCATTCTCCCGACCGAGATCCGCGATGCGGCCCGCGGTTCCATCGAAGTCCGCACCGTCGACGGTCTGGGGCGGGTGCGCGGTTCCCGCCGCATGGGTAACATGGTCGACCCCGTTGCCGCCGCCGAACGGCTGACCCGCGTCATTTTTCCCCGGAGCGGTCCCGCCGCGGAAGAGTTCCGCAAGATCCTGCTGGAGATACTCGGCCGCGGCACCCTCGAGGAGGATGCCCGCAGGCGCAGCGAAGCCCTGGCTGAGGTGCAGCGCAATTTCAAACCGGTGACCACCGACGTCAAGGAGGGCGAGATCCTCATCAGAAACGGCGAAAAGGTCACCGAGCGTCTCCGGGATCGCATCGAAGCCGCCAACAGCCACACTTCCTTCAGACAGCACCGCCGCGAGGTCTCCTACCGCATCATCCTGAGTCTGGTCCTGCTGGGCGTCACCATCTTCTTCGTCTCCCGCATCTATCCCGATATGGTCAAGGAAAATCGGGCCATCATGCTTACCGGTTCCATCCTTATCGTTTCCCTGGCGGTCAATTACCTTGCCATCCGGGTCTTCCATGATTCGATCGCTCTCATCATTGCCGATCCCATCACCGCACTTTCGCTCAAGCTTTTCGTTCCCATGGGCTTCTGCGCCATTTTGCTCACCGTCACCATAAGCTACCGGGTGGCCGTGTGCGCGAGCTTCTTCGCTTCCGCCGTCACCGTGATGATGCTTTCGCCGGAAAATCCTTTCGTCCTGCTGCTCCGCTACCTGGTCCTGGCCGCTCTCGCCGGACTGGCGGTCCGCAAGGTCACCAATTACCGCACCCTCTTCATCCGGAGCTTCTGCGTCACGGTCATCCTGCTGCTGATACTGAATGCCGACGATATTTTCATCAAGCGCAGCACGTTGGAATGGGGCGGTCTCGGAGCCATAGTCGCCGGGAACGCCTTCATCACCGCCGTGCTGACGTTGGTCGGACTTTTCGTGTGCGAGCTGGTCTTCAATCTTTCCACCGACATGGTCCTCATGGTTTTGTGCGACTACAATCACCCCCTGCTGGAGCGGCTCAAGCGGGAGGCCCCCGGCACCATGTTCCACAGCATGACCGTGGCCACGCTGGCCGAGGAGGCCGCCCGTTCCATCGGCGCCAACCCCCTCCGGGCCAAGGCCGGAGCCCTCTTCCACGACATCGGGAAGCTGGAAAAGGCCCGCTACTTCGTCGAAAACAACCGCAACAGCGACCAGCTCCACCAGAAGCTCGCTCCCGCGCAGAGCGCCCGGATCATCCTCGGCCACGTCCTCGAAGGGCTCCGGCTGGCTCGGGACAACCGGCTCTGCCGCCTGGTCAGAGAGGCGATCCGCACCCACCACGGGGATTCGCTGGTCTACTTTTTCTACGCCAAGGCCAAGGCGGCCGACCCCGATACCCCGGTGAAAAAGAGCCTCTTCCAGTACAGCGGCCCGCCTCCGCGAGGCAGGGAACTGACCATCATCAGTCTGGCCGATGCCTGCGAAGCCGCCGTGCGCTCCCTGGACCGTCCGGATCCGGAAA
Organism: Lentisphaeria bacterium; assembly: GCA_017443585.1. Lineage (GTDB taxonomy): Bacteria > Verrucomicrobiota > Lentisphaeria > Victivallales > Victivallaceae > UBA1784. Next base: position 29,937 of record JAFSYV010000151.1, on the reverse strand, counting down.
ACATCCGCGCCAAGGTCGAGGAGATCTTCCTCGGCCGGGTCCGGGACGGACAGCTCCGCAACTCCCTGCTCTCGCTTCGGGACCTGGACCGGGTCAAGGAAAGTTTTATCGACACGCTCATGAGCATCCACCACGGACGTATCGCCTATACCACGGAGAGTATCAATGAAGCCGCTGCAAAGCAGATGGAACAATCCCCGTCACCCCGCGCCGGATCCGGCCCTGCTTGACCGTTTCTGCCGCCGGAGCGCGGAACTGGCCGGGCTGCCGCGGGAGGACTGGGAACTGGAACTGCTCTTCACCAATGACCGTTCCATGGCCCGGTACAACCGGGAGATCGTCGGCCACAGGGGAACCACCGACGTCATCACCCTCTCCTGGTTCGACGACCCCGAGGGGCTGTTTCCCGGCGATCCCGAACTGCTCCTCATCGTCAATCCCGACGCCGCCGCGAGGGAGGGGGCGGTCCGGGCCGATTCCTCCTACGCCCGCGAAATGGCTCTTTACATCGTCCACGGCATGCTCCACGCCGCCGGAGAGGACGATCTGGAGGAATCCGCCCGGCTTTCCATGCGGGCGGCCGAGACCCGGCTTCTGACCGCGCTGGACCGGGAGTTTTCCTTTGCCGAACTCTTCCCCGAGAAAAAGCTCCGGTCATGACGCCCCGGCAGGACAGCTCGTTCCCGAAACTCCCCGAGGCCGCCGGATGAACTCCTTTTTCACCGCTTTGCGCACTCTTCTGCTCCTCGTTTCCGTCGCGGGGGCGGCCGGAACGGTGTGTTCCGTCTTCCGTCAGGAGTCCCCGGCGCCCACCCGGCAGGAGTTCGAGCTGAAGCTGCGCTATGCCCTCAATCTGCCCCTGCCCGAACCGGAAGTCGGAACGGACGTTTCGGAAGGTTCTCTTCGGAAAGGCGGTCACGGCCACCGGCTCATTTCCCGCGAGGCCCGCAAGCACGGCGTGGCCCCGGAACTGATTTTCCGGGCGGCGAAAAAATACGGCCTCGATCCCGCCGTCATCGCCGGACTCATCGAAAGGGAGAGCGATTTCGATCCCCGTGCCGCGGCCGCCGACGGCGGCCGGGGACTCATGCAGCTCATGCCGGAAGTCTGCCGGGAACGCAACTGCCGCGATCCCTTCGATCCGGCGGCCAACATCGAAGCGGGCACCGCCCATCTGGCCGACCTTTACGGAGCGCTGGAAAGCATCCCCGATCCGGAGGAGCGGATTTCCTTTGCCCTCGCCGCCTACAACGGCGGACTGGGCCATGTCTTCGATGCCCGTCAGGTGGCCCGCGAGCTGCAGCTGGACCCCGACCGCTGGGAAGGGAATGTGGAGGAGGCCATCCAGTTTCTGAAGTTCCGCTCCTTCTACACCCGGTTCCGCCACGGCAAATGCAATGCCGATATCGTCGTCAACTACGTCCGCAGCGTCAGGGCCCTGGCCGACACCTTCGCGCCCGAGTCGTGACGTCTTCCCTTCGCGGCCGCGTGCCGGAATGTCCGCGCCCGCAAAGTTGAAGAAAGCAGGGGGGACTCGGTTTATTTTGAAAAGCGCCCCTGCTTCATCGTCGATGTGACGATCTCCGCCGCTCCTGCGCACGGATCCGGAGGAGCTTTTTTTGTCCCTTTTTTGCCGCCGATGGGCGTTTTTCCCGGATCTTTTCCGCAAACCGCGGAAAAGGCTTCATAATTTTTTTCAAACCGTCATTTTACAGCGGAATGAAGACCGGAAGAGCGATGAAAAAAGCGACCGGATTGAAAAATGAAAAGCCGTCAGACCGTATAACACCTGGACAAACAACGAAGGCCGGAATGACGGCGGAAAGGAAAAATGGAAAAAAAGCGACCGGCATTGAAAAGTGAAAAGCCGTCGAGCCGTATAACACTTGGACGAACAACGAAGGCCGGAGGCCCGGCGGAGAGAAAAGGGAACGATGAAAAACGGCGGGGACACCGCCGGCACGGCCGTTTGCCTTTCCCGGCTTCCGGAACGAACCATGAATAACAACCCCGAATAAAGAGAGGAGAAAACGGGTATGAACAAAGCTTCCACCATCGCCAAAGTCGAACACGAACGTCTTTTCGGAGAAGGCATCGACCTTTTCAAGAACTACTACTCCGTGCTGGGGATCCGCAACATCCTCAACGTGATCGGGGTGCGCACCAGCAACGACGGCGACTGGTTCCGGGCCGTGGCGGAGTTCGTGACCGCCGAGGAGCTTTCGGAGCTCTACGACAAGATCCTTTCCCCGGAAAACCGCTGCAACATCGCCTCTTCCCACACCCGGCGGACTCCGCCCGAAATCAACGACGACGATCCCGACGACATCGTCGCCTACCTGAGCCGGAATCCCATCCACCGCAGGAAGATGTGGCGCGGCATGGCGCAGATCTACGAAAAGCGGCTCGAGGAGTACAAGGCCGCTCTGGCGGTTCCGGGCCGGCGGAAATCGGCCGTGGAAATGCGCTTCGACGAGCTGAGGTCCCTCTTCTCGCTGGATGACCGGGAGATCCACGCCCTGGCGGCGATCTTCCTCTCCCAGACCCGCCGGGCGGACTACGGGGACTTCGACATCAACCGTTTCAACTCCGGCGAAAAGCTCAGCGCCCTGGCCCGGATCATGGGTATATTGGACGTGGAAGCGGCCGCTCTGCTTTCCGACGACAACAACATCCGCAAATACGGGCTGGTCGATACGGACCTGGATCTGGACCGCACGTTCCTTTCCTACCTCTGCGGCATCAGTTCCAAGCCCCTCGCGGAGCGCTTCTGGACCCGCTGCGAGGGGGAAGTCCTGCCCTGGAACTTCCACGGGAAACTCGCTGAAAAGCACGGCGAGGTCCTCAAGCAGATGATCCGGGCCAAGACGAAGGAGAACGGTCTTTCCGTCATCCTCTACGGGGTCCCCGGTTCGGGCAAGACCTCCTTCGCCGCCAGTCTCGCCGCCGACATGGGCAAGAAGCTCTACTTCATCGCCCAGAACGACGAGGACACCCGCCGCATGAATTACAGCCCGGCGTTCCGCTACGCGGCATTGGCCGTGGCCCAGAAGTAGCTGGACCCCGAGGAAAGCATCCTGGTCATCGACGAGTGCGACAAGCTGGTCGAGAACACCGGTCTCGGCGGCGGGATCTTCTACCGGCTCTTCGGCGGGGATGTCGCCGGGGGCCGGGATGGCGAGACCAAGGGGCAGCTCAACAGCGTCATCGACAACAACCGGCACACAGTGCTGTGGATCTGCAACTCCAAGCAGGAGTCCATCGACCCCTCCAGCCGCCGCCGGTTCGATTACAACATCTTCTTCGACGAGCTGTCGGTGACCGCGAGGGCCTACATCTGGCGGAATGCGCTGAAGTTCTACCACTGCGAAGGGAAGCTGAGCGATGCCTTCATCACCTGCATCAGCAGCCGCTACCGGGCCAATCCGGGCGGGATCTCCCTGGCGGTGAAGAACGCCGCCCAGCTCTGCGCGGCGGACCCCGCGCTGGACTTCGAAAAGGAGGTCATGGTCTTCCTCAAGGCCCACTGCTCCCTGCTCGGCATCCAGGAGTCCCCCGAAGAGAAGATGGAGCCCGCGCGGGACTACTCCCTGGAGGGGCTGAACATCCGCAGCGGCATCAAACTGCCCCGGCTCATCGAGGCGTGCAGAAACTTCCTGGACAACGCTTCGAAGATCCGGAGCGACCGGGACCAGCCCCGGATGAACCTGCTGCTCTTCGGTGTGCCGGGAGCGGGCAAGACGGAATTCGTCAAGTACCTCGCCAAGCAGCTGGACCGGAAACTCTGCATCAAGAATGCCGGCGACCTGCTCAACATGTACGTCGGCGGAACCGAACAGCGCATCGCCGCGGCCTTTTCCGAGGCGGAAATGAACGGGGAGATCCTCTTCATCGACGAGGGCGACTCCCTGCTGGGAGCCCGGGAAGGGGCGGTCCGCAGCTGGGAGGTCAGCCAGGTCAACACGCTGCTTTCCGAGATGGAGCGGTTCCGGGGCATCTTCATCGTGGGGACCAATCTCGTCCAGAAGCTCGACCCGGCGGCGCTGAGGCGGTTCAGCTTCCGGCTGCACTTCGATTACCTGACGGACGAGGGCAAGAAAATCTTCTTCGACACCTATTTCACCCGACCGATGGGACTGCCGGAGCTGGATGAGGCGGAAAAGAAGCGGCTCTTCGCCATCGGCTCCATGACGCCCAGCGATTTCCGCAACGTGCGCCAGCAGTTCTTCTATCTGGCCGACACCGGACTGAGCAGCATGGAGATCATCGAGGCGCTGGAAACGGAGATCGTCAGCAAGACCTCCGGCAGCAGCTACAAAGGCCTGGGCAACGTGGTCCAGAAAATGGGGTTTTGAAGCATCTTCAGGTCCCGGATGCGGCGGAGGAGCCTGCCGCATCCGGGTGTTCTTGATCCCGAAAACGGAAAGGAGACAAAAATGATTCCGACCACTTGTTTTTTCGGTTTCGACTGTATGGTCCTGCGATTTTTCCTTGCAATGGGCGCTGAAAGCGCCGTTCTGCCTTTCGGCGGTTTCGGGACCGCGCTCCTGCTGTACGCCGGCGGGGCTATTGTGCTCAGCGGGATCAAGGAATCCCTCGCGAAGATTGCCGCCGCCGCGATGCTGGTCATTTTCCGTCTGCCGCTGCTCATCTCCTTCGGACTGGCGCTGGCGGCGTACGGGATCCTGCGCGGGTTCCTGATGCTGCTGGAAAAAATCGGAAACACCGGCCGGGAATGAAACGAAAGTGAAAAAAAGAGGGCCGAGAAGGGGTAAAACGTTCGGTCACAGTTTTGACGAATGACAGAAGAGGAGAACAGACAATGAGTGAAAAAAACGGAACTTCCATAGACATGCACAACCGGGTCACCGCGACCGAGCTCGAGCAGCTCGTCCGCATGCAGCTCGCCGCGCTGGACAAAGATCCGGCTTCGGCCAAAGTCATTCCGCCGCTGATGGTCTGGGGGGCGCCGGGACTCGGCAAATCCACGATCATCCGCAAGGCGGCGGAGGAGTTCGGCATCGGCTTCATCGACGTGCGGCTCGCCCAGCGGGAACCGGTGGACGTGCGGGGACTGCCCGTGCCTGACCGGGAGCGCAAGTGCGTGGACTGGCTGGTTTCCGGCGAGTGGCCGCGGGAAGGCAAGGGCATACTGCTCTTCGACGAGCTGACCGCGGCGGACCGTTCGCTTCAGGTGGCCGCCTACGAACTGATCCTCGACCGGCGTCTGGGGGACTTGTACAAGGTCCCCGACGGCTGGTACATCTGCGCCGCCGGCAACCGGGTGGACGACGCCGCCGTGGCCGCGACCATGAGTTCGGCCCTCGCCAACCGCTTTCTGCACGTGGAGCTGGCCGAAGACGTGGAAGCCTGGGCCGCCTGGGCGGTGCGGAACAAGATCCATCCGGCGGTGATCGGATTTCTGCGCTTCCGTCCCGAATGTCTGCTGCGGCAGGAAAACGAAAACCTGGAACGGGGCTGGCCGACGCCCCGCAGCTGGGAACGGGTCAGCGTCATGCTCGGCATCATTCCCGGCACGGAAGAGAACGAAACGCTTCTGCGGAAGGTCGTTTACGGCCTGGTGGGCAACCGGGCCGGGGTGGAATTCGTGGAGTATTTCAAGCTCAACGCCGAGTTCGACGACGTGAGACGGATGATGCTCGACGATTCCATTCCCGTCAGCATTCCCGCCAAGATCGACCGGAAATACGCCTTCTGCGCGGGACTTGCCTACTTTGTCTGGCGGGGAGGCTCCAAGGAGGAAAAACGGGATCTGCTGAATGGTTTTTACCGCATATCCCTGAAGCTCACCAGCGATTTCGCCTGCATGACCATGTGCGACGCCATGACCGGATGCGGGGTGATCGGCGAGAATGAGGCCGCGGGAAACCTTTTCCATCATCCCGAGTACAAAAAGTGGGCCGCCGTCCACGGCAAGACCATGCGGAAAACCTTGAAATTTTAAGGGGGATCCCCGATGAGCATGACCATAAGAACACCCGATGCGGAAGAGGAAAAGCGCAAGGCGGTCTGCCTCGAACAGCTTTCTTTCGACCGGCAGGACCTTCTGATGCGCTGGCCTTTCATCGGCGGCATCATCATGCGGATGGAACTCGTCCCCGTGCGCGACGACCGTCTGGGGACCGCCGCCACCGACGGCAACTCCATCTTCGTGGACATCGACTTCTACGGCTCGCTTTCCAGGGATGAGCGGCTTTTTGTCCTGGCCCATGAAGTCTGGCACTCCGCCTTGCTTCATTTCGCCCGCCGGAAGAACCGGGACGTCCGGCTCTTCAACATGGCCGCCGACCTGGAGATCCATTTCGCCCTGCGGGGGGAAAAGATGCGGGAACCCTGGGTGCTTCCCCACGAAGAGAGCTGGGCGGCGCTGCCGGCGGAGGAGATCTACGAACGGCTGCTGAAGAAGCAGCGCAGTCGGAACCGGGCTTCCGCCGACGGCGGCGCCGGGCAGGCGGGAAATCGGAAGAACGGGACCGGCACGGGTGCTTCGCCTTCTTCGAAAAAGGACGGAAAGGACGGAAAAGAAGGAGAGGAAAGAAACGAAAGTTTCGACCGGCATATCTACGAGGGGGACAGGCCGGAATCAGCCGAGCCCGACGGCACGGGCGGCGGAGAAGGGGGGACCGTGGTCATCGACGCCGACTACGCCCCTTCGGTCACGAGCGACACGGCGGAACGGGTCCGCAGCCGGGTGATCGCCGCGGGGCAGCAGGTGGAGCGAATGCAGGGGCATCTCCCCGGGGCGGCGGCGGCTCTGCTGAAAAGACTCCTGGATCCGGAACTGCCCTGGCAGGAGCTGCTCAAGCAGTTCGTCAGCAGCTGTTACGGCGGACACCGCCGCTGGCTCCCGCCGTCGCGCCGTCATGTGTGGAACGACCTCTATCTGCCCAGCATGCGCGGCGAGGCGCTCAGGGCCGTGGTCGCCCTCGACACCTCGGGCAGCACGGCGGGCGACATGGAGAGATTCTTCACGGAACTGGTGTCGCTGATGAAAACTTTCGGACGGTATGAACTGACGGTGATCCAATGCGACGCGAAGGTCCAGAAGGTCGAGAAGTTTTCCGACGCGGCCCCCCCGGCTTCCGGTCGCCGCTGGGAGGTCTTCGGCCATGGCGGTACGGATTTCCGCCCGGTTTTCGACTATGTGAAAACGCTCGCGGAGCGGCCGGAGGTCCTGATATACCTCACCGACGGTTTCGGCTCGGCTCCAAAGGAGCCGCCGCCCTATCCGGTTCTGTGGGTGCTGACCTCCGGCGGGACCCGGCCCGCGGCGTGGGGGAAGAGCATTTCCTTCAAGTGAACGGGGGAGATGAAATGGACGACGCATCGCTCAAACTGGCCGAACTGCGGAAAATCTGCCGCGAATATCAGGAGGCAAAATGGGCCCTCCACCAAATCAAAAATAAACGGCCCCCTCCTTTGTCTTTCAACATGAGTGGCTGCTGGAGGAAAACATTTCCCGATGTTGCCGGACTGCTGACCGAAGACGCCGTCGAATTGAACTACAGTTTGCCGGAACCCGTGTTCTCGCTGCAGGAACTGTCCGAAGCGATGATCCCGGGAGATGACCGTTCCAGACTTTGGGAACGGATCTTCGAACTGCGGGAACACATCCCCGCGGAGGTGGTTTTTTACTTCTGGCATGAGTGTGCGGCCGGCCGGGGCCCGATCGATTCCTTCACGCTGTGTTACTATGACTTGGCAGGGAAAAAACCCTACCCGGACCCGGCGGAAAACGAATCGCAGAATGCCGACCTGCTGATCGACAGTCCGGTCGTGCGGGCGCGTTACTGCGAGGTACGGAAACCGGGCTGGAAAATGCTGCGCTATCTCGACGTTCGCCTCACCGCGCTCCGGAGCGTGCCGGAAGGGATCCGCCGGGCCATCGGCAGCGACAGCGTGGAGGCCTTCCTGATCTTCCGGGAAATGGCCGGCCTAAGACTTTCTTACGGTCTGCTGGAGAAGATCATGCGGGAAAAGGCCCTGAAGATATTCGCCGAACTGTTGAAAGACGGCGAGATTTTCAGGAAAGTGATCCCCCGGGACGAACTGTGCGTCTGCTGCGCGGCGCAGTTCGAAGACACCCTGAGCGTGCCGCTTCTGGAAATCGTGGAAGAACTTTTTCCCGGCGCCGTGAAGGACGTCCGGGACCGCTGGGGCCGGAACCTGCTCTGGTACGCCGCGGCCAACCGCAGGACCGCCTTCTTTCACCCGTTCTGCCGGCTCACGCCCTTTCTGCTGAAGTGCGGATGCGATCCGGAAAACGAAAATCAGCTGGGGATCTCCTGGCGCTATATGTTGAATCATTTGAGTTATCTCCAGAAAGCATCTCTGCTGGAGGAGCGGCAACGGGAAAACGGCCGCATCTCTCCGGTGAAACGCGACCAGCCGCTCTACGCCCTGGCCGACCGGAGCTATGAGCCCCGATGGCTCAAGGAACTTTACGGCGATTGCTGAAAAATCCCTTTTTTTCCGGAAAAAAGCTCCCCGATCTGAAAAAAAGAGGCCGCAGCTTTCGTACAATGTTTGAAGACATCGTTCACCCAACAATGAAAGGAGAATCCATCATGCGCAATACGTTCAAATCTCAACTCGTTCCCATGGTCGTGGAAGGCTTCGGAGCCGGCGAACGGGGCTACGACATCTACTCCCGTCTGCTCAAGGACCGCATCATCCTGCTGGGGACCCCCGTCACGGACGAGGTGGCGAACCTGATCGTCGCCCAGCTGCTCTTCCTGCGGGCCGAAGCACCCGGAAAGGACATCGACTTGTACATCAACAGCCCCGGCGGCTCCGTCACGGCCGGGCTGGCCATCTACGACACCATCCAGAGCATTTCCTGCGACGTGAAGACCTACTGCATCGGCCAGTGCGCCAGCATGGGGGCGGTCCTGCTGGCCGCCGGAACGCCGGGAAAACGCTTCGCCCTGCCCCATTCGCGCATCATGATCCACCAGCCCTGGGGCGGCGCGGAAGGCACGGCGGCGGACATCGAGATCCAGAGCAGGGAGATCCTGCGCCTGCGCACCATCCTCAACGGGATCCTCGCCCGTCACACGGGCCGGGACCTGAAGAAAATCGAGCGCGACACCAACCGCGACTTCTTCATGTCCGCCGAAGAGGCCGCCGCCTACGGCCTGGTCGACAAGGTCGTAACTCCCGAAAAGCGCAATGACTGAGACCAAACTCAAGGAGGAAGGAAGATGAAGGAAAAGGCGGGAAAAGTTTTTCGGGCGGTGCCGGGGGGCCTTCTCGCGCTTCTGCTGCTGCCGCTCTATGCCGCGGGAGCGGTCATTTGCGGCGCAGTCCTCCTTCTGCGGGAATTTTGGGATTCCTTCGCCAGGGACCTCGTGTGCAGTGTGGTCGATCCGGACTACGTGCCTCCTGTCGGAATGGGCGGTTTCTACGCGGCGCAGTGCTGCGCCCGTGAGGCGGTCCGGGCGGAAGCCGACGGGAATGAGGCGGAGGCCGTGAAATACCGGAAGAAAGGCGCTTTCCTCTTCGATCCCTTCGCCCTGCTGGGCCTCGCCCGGCACTATGAACATGCCGGAGACGGGAAGCAGGCCGCCGAATGGTACGCCTTTGCGGCCAGTTTCGACAGTGCGGAAGGCGAGGCGCGGTATGCCGAGCTCACCGGCCTCACGCTCGACAAGAGGGAAAAGCGGCGTCTGCGCAGGGATTTTATCTACGACCGCAGGTTCAGTCTGCGGGATTGAGCCCGCTCCGCCGGGAAAAACGCAAGGAGAGACGGATATGAAGAAAGAGTGTGCGGGCAAATTCGGCGAGCTGCCCGTAATCCGTGATTTCGAAACCTGCAGACAATGTCGTTTTCTGTTTCATGAGGTATGGGGAAACAACGGTTACATGTGTGCCAACACGCCCCGCAGTTTCGGCCATCCGTGGTGCCGGGAAAGCCGGGAGCCTGTTTCGAAAGAAGATTTCGAAAAGGTGCATATTTACATCCTGAACGAAAAGGAATGTCTCTGCAAATGAAAAAGTTCTCGCGAACAGTACCCGGGATTCTCGCCGCGCCGGTTCTGTTCCCTCTCCGGGCCGTGGGAATGGTCCTCCACGGCGTGGCCGTTGTGCTGCATCTCTTTTGGGATTCATTCGTCATCGGTTTTCTGCAAAACGGCAACATAGTCGAGGAGAAAGACCATGAGCGATAAAAAAGAACCGGCATCGAACATCACGGCTTCGGGAGCAGTTGACTTGTCAAAACCCTGGAGCCCGGAAAATGACTTTGATGTAATTACTGAAATTCGAAGAATCATTGCAAATGATGACTACACGTTGACGGTATTTTTCAACGATGATTCCACAAAAACATACGATGTTAAAGACAGGATCTTCAACAGGGACAATCCTGATTACTCATGGTTCAAGAAGCTGCAGGACATCAATGAATTCAAAAAAGCGGAAGAATGCGGATGGGCGGTAAGATGGGATGATGATACGGATATTTCATCCTATGAACTGTACATTCACGGAAAATAATCATATCGATCCGTATCGACTTGCGCATATCGGGGAATATTTTTCAACGATAATTCCACAAAGACATTCGACAAAGAAAGGGTTTTGAAGATGTTTGGATTTTTTAAGAACGCTCTGTTCCCATTTTGGGGAGATAAATCAAAGCAATTTCATAAAAAACAAGTTGAATTGCATCGATTTGAACAGAATGGCGATAAGGATAGCAAGTTAGGTTTTGGGAAGGTATATATATGACCCATAGCATAAATCGCCATTAAGACCTGGATTTCATTGGACGTAGAAAGGGCAGAGTGGTTCACCCATAAATAAACATAAGGAGAAATCAAATGGCAGAGGAAATCAAAAAGGAAAGGGAAGTAATCCTCAAAGAAGTAATCTCTCTGGAAGATTACAAGAAACTGGTTTACGATTGTTTGTTGAAGTATCAGAACTATACTATTCAGGAAGCGAATGATTTGATGAAGGAATACGAAACAGACTTTCTGGAGTTTTACGAAGAGAATTGGGAACCAGAAGTAGTCGCTTCGGGTATGGCCATGAAGTATTTGTAAATCTGATTTTTGACGTGCCATAAAAATATCTCCCTTAAATGGGAATAGAGTGTTTAAGAAAAACAAGAAACAGGTCAAGGCGGAAGTTTGTTTTCCGCTTGTGTGGAATGATGATGAGGTGAAACTTTCCTCTCCATTGAAAACATCTGATATGTTTTTCTGATATAGCGGAATGTTGTTACCGAAGAAGAATTTCCCGGAGCAACTGAATATTGAGGAGATAAAACATTATTACCTCAGTAAAGAAAAATAAATTCAGCCATCTTGAAAAAGTTTTTCCGGAAGGCTATATTATGATAGGCGAGTCCGAGAGCCATCGCAAAAACGGAAAGGAGAAAGTGTCATGAAACTGGGGCTGCATATCGGCGTTCCCGGCAAGAAACGTGCGGGAAAAGCGCTTGCCGCGGCGGCGGAGGAAGCCGCCGGAGCCTGGCGGGCAGGGAAGAAGGAAGAGGCGGTCGCGATCCTGAACGAAATTTTCGCCGCGGGCGTCCCTTCCGCGGAGCGGTTTGCGCCGTATGCGAAAGAATTCGGCGCGGAGTACCGGGACCTCGTCAGCAAACTGTATCTTCTGCACTTCGACCCCGAAGACGAGGAGTGGGAATGGGGGCTTGCCGAATTCGAAGAGGCTTGCGGCGGCGGACCGGTCACCGGGTTCGCCTCCCGGCTCGCGGGGGCAAAATGGGAAGAGGTCCGGGAAAAGTTCTATGAAAAATGCCCGGGGTGCATGTTCATGGGGGATACCGCGGAACCCTATTCCCTCAAACTGCGTTCGGAAAACTGCATCGAGTGCATCCCCGAGGACGATTGCGACCTCCATGAGCTGGCCAGGTCCGCCGAGGATTACAGTCATGCCATGGACGGCTACAGCTTTTTCGAGGGGTATGCGCTGGTCAGGGACGATCCCGGCACGAAGAAAAAGTACCCGCCCGGGATCAAGGCCGTTCTGGAGAAGATCAAGGCCCGGAAACTGAAGTATTTCCCCAATGTGATCTTCCCCCTGGTCGAAGGGAAAGATCTTTTCGACAGCTGCAACCAGATGCTGGAGCTGCTTCAGCTGCTGGACCACGGCTACCGTTTCGAATCCGTCAGCCGGTACATCACCGCTCACCCGGAGCTTTTCCCGGAGATCATGAAAAAGCGGCTGGAAATGCTCAAGGGCCCGGACGATGACGACGACCCCGAGTTCGAAGAGGATCTCGAGGAGGAAGAGACCGTTTCCGGCCCCGAAGCGGAGGAAACTTCCGAAGTTCCGGCGGCTCCGAAAACGCCGGTTGCGGTCGAGCCTCCGCCGGAACTCGATCTGAAACGCATCGAAGGTGACGAAGCGCGGGGGATCCGGTTCAGCGCCGACAAACGGGTCTTCGAAAAGTATCCGGAAAAACTCCGCACCGCCTCTTACGAGATCCCCCGGGGCGTGATCGCCGTCAAAGAGAGCGCGTTCAGGGAGTGTAAAAATCTCAAAAGCGTGACGATCCCGGAAGGCGTCATGTTCATCGGGAAAGGGGCTTTTTCGAGGTGCGGGAAACTCGCCAACGTGACGATCCCGAAGAGCGTCCTGCGCATCGGCTGTAATGCCTTTTGGAGTTGCGAAAGCCTGACCGAGGCGGTGATCCCCGAGGGCGTCACGGAAATCGGTGACAGTACTTTCTGGGGCTGCTCCGCGCTGAAGAAGGTCGTGATCCCCTCGAGCGTCAGAAAAATCGGGGACTCCGTCTTCGATGACTGCGAAAACCTGACCGGCGTGGCGATCCCCGAGGGTGTGGAAGAAATCAAAGACCATACTTTTTCCGGGTGTCACAGACTGGCGAAAGTGAAGATTCCCCGAAGCGTCAGAAGGATCGGGGAATGGGCCTTCCATGATTGCGGAAGGCTGACCGAAGCGGTGATTCCCGAGGGCGTCACGGCCATCGAAGAATGCACTTTCTGTGGCTGTTCCCGGCTGAAGAAAGTGGTGATCCCCGCGAGCGTGACGAAAATCGGGGAAGACGCCTTCTCTCGGTGCGGGAATCTGACGGAGGTCGTGATCCCCGCCGGAGTCACGGAGATCGGCGAAGGCGCTTTCCGCGAGTGCGAAAAACTGACGCAGGTCGTGATCCCCACCGGGGTCACGGAAATCGCGGAAGATGCCTTCATCTGGTGCAAGAGTCTTATCCGGGCGGTGATCCCGGAAGGCGTCACGTCGATCGGGAACCTCGCTTTCGGCGGCTGCGAAAATCTGTCAAGCGTCGTCATTCCCGAAAGTACCCTCGTCATCGGGGACAAGGCGTTCAAAAAATGCGCCAAGTTGACCGAGGTCGTGATCCCCGCCAATGTAAGATCCATCGGGGAGGAGGCGTTTGCGGAGTGCCCCTGCGAGCCGGAACTGAAGAAAAAGTATCCGCACCTCTTCCCCTGATCCCCGGCGGGGGGGGAGGAAGGCCGGAACCCGTTCCGGGAAAGAAGGAAAAACGCCTTATGCAGCTTTTCGAATTGAGATCCGTATCGCGGTCGGGCAATAAGCACGCCGACGGGTCGTACGACGCTTTCGAGCGGGAACTGGGCATCTTCGATTCCGTCGAAAAGGCCGAGACCTTCATGAAGCGGATCATCGACCGGGAGAAGCGTTTTTACGCGTTTCACTGCTTCATCATCTTCGAGAAGACCCTCAACCGGGGCCTGACCGGGGATTCCGGGGCCGTCTGCGAATTCGAGTCCGTCCGGTCCTATTTTCCCGACGGGGCCCTTTACTGCGACAGTCCTTACGACGATGCCGGAGAAAAGCCTTTCCGCGGCAGGCCCGCGGAAACGGTCCCCCTGAAGATCGGGGATGCCGCCTGGTGTTGGGAATACGGCCGGATCGTCCCGTGTCTCGTCGCGGGACTGCCCCTCACCGACGTTTGGTATCGGGAGAGGATCCGGGAACTCGGACACGAAATGGGGCTGGACTGGAGCGACGACAGTTACGTGGTTTTCACCGCCGGCGGGCATGAGCATCCGGAGTGCTGGCGGTGTATGCCATACTACGGGAAGATCTCCGGGCGCACCCTTCAGCGGATCCGCGCCTGCCGGTTCCGCGAAGAGGCGGATTTCCGGCCAAAAGCGTGAAAAAATCCGAAGGCCCTCCGATTTCCTGAAAAAACGGCGAGGGCGGCGCGGTAAAACGGGAGAAGGCAATTTCGAAAATCGAAGAGGAGGGCTTATGAACGCAACGGAAAAACTGGCGGCGCTGAAGAAAATCTCCAGCTCCGCCGCGGACGAAAAGAGACCTTTCAGTGACATCGACGGACTGCTCACCGAAGAGACTGCGGACCTGATCTTCAAGACCGCCAGACCCGCCATGTCCCTGCGGAAACTCTTCAGCCGGATCGAACCCATCTACCGTTTCAACTTCTGGAAGCGGATCTTTCAGCTGCGGGAACACATTCCGGCTCCCGAGAGGTTTCACTTCTGGTTTTCCTGCATGATCGACCGGGGCGGTCTGCTCGTTTCCGAGCCCCGTATCATCAAGGGGCGGGAATACACCGTCGCCGTCGCTCCGGATCCGGAACTGCTTTGGACACTGCCCCTCACCGACGAAATGCTCATCGACAATCCGCTGGTCTGCCGTACGTACAGCGAAGCGCGGAAGCCCGGCTGGGAGATCCTGCGCTATATTGCCGGGCGCCGCGCCGCGCTTCAGAAAATGCCCGAACGGATGCGGCAGGCCATCGCCGACGACAACGCCGAGACCTTCATGATCTACCGGGACATGTCCGGCAAGAATCTTTCCTACAGTCTGCTCGTGGAGATCATGCGGAAGGGGGCCGCGAAGATCTTCGCGGAGCTGGTCAAGGGCGGCGAGGTCTTCGAGCATGTGATTCCCCCGGAGGAGCTGTGCGTCTGCTGCGCATCGCAGCTGGAAGACGCCGTCAGCATCCCCCTGCTGGAGATTGTGGAGGGGAAGTTCCCCGGCATCCTGAAAAATGTCCGCGACGACTGGGGGCGGAATCCGCTCTGGTATGCCGCGGCCAACCGCAGGACGGCCTTCTTTCATCCCTTTTGCCGTCTCACGCCTTTTCTCCTGAAACACGGATGCGATCCGGAAAACGAGAATCAACTGGGGCTCTCGTGGCGCCGGATGCTGACCGGTCTGAGCCTTTCCCAAAAGAAACGCCTGCTGCGGCAGCGTCACCTGGCGAACTGCCGCAACGGCCATTCGCCGCTGGGCACGGAACAGCCTTGCACGGCCCTCCTGGACGAAAGCCTGGAACCGGAGTGGCTGACCAACTTGAAGAGCTCCTGAGATTTTCCGGCGGTTGCAAAACGGCAGTCCGCCGGTTATATTATACCCGGAACAACATAGATCATAACCCCGAGGAAAACGGTAATGAAGATCCTGCATATCGGCGACATCCATCTGGGCTGCACTCTGGACAACCAGCGGCGGCATGAGGAGTTCGAGAAGGTTTTCGCCTTTCTGGCCGGCCTGGCCGAAAAGGAACACGTGGAGGCGGCGCTTTTCGCCGGAGACGTCTTCGACAGCGGAACGCCTTCGGTGGATTCGCAGACGCTGTATTTCGATTTCCTGCAGCACCTGCGGGCCGCCGGATGCCGTCAGATCATCGCCATCGCCGGCAACCACGACAACGCGAATTTTCTGGAAGCGCCGCAGAATCTGCTCCAGCTGATGGAAATCTACCTTGTCGGCCGGCCCGATCCGGCGCATCCGGAACAGGAGGTGATCTCCCTGGGCCCGGCGGAAGATCCCGCCGCCATCGTCTGCGCGGTCCCCTTCCTGCGGGAACGCGACGTGCGCGCTTCGGTTCCGGAAGGAGAGGATGCGAAGCAGAAGAGTTCCGAACTCGGTTCCGGCATCATCGCCCATTACCGGAAGATATACGACCTGGCCGACCGCCGTCGTGCCGGAAGGAACATCCCGATCATCGCCATGGGGCACTTCTATGCGATGGGCAGCAGCTTCGCCGTCAACCGGGAAGGCGACGCGGAGACGGTGGGAACTCTGGAGGCGCTGGATCTGGAAAAAATGCCGGAGGGGGTCGCCTACGGAGCCCTGGGCCATATCCACAAGCCCCAGAGCGTACCCGGCCACAGCCGGTGGCGCTATGCGGGTTCCCTGCTCAAGATGCAGCTGCGGAAAAATATGTACGCGCCCCAGGTGATCCTGCTGGACACGCAGGATCCTGCCCATCCGCGGGGCGTCGAGATCCCGGAGACGTGTTTCCACAGGATGCGCGTCATCGAAGGCGATATGAAGGAGCTCCGCCGTCAGCTTGCCGACCTGGCCGCCGAGAAGAAGCCGGTCTGGGTCAAGCCGATCTACACGGGCGAAGAGGTCCAGCCCACCTGGCAGATCGACCTGCGGCTGGAAATGCGCAACACCGACGTGCAGATCATCCACCCCGAGGTCTGCCGTCCCGACGCCGAAAAGGAGGAAGCTCCCGCGGAATTTTCCGACAGGATGCTTTCGGAAATGACGCCGGAAGAGGTGTTCATGGAAATTTTGGACGCCGATCCGAATTTGACTTCCGAAGAACAGAAGAAGCGGATCATCGCCGCCTACCGCAGGATCCAGGACGAGGTCCTGGAGCCCGCCGCTCAGTCGGAACAGCCTGTTCCCGCCGCGCCGCGGGGCATCATGAAGTTCAAGCGTCTCCGGTTCCGGAACGTCAACTCCCTCTACGGGGAGCACCTGATCGATTTCGAGGACCCGGCCTTCCGGAACGGGATCTTCCTCATTTCCGGCGATACCGGAGCGGGGAAATCCAGTATCCTCGACGCGATCTGTCTGGCGCTCTACGGCCGTACGCCCCGTGCGGAGAAACCCACCAAGTACCGCGACGAGATCATGAGCAAGGGGGAAAAGGAACTCTCGTCGGAGCTGACCTTTTCGCTGGGGGAGCTCGAATACCGCGCATGCTTCTACCATAAGCAAACCGGCCGGGCCGATGCCCAGGTTCCCTTCGGCGAAAGCCGGCAGCATCTCTACTGCGGTGACCGGGAAGTCACCCGCATGAAGAGGGATTTCGAGCAGGAGATCACCCGGCTCATCGGGCTGAATGCGAAGCAGTTCACCCAGTGCGTGCTGCTGGCGCAGGGCGGTTTCGACGCCTTCCTGAAGGCCCCGCTGGACGAGCGCTCCGAGATCCTTTCCAGCATCACCGGGACCGAGATCTACGGCACCCTCGGCGCCCGTATCAATCAGGAGTACCGCACCCTCAACGCCGAGTACGGCGCGCAGAGAAAAGCGAACGAGGAGATCGCCCTGTTGCCGGAAGAGAAAAGGGCCGAACTCGATCGGCAGCTGGCCGCCGCGCTGCAGCACCGGCAGGAGTTGGAAGAGAGCCTCCGGGATCTGGCGCTCCGGCGGCAGACCTTCATCGACATCCGCGAGGGCGAGGCCAAGGTGAAGGAAGCCGCCGCGGCGCTGGATTCCTTCCGCCGCCGGGAGGCCGATGCCGCACCGGCGCGGATCCGCCTGGATGACGCCAAACGCGCCGACGACTGCCAGAAGGAATTTCAGGCTCTGGGGCAGGCCCGCAAAGAGGTCGGCAATGCCGAAAAGGAGTTGGCCGAGCGGATCCGCGAAAGCGAGGTGATGCAGAAGAACGCCTCCGGACTCGAAGCGGAACGCCGCGAAGCCGAAGAGGCCGTGCGGAAGATCGCCGGGGAACGGGCCGAAAGCGAGGCGCTTTTCAAGGCAGTCCGCGAGCTGGATGTCCAGTGCCGGGAAAAGGCTTCGCTCCTCGAGCGGACGGCGCAGGAATTGACCTCGGCTCGGGAGACGCGGAGCCGACATCTCCGGACGTTTCAGGCCGAGGAAGAGAAGTGGCGCACCGTCGAAGCCGATTCCGAGCAGGCGCGGAAATACCTGGCCGAACATGCCGCCGATCTCGAGCTGGAGCACCGCCGGGCGGTGTGGGAGGAGCGGCGGCAGAATCTGGTCGAGGCCGAAAAAGCGATTTCCGAAGAGCGGCAGAAGGCCGAAGCGCGGCAAAAGGAACTCGATCAACGGCGCGGGGAATTGGCTCCGCTCCGGGAACAGGAAGCGCAGGCGGCTCAGGCCGAGGCCCTTCATCGGCAGCGCCTGCAGGAGATCGAATCGAGGATAAAGGACCTGCTCGGCGGTCATACCGAAGAAGAGGTCGAGCAGCAGTTGAACAACGTCCGCGATTCCCGGGATTTCTACCGGAAGGCGGACTCGTATGAGGAGGAACGGCAGAGGCTCCGGCCGGGCGCCCCGTGTCCTCTCTGCGGCTCCCTCGACCACCCGCTCTTCAGCGGCACCGAGATGCGGAAAAACCTGTGCGAACAGGAATTCGAACGTCTCCAGAAAATCGTTTCCGAACTCAAGAAAGAGAAGCGGCTCCTCGACGCCGGAAATGCCGATTCCGTGAAACTGATGGAACAGGCCCTGAACAGCCGGCATCAGCGGGAAACCCTGGAGCGGGAGATCGCCCGGCTTCAGGCGGATCTGGAGCAGATCCGGAAGCACCTGGCGGAGGCCGGGAACGCCGCCGGGGCCGCCGCCCGGAGCCTCGCCGAAGAGTTCGAAGCGGCGCTTCAAGCGCAGTGGACCGATCACGCCGCTTTGCCGCCGGAACTGCAGCAGCGGATCGACGCCTGCAAGAGTGCGCTCGAGAAGACGGCCCGGCGCGAAGAGGGCCGGAAGATCTACGAAAACGCAAGAAAGCTCTTCGACGAGCTGGAGCCCGTCGACACGAAGACGGTCCAGGCGCTGGAGGAGCGTTTCGCAGCTTTGAAATCGGAATCGGAGGCGCTGGTCCGGAGCCGCAAGGACAAATTCGACGGGGATCCGGATGCGGCGGAAAAGGCGTTGAGTGTCCGCGAGACGCAGGCTCGGGAAAAACTCGATTCGGCGACCCGGCGGGCGGCGCGGGCCGCCGCCGCCGCGGAGGAGAACCGGAAATTCCGGGAAAGTCTGACCCGGAAACTGCAGGAGGAGCTGCGTCCCGCCCGCGAAGAGGCGGAGAAAGCTTTCCGCAGCAAACTGCTGCTCAAAAAATTCGCCGACGAAGAGGCCTTCGCGAGCAAGTTGATGAGTTTCGAGGACCGGGAAACGCTGGAAACGGAACTGCGGGAACTCGATTCGGGCCTGAACGGGGCCAGGGTCAAGTATGAGGAACGGAGCAAAAATCTCGAGGGAATGAGGAAGAAACTGCCGGAGGGCGCCAGTGAGGAGGAGGTCCTCGCCGACCTTTCCCGACAGGAGGAGGCGGTGAAGCAGGCCGGCGGCAAGGTCGAGTCCCTCAAGCTGACTATCGGGCGGGACGAAGACAACAGACGTCAATTCGCCGAAGCCCGGAAAAAGGCCGAAGAGATGGAGCAGCAGCTCCGGGATTGGCGGTATCTGGACGACCATTTCGGGACCGCCGACGGCTCGCGCTTCACCCGGATCGCGCAGTGGTACACTTTCCGCAATCTGGTCACGCTGGCCAACCGCAACCGGCTGGGAGTGCTCAAACGGCATTTCACGCTGGTCGGCAGCAAAACGGAGCTTCTGGAACTGAACGTCATCGATCACTATCGGGGCGATCTGGAGCGGACCGCCCGGAACCTTTCCGGCGGGGAGTCCTTCGAAGTCAGTCTGGCGCTGGCCCTCGGACTTTCCGAAATGAGCAGCATCAGCCAGAAGGCGAGTTTGGGCAACGTGCTGCTGGACGAGGGGTTCGGCACCCTGGACGACAAGGCCCTGGACAGCGCTTTGGAGCTGCTGAGCAACCTCCGTTCGTCCAGCGGCAAGCTGGTGGGCGTCATCAGCCATGTGGAAAAGCTCAAGGACCGCATCGAGACCCGGATCGACGTCACCAACAGCGGCGGCATGGGGATGCTCTCCGGAGCCGGGGTCGTTTCCGTTTCCCGCGAACCCTCTTCAACTTCCGGAGCGAAGAAAAAAACCTCCGGCAAGCGGGGACGCCCGCCGAAAAACGCTGCGCCGGCCGCCGGATCCTCTCCGGAGTGAGTTTCCGCCGAAAAACACTCCGCAGGGAGCGGATTTTCCTCCGCTCCCTGCGGGGCTGAAGCTTGGAGAAGTTTTTTATTCGGCGGGGGGAAATTCCAGAGACAGGGTGTTCCCCTTGATCGCGGCGGTGCAGCTGAAGTCCAGCGCCCGCATGGTGTTCTCGTGGCCGTAGGGATAGCCGTAATAGACGGGACAGCTCAGCTTTGCCGTCATCTCCCGGAAGAACTGCATCTTTGCCTCTTCGGTGGGGAAGTTTCTCGTGAAGTGGCAGAAGACCACCCCCGCGGCGCCCTCGAAAAAGCCCGCCTTGAGCAGATAATCGAAATGCTCCCGGAGCTCCGCTTCGGGCCGCCGGACGCATTCGATGAAAATCACCCGGCCCGCCGTGTTCACGATGAAGTTCCGGCTGACCACTTCGCGCAGCAGCGCCAGGTGCCCCGCGTAGACCCGGCCCCGGACATCGCCTTCGCGCAGGGGATGCAGCTTGACCTTGGGCGGCGTCTTGCGGGCCAGCACCGCCTTCAGATGGGTGAGGGAGGCCTTGTCCACCGAGACCAGACGGCCCAGATTGGGCCCCTGGATGGGGCGTCCCGCGCCCTTTGACTCCATGGCTCCCGTGAGGCAGGTGATGTTGCTGAACCCCATGAGGATCAGACCGGGCCGCTTTTTGAAGGTCCGCCAGTCCATCTTGTCGATGAGCTGCTGGGCCCCCGTGCCGCCCCTGGTGGGCAGGATCATATCCACCTCCATGTCCCGGATGGCCTGGTTCAGATCGTCCAGCCGGGACTTGATCGGCAGCGCCTTCTTTCCCTTGGCGGGCTGGTCGAAGGTGTGGGGCATGACTTTGACTTTGATCCCGGCCCGTTCCAGCATGGCGATGCCCTTGCGGATCACGGCCGCGTTGGGGACGCTGGCCGGCGTCAGCACGGCGATGGTCTTTATCGACGCGGGGAACACCCCTTTGAGGCGGTCCATGTCCGCGCCGCTCCACTCCTTTTCGCTGCCGCTCTCGGCATCGGGAACGGGAGCGGCCATGCAGACGCTCCCCGCCGCGCAGATCCCCGCCAGAAGCGTTTTCGCAGTCTTGCCTGTGAGTTCCTCTTTCATGGTCTGTTCCTCACATGGCGTCGGGTACGGCGATGGTCAAGGTGTTCAGCCCGTCGGCCAGCACCTTGCGGACCGCGCGGGCCAGCTCCAGACGGCCCGCCAGCAGGGCGGGTTCGGCGCTGAGCACGGGACACTCCCGGTAGAAGGCGTTGAAGCACTTGGCCAGTTCCAGCAGGTACTCCACCAGCCCGGAACAATCCCGCTTTTCCCCCGCGGCCCGGAGCACTTCGGGGTAGTAGTAGAGCTTCACCCCCAGAGCCCGTTCCGCCGGATGGTCCAGACGCGACCAGTCGGGGGTCCCCGCCGTCACGCCCTTTTCGGCGATCTTCCGCTCGATGGAGCCCACCCGGGCGCAGACGTACTGGACGTAGGGCCCCGTGTCCCCTTCGAAGCGCAGACTGGCCTGAGGATCGAAGATCATGGTGGTCTTGGGGTTGAACTTGAGCAGCATGAACTTCAAAGCCCCCAGACCGATGGCCTCGCCCCGGCGGTCGAGCTCCGCCTTGTCCAGTCCGGGATCCCGCTCGGCGCAGGCGGCGGCGGCGAGAGAGGACATCTCGTCGAAGAGGTCGTCCGCATCCACCACGGTCCCCTCGCGGCTCTTCATCTTGCCGCTGGGCAGGTTGACCATGCCGTAGGCCAGATGGTAACACCGTTCCG
Organism: Lentisphaeria bacterium; assembly: GCA_017443585.1. Lineage (GTDB taxonomy): Bacteria > Verrucomicrobiota > Lentisphaeria > Victivallales > Victivallaceae > UBA1784. Next base: position 8,139 of record JAFSYV010000151.1, on the reverse strand, counting down.
CCCAGTCGCAGCCCAGGCGGCGGAGCATTTCGAAGAGCATCTTGAAGTGGAGGTTCTGTTCGTCGCCCACCACCCAGATCAGTTCGTCGGGCTTGTAGTCGTTGAATTTCCTCAGCGTGGTGCCCAGATCCTGCGTGATGTAGACGCTGGTGCCGTCGGAACGGAGCACCACCTTGGTCCCCATCTTGCCCAGATCGCAGATCACGGCGCCGTCGGCCCGCTTGGTAAAGACCTGCTTTTCCAGCCCCTGACGGACGACGTCCTTGCCCAGCAGGTAGGTCTGGCTTTCCAGATAGGTGTGATCGAACTTGATCCCCATGCGCTCGTAGGTCTGGGCAAATCCGGCGAAGACCCACGAATTCATCTTTTCCCAGAGGGCCCGGACCGCCGGATCCCCGGCTTCCCACTTGCGGAGCATTTCCTGCGCGGCGCGGCCCAGCTCGGTTTCGAGGAAGAGCTCGTCGTTGTCCTTGTCGGCCCACTCGGGGTGCTTCTCGCGCAGGGTGGCCAGTTCTTTGGAAAATTCGGTGTTGAACTTCACGTAGAAATCCCCCACCAGATGGTCGCCCTTCTTTCCGGTGCTTTCGGGGGTGACGCCGTTGCCGAACCGCTCGTAGGCCAGCATGGACTTGCAGATGTGGATCCCCCGGTCGTTGACCAGATTGATCTCGATGACCTCGTGGCCCAGCCGCCGGAGCAGCGCGCCCAGCGTCATGCCCAGCGTGTTGTTCCGGACGTGGCCCAGGTGCTGGGGCTTGTTGGTGTTGGGCGCGGAAAACTCGATCAGCACCCGGCGGCGGCGTTCCGGAGGCAGGACCGCCCGCCGGAGCAGTTCGTCGGCGTCCGCCGCCCCGGCGGCGAAGAGCGCGGCCGGGGCGAGGGTGATGTTGACGAAGGCCTTCACCGCGGCGACTTTGGCGATGTCGGGATGTTTTTCCAGAAACTCCGTTACCGCCGCCACGGCGGGCGCGGGGCCGCCGCAGGCCCGGGCGATCCGGAAGCAGTTGATGGTGAAATCCCCCTCCTGGCCCTGGGGACAGGGTTCGAGGACCAGTGTCTGCTCCGCCGGAAAAGCGGCGAACTTTTCCCGCAGAAAAGACTCCAATTCGCTGAGAAACTTCATGGTCTGTGTTCTTTATTCTGAAAATACTGTTAGAGAGTTGTTTTCAAAACGGTGGTCTCGCCGTCTTCGAGGGGCAGGATCCGGTAGGGGCCGAATCCCGCGGGAATGAGCAGACTGCGGCCGCCTTCGGCGTCGCATCGCAGCTGTTCGTCGACTTCGCCCGCCACGGCGATCCGGCCGTTGATGGCGGTGATGATGTGGAAACTGCCGTCCTGAGAAGTGTCTTCGCGCAGAGGCTCCACCAGACGCAGTTCGGTCACCCGGAAGTACTGGGAGTTGCCCACCAGCTGGAAACGGCGGTTGAATCCCGCCCGTCCGGTGACGCCGGGGATCCGGGGCGAATTGCGGTTGAAGAAATCCACCGCCGCCAGCCCCTTTTCCAGATGGAGTTCACGGGGGCGGCCGTCCTTGCCCACCCGACCCCAGTCGCTCAGACGGAAGGTGGTGTCGCTGTTCTGCTGGATCTCCAGCAGCAGGTTGCCGCCGCCGATGGCGTGGAGCACTCCGGCCGGGATGTAATAGGCGTCCCCCGGAACCGAGCGATGGCTCTGGAGCAGCTCCTCGATCTCGACCGAGTTGACCATTTCCTGAAACTGGAGCCGGGTGGCCTTCGAACTCAGCCCGGCCATGATCCGGGCTCCCCGCCGGGCGGCGATCACGTACCACATCTCGGTTTTGGGCTCGGAGCCGTCGGCGAGCGTCCGGCAGGTCTTTTCGTCGGGGTGGACCTGAAGACTCAGCCGGTCGCCCGCATCGATGAGTTTGACCAGCAGGGGGAAACGGTCGGCAGCGGGCGCCTTGATCCCCAGCAGAGAACGCCCGTAGTGGCGGACGAGCTCGGAAAGGTGAACTCCGGCCAGGGGGCCCTCTTCGATCTCGCTGTCGGCGCCGGAACGGTCGGAAATTTCCCACGCTTCGCCGATCTGCGCCCCCTGAGGCGTTTCTCTCTTGAGCAGTTCGGCGAGCAACGCACCGCCCCAGGGACGTTCCATGTAGACGGGGCGAAACTTGAGAGGCGCAAGAGCGCTGATTTCGGGGAAGGCGGTCATTCTTTTTCCTCCAAGGTGAAACGGCGGCAGATATCCACGAACTCCGGATCCAGCCGGGCGATCCGGCGGTCGCGGTCCACGGAGCCCAGGATCACATATCCTTCGGCCAGCAGAACTCCGTCGCGGAGCACCTGCGTGACGATCTTGATCTTGACCCGCGAAACTTCGGCCACGCCGGAGCGGAAGGTCAGCAGGTCGTCATAGTGCGCAGGCGCGTGATAGCGGCAGTGGGCCTCGATGACCATGAGGAACCAGCCCCGACGTTCCAGTTCGGCGTAAGGGAGCCCCGCGGACCGGAGCATTTCCGTCCGGGCGCGTTCGAAGAACTCCAGATAGTTGCCGTAGTAGACCACTCCCATCTGGTCGGTGTCGCCGTAGGAGACCCGGTATGTCGTATCGTAGTGCATGATTATCCCTCCTTGCTGCGTTTGGCTTCGACGATGGCGGCGATGGTTTCCACCGTTTCTTCGAGTGAGAGGTCGGAATTGTCCACGGTGACGGCGTCGGGAGCCGCTTTCAGCGGCGCGGCGGCACGGGTGGAGTCCTGCAGGTCCCGGCGTTCGATCTCCCGCCGGACTTCGTCGAGGGTCGCTCCGGGGGGAACTTCCCCCTGCGCCATGCGGCGTTGAGCCCGGACCAGGGACGAGGCGGTGAGAAAGATCTTGACCAGGGCGTCGGGGAAGACCACGGTCCCGATATCCCGGCCCTCCATGACGATCCACTGACTGGCGGCGATCTCCCTCTGGACCGGCAGCAGGAAAGACCGGACGGCGGGCTGTTTCGCCACCAGACTTGCGTCCGCGGCGCAGGCGGCGGAGCGGAGCGCTTCGCCCGGATCCCGCCCGTCGAGCAACAGCCGGTTCCCTTCGAAGGTGATGCGGAGCGTATCGAGAAAGGCCGGTTCCACGGGGTCGATGGCGGCCCCCGCCCGGCGCACGGCAAGAGCCACGGCCCGGTAGAGGCTCCCGGTATTGACATGGGTGAATCCCAGCCGCCGCGCCAGCAGAGCTGCCACGCTGCTCTTCCCGGCTCCCGCGGGACCGTCGATGGCTACGACCGTCGTGCTCATGTTCCTACCCCTTCCGTTAAAGAAAAAGTCCGGACCCGACCGCCTGACCGCGGTCTTGCCGGACTCTCAGACAATGCCGATGAATTTTCAGTGTCCACTGCGGTTCTTGAGACGTCCGCTCTTCAAAAATCCTTCGTAATGGCGCATGGTCAGATGGGACTCCAGCTGGCTCATGGTATCGAGGACGACCCCGACCATGATGAGCAAGCTGGTGCCGCCGAAGAACTGGGCGACCATGAAGGGAATGTCGAACTTGCGGTACAGGAACATGGGGAAGAGGGCGAGGACCAGCAGAAAGACCGCGCCCCCCGCGGTGACCCGCGTCATGGCGGCGTCGAGGAAGTCCGCCGTGGGCTGTCCGGGGCTGATGCCGGGGATGTACGAACTTTCCTTCTTGAGGTTGTCCGCGATCTGGAGGGGATTGAACTGGTTGGCCACCCAGAAGAAGCTGAAGATGAGGATCAATGCGCCGTAGACGATCATGTAGCCCAGACCGTCCTGGCGGAACATGGTGGTCAACGTGATCCAGACGCCGCCGTGCTTGGCGGCCATGGTCTGGAAGATGAATTCGGGGACCATCATGATCGCGCCGGCGAAGATGATGGGCATGACGTTGGCGAAGTTGACCTTCAGAGGCATATAGGTGGAGCCGGTGTTCATGGATTTGCCCACCGACTTGCGGATCATCTGGATGGGGATCCGGCGATAGCCCTGGGAAAGCAGGATCGTCGCGGCGGTCACGGCGCAGAAGACCACCATGAGGAGCAGGAACTGCACGGGACCGAAGGTGGAGCCGCCGGGGGTCTTGCCCGCCGCCGCCATCTGGATCAGTTCGATGATCGCGTGGGGCAGACGGGAAACGATGCCGATGGTGATGATCAGCGAAACGCCGTTGCCGATACCGCGTTCGGTGATCTGTTCGCCGAGCCACATGAAAACCATGGTGGTGCAGGTCAGGACCACGGTGTTGACCAGCACGAAAACGGTGCTGTTGCCGATGAAGAGGGGCGCTCCGGGGTTCTGGAGCCCGATCCGGGAGGGATCGACCATGGCGACGGCCACCATGACGCCCTGGATGAGACAGACGAGGATGGTGAGATAGCGGGTCCACTGGGTGATCTTCTGACGGCCGGACTCGCCTTCGCGCTGGATCTTTTCAAGCTGCGGCAGCACGGGGACCAGCAGCTGCATGATGATGGAGGCGGTGATGTAGGGCATGATGCCCAGAGCACCCAATGCAAAGTGAGTCAAGGCGCCGCCCGAGAAGAGGTCGATCAGACTCATGACTCCGCCGCCGGTGTTCTTGGAGGCCAGGTTCTGGACGAATTTTTCCAGCGCGGCCGGATCGACTCCGGGGCACGGGATGCTGCTGGCGAACCGGACGAGGATGATGATCAGCGCGGTAAAAAGCAGCCGGTTGCGCAGTTCCTTGACTTTGAAAACATTGAGAAATGCCCGCCACATAGTTTATTGGTTCTTTCGGTTGTTGTAAACTGAATGCTCCGGGACACCGGTTTTGCCCGGTATCCCGGAGGGACGACGAACGTCAGCCGATGACTTCGGTCTTGCCCCCGGCAGCCTCGATCTTGGCGACGGCGGCGGCGGAGAACGCCTCGGCCTTGACGGTCACCGCCTTGGTGATCTCGCCGTTGGCCAGGATCTTGATGGGCAGAGTCGCCTTGCCCAGCAGTTTCTTTTCGCGCAGGGAAGCGGCGTCGACCACGTCGCCCGCGGCGAAGTTGGCTTCAATGACGCTCAGGTTCACCAGCTGGAAGACGACCCGGTCGGGATTCTTGAAGCCCCGCTTCGGCAGACGGCGGAAGAAGGGGATCTGGCCGCCTTCGAAGAAGGGACGGATGACCGAACCGGTACGGGACTTCTGCCCCTTGTCGCCCCGGCCGGCGGTTTTGCCCAGCCCGGAACTGTCGCCGCGGCCGACGCGCTTGCGCGCCTTGCGGGAACCGGGAGCTGGACTCAATTCGTGCAGTTTCATGATTCTTTAAGACTCCGGATTATTGATTTTCGGTTTCGGCGGCAGCCTTTTCGGGCACGGCCAGACCGCGCTTGGCGAAAGCCTCTTCGCGGGTGGAGAGCGCCGCGATGGCGGCGAAGGTGGCCTTGGCCACGTTGATGGAGTTGGCCGCCCCGAGGGACTTGGCCAGCACGTCCTTGACGCCCGCCAGCTCGAGGATGGCGCGCATGGCGCCGCCCGCGATCAGACCGGTACCGGCGCTGGCCGGACGGAGCAGGACCCGGGCCCCGCCGAACTTGGCTTCGATCTCGTGGGGGATCGTGGCGCCGTTCATGGGGAAGTTCACCAGGTTCCTGTGGGCGCTCTCGGTCCCTTTGCGGATCGCATCGGAAACTTCGTTGGCCTTGCCGTAGCCGTAGCCGACCCGGCCTTTGCCGTTGCCGACCACCACCAGCGCGCCGAAACTCATGTTCTTGCCGCCCTTGACGACCTTGGCGCTGCGGTTGATCGAAATCACGGTTTCTTCGAACTCGCGGACTTCCGCGGGTTCGTTGTCACGTTCACGTCTTGCCATATTCAGAGTTCCTTTTCCTTAGAACTTGAGACCATTCTCACGGGCGGCATCGGCGATCGCCTTGATCCGGCCATGGTACTTGTAACCGGAACGGTCGAAGACCACTTCGGAGATGTTGGCAGCCTTGGCGGCTTCGGCAGCGAGCTTGCCCAGCAGTTTGGCGCCGTCCATGTTGGGACGGTTCTTTTCGTCGGCCTTGAAAGCCGCGCTCAAACTGGAGGTGGCGGCCAGAGTGCGGCCGGCCACATCATCGATGAACTGACAATAGATGTTGTTCGCCGTAATGCTGACGCAGAATCTGGGACGGTCAGCCGTGCCGGAAATCTTGAGGCGGATCCGGTTATGACGGCGGGCACGCTGGATTTTTTTATCGAATTGAGACATTTTGTGCTTCTCCTTGAGCAGTCATCCGGGATTATCCGGCGGACTTGCCTTCCTTCAGAATGATGCGCTCGTCCACGTAGCGGATGCCCTTGCCCTTGTAGGGTTCGGGGGGGCGGAACCGACGGATCTGGGCGGCGGTCTCGCCGACCAGCTGCTTGTCGATGCCTTCGACGATCATCTTGTTTTCGGGGGTGACGGTCAGCTTGATCTCCTTGGGGACCTCGAAGACCACAGGGTGGGAGTATCCCAGACTGAGGGTCAGCTTGTTCCCGGCGAGCTGGGCCTTGTAGCCGACGCCCACGATGGCCAGTTCTTTCTTGAACCCGGCGGTGACGCCGACGACCATATTGTTGATGAGACTGCGGGCCAGACCGTGCATGGCGTTGGCCTCGCGGGTTTCGTCAGCAGTAGTGACGACGATATTGGTGCCTTCGGCGGCGGCATCGACGTGCGGGGGCAGGGTCAGCGAAAGTTTCCCCTTGGGGCCTTCCACGGTGACCACGCGCTCCGCGACGGCGAACTTGACGCCGGCCGGAATGGCGATGGGTTTCTTGCCAATGCGTGACATTTTACTGTTTCCTTATGCGCGCATGATTACCAGACACGGCAGATGATCTCGCCGCCGACGTTTTCGGCTTTCGCCTTGCGGCCCGAGAGGATGCCTTTGGGGGTGCTCAGAACGACGATGCCGAGGCCGTTGCGGACGCGGGGGATTTCCGCGCAGGAGCAATAGACGCGGCACGAAGCCTTGCTGACACGCTCCAAACCGGCGATGACCGGTTTGCCGTTATAATACTTGATCTCGATCCCGAGGGTGCGCTTGGCGCCGTCTTCGGAGACCGCGAAGTCACAGATGAAGCCCTCTTCCTTGAGAACGGCGGCGATGGCGGCCTTCTCCTTGGAACTGGGCAGAGCGATGCGTTTCAGCCCGGCGGCTCCGGCGTTGCGGATGCGGGTGAGCATATCGGCGATAGGGTCCTGCATACTCATTTTTTTTTGCTTTCCTCCCTTATTACCAGCTGGCCTTGGTCACGCCCGGGATCTGGCCCTTGGAGGCCAGTTCGCGGAAACAGATGCGGCAGAGCTGGAACTTGCCGATATAAGCACGGGGCCGGCCGCAGTTCCGGCAGCGGGTGTAGTTGCGCACCGGAAACTTGTTGGGACGGGCGGCTTTGACCATCAAACTCAGTTTAGCCATAATGACAAGTTCCTTTCCTTATTCCTCGAAGGGCATTTCCATCATGCGGAGCAGTTCCATGGCCGAAGCATCGTCCTTGGCGGTGGTGACGAAAGCGATGTTCACGCCGAGGGGATATTTCAGCTTGTCCGCATCGACTTCGGTGAAAACCGAGCAGTCCTTGACGCCCATGTTGTAGTTGCCGACGCCGTCGAACCCGGTCTTGGGAATGCCGCGGAAGTCGCGGACGCGGGGCAGGGCGTTGTGGACGAACCGGTCGAGAAACTCGTACATGCGGCTGCCTCTCAGCGTCACCATGACGCCGGTCTGCATCCCCACGCGGAGCTTGAAGTTGGAAACGTTCTTGCGGGCCTTGGTGATGACCGGTTCCTGACCGGTCATGGCGCCCAGGTGCTTCTTGGCTTCGGTGAAGCTGTCACGTTCGGCGTCGGAGGAGATACCGGTGGAAATGACGATCTTTTCCAGCTTCGGGATATCCATGACGTTGGCGATGTTCAGCTTTTCTGCCAGAGCCTTGCGCACTTCTTCCAGATATTTTTTCCTCATATCGGGCATTTTAACTTACTCCTGCGACTTCTTGTTCACATTGGACACATGAACCGAGACAGCGCGCTCGGTCAGGCCGCCGTTGGGGTTGGCCTGGCTCTTGCGGATGGTGCGTTTGCCCAAGTTCGCGGCGGCTCCGGGCTTGGCCAGAGTGAGCACCACGCGGTCCTTCTTGGACAAAATGGCCGTAACGGTGGCTTCTTCGCCTTTGAAGACGCCGGTGT